>NZ_BAAAHH010000003.1:37132-347900 GCF_039525175.1 Actinocorallia libanotica
CCCCCCTCCCGCCCCGCCCCGCCACGCCTTCCATCAGCCGGGCCGGTAACCCCCCAGTCCCGCGCCCGGCTGGTCCTTCGGGACGATCCCTATCCCACAGATGCAACGCCCGGGGCGAGGAATCGGTTCCCGGTGACCTTCTCCGAGATTCCGGCGCGATCCAGGTACGGCGTGATGCCGCCGAGATGGAACGGGTAGCCGGCGCCAAGGATCAGGCACAGGTCGATGTCCTCGGGCGCCGCTACGACACCCTCGTCCACCATGATACGTACCTCCTGGGCCAGTCCCTCCACGGCCCTGGTCAGGACCTGCTCCTCGGTGGAGGGCCGGTCGCCGCCGGAGAAGAGCTCCACGGCCTCGGGGTCGAGGGTGAGGTCCGGGAGGTAGACGCCGGGCTTGCCGGACGCCACGAACCGCCGGAACCGCTCCGACACCGGGAACCGCTCGGGGAAGGCCTCGTGGAGCGTCTCGTTGACGTGCAGGGCGATCGCCGGGCCGACCAGGCCGAGCAGCGTGAACGGGCTCATCGGCAGGCCCAGCGGCTGCGCGGCGCGCTCGGCCACCTCGATCGGGGTGCCCTCCTCCACCGCGCCGACGATCTCGGCGAGCAGGCGCAGCAGGACCCGGTTGACCACGAACGCCGGGGCGTCCTTGACCAGCACGCAGGACTTCTTCAGCTTCTTGCCGACGGCGAAGGCCGTGGCCAGCGTCGCGTCGTCGGTGGCCTCGGCGCGGACGATCTCCAGCAGCGGCAGCACCGCGACCGGGTTGAAGAAGTGGAAGCCCACCACGCGCTCGGGGTGCTCCAGCCCGCTCGCCATCTCGCCCACCGACAGGGACGAGGTGTTGGTCGCCAGCAGGCACTCGGGGGAGACGACCGCCTCGACCTCGGCGAACACCTGCTGCTTGACCGACATCTCCTCGAAGACCGCCTCGATGACGAAGTCGGCGTCGGCGAAGGCGTCCTTGGTGAGCGAGCCGGTGATCAGCGCCTTGAGCCGGTTGGCCTTGTCGGCGTTGACCCGCCCCTTGGCCAGCAGCTTGTCGACCTCGCCGCGGGCGTAGGCCACGCCCCGGTCCAGGCGCGCCTGGTCCAGGTCGGTCATGACGACCGGCACCTCCAGGCGCTGGGCGAACAGCAGCGCCAGCTGCCCGGCCATCAGGCCCGCGCCCACCACGCCGACCTTGGAGACCTTGCGGGCCAGCGCCTTGTCCGGGGCGCCGGCGGGGCGCTTGGCGCGCTTCTGGGTCAGGTCGAAGGCGTACAGGCCGGCCCGCAGCTCGTCGGACATGATGAGGTCGGCCAGCGCCTCGTCCTCGGCGGCGAAGCCCTCGTCGCGGGTGCGGTCCTTGGCCAGGCGGACCAGCTCCAGCGCGCGCACGGGCGCGGGCGCCGAGCCGTGCAGCCTGCCCTCCAGGACGAAACCGGCCATGTTGACCGCGTCGTCCCAGGCCTTGCCCCGGTCGACCGCGGGGCGCTCGACCTTCACCTCGCCCTTGAGCACGCGCGCGGTCCAGGCCAGGGACTCCTCGAGGAAGTCGGCGGTGTCGAAGACCGCGTCGGCGACGCCCAGGTCGAAGACCTGCTGCCCCTTGATCGCCCGGTTCTGGGCGAGCGGGTTGTCGATGATGAGCTTGAGCGCCTTCTCCGCGCCGATGAGGTGCGGCAGCAGGTAGGTGCCGCCCCAGCCGGGCACCAGGCCCAGGAACGCCTCGGGCAGGGAGAACGCCGGGACGCCGCGCGAGACCGTGCGGTAGGTGCAGTGCAGGCCGACCTCGACGCCGCCGCCCATGGCCGCGCCGTTGTAGTAGGCGAAGGAGGGCACCTCCAGCTCGCCGAGGCGGCGGAACACGTCGTGGCCGAGCCTGCCGATCGCCAGCGCCTGCGCGCGGTCGCGGATCAGCGGGATGCCCTTGAGGTCGGCGCCCACGGCGAAGATGAACGGCTTGCCGGTGAGGCCGACCGCGACGATCTCCCCGGCGGCGGCGCGGGCCGCGACGGCGTCGACGGCCTTGCCCAGCTCGGCCAGCCCGTTGGGGCCGAAGGTGTTGGGCTTGGTGTGGTCGAACCCGTTGTCCAGCGTGATGAGGGCCATCGTGCCCGCACCGCGGGGGAGTTCGACGTCGCGGACGAGGGCCTTGGTGACCACTTCGTCGGCGAAGATCTCGCTGAGGTCGCTCACTTCTGCGCGCCTTCCCAGTTCGGGTTCTCCCAGAGAACGCTTCCGCCCATGCCCATGCCGACGCACATGGTGGTGAGGCCGTAGCGCACGTCGTGGCGCTCGGCGAAGTGGCGGGCGAGCTGGTTCATCAGCCGCACGCCCGAGGATGCCAGCGGGTGGCCGACGGCGATCGCGCCGCCCCACGGGTTGACCCGCGGGTCGTCCTCGTCGATCTTGAAGTGGTCGAGGAAGGCCAGGACCTGCACGGCGAAGGCCTCGTTGATCTCGAACAGGCCGATGTCCTGGACGGAGAGCCCGTTGCGGGCCAGCAGCTTCTCCGTCGCCGGGACCGGGCCGATGCCCATGACCTCGGGCTCGACGCCGGCGAAGGCGAAGTCGACCAGGCGCATGCGGGCGGGCAGGCCCAGCTCCGCGGCGACGTCCTCGGCCATGAGCAGGCAGGCGGTGGCGCCGTCGTTGAGCCCGGCGGCGTTGCCCGCGGTCACGTTGCCCGCGACGCGGAACGGGGTCTTGAGCCCGGCCAGGTCCTCGACCGTGGTGCCGGGGCGCGGCGGCTCGTCGGCGGTGGCCAGGCCCCAGCCCCGGTCGGCCGAGCGGATCGCGGTCGGCACCAGGTCCTGCTGGACCTTCCCGGCGGCGTAGGCGGCGGCGAGCTTGTCCTGGGAGCGCACCGCGTAGGCGTCGCAGCGCTCCTTGGTGATCTGCGGGTAGCGGTCGTGCAGGTTCTCCGCGGTCAGGCCCATGACCAGCGCGGAGGGGTCGACGACCTTGTCGGTGAGGAACCGCGGGTTGGGGTCGACGCCCTCGCCCATGGGGTGGCGGCCCATGTGCTCGACGCCGCCGGCGATGACCACGTCGTAGGCGCCGAAGGAGATGCCCGAGGCGGTGGTGGTGACCGCGGTCATCGCGCCCGCGCACATGCGGTCGATCGCGTAGCCGGGCACCGACTTGGGCAGGCCCGCCAGCACCGCGGCGGACCGGCCGATGGTCAGGCCCTGGTCGCCGGTCTGGGTGGTGGCGGCGATGGAGACCTCGTCCACCCGCTCGGGCGGCAGGCCGGGGTTGCGCCGGATGAGTTCACGGATGGCGCGGACGACCAGGTCGTCGGCGCGGGTCTCGGCGTACAGGCCCTTGGGCCCGGCCTTGCCGAACGGCGTGCGTACGCCGTCGACGAACACGACATCACGTGCGATGCGAGGCACGATCAGGTCTCCTTAAGGCTTCAAGGCTCGGAACCGGCGAAGCTACTCGCCGGTAACTCATCATGTTACTAGTCAGTAATCACTGACACGGGCGTTCTCCCGCCGTGCTCCGCCGGAGCGAAAAAACCCCCGTTGTTTTCGGGTTATGGCCACTTGTGGGGCACGCCACGCGTGGTTACGGTGGCGGAAAGTCACCGGGAGGACGCGGTGGTGCACGCGAGGCCCGCCTACAGGCCGGGGTTGAAGCAGCGGCTGGGCCATGCGGTCGACCTCTTCTTCGTGCTGCTCGGCTCGGGCATCCTGCACCTGGCCCACCCCGTCCGGGTGGTCCGCGCGCTGAACACCCTCCAGCACTGGGGCACCACGCTCGGCGGCCTGGTCAAGGCGGCCGCGGCGGCGCAGCCCGGCAGGACCGCCGTCATCGACGACGGCGGCTCGCTCACCTACGCCGAGCTCGACGAGCGCACCGACCGGCTCGCGCTCGCCCTCCCGCTGAGCGGCCCGCGCCCCCGCGTCGGCGTCCTGTGCCGCAACCACCGCGGCCTGGTGGAGACGCTCGTGGCGTGCGGGAAGCGCGGCGCCGAGACCGTGCTGCTCAACACCGGCTCGGGCCCCGGCCAGCTGCGGTCGGTGCTCACCGAGTTCCGGCCCGACCTGCTGGTCTGCGACGCCGAGTTCGCCGCGATGCTGGCGGCCTGCCCGCGCCCCCTGCGCGAGAGCGTCGTGTGGACCGACGCGCCGATGCCCGGCGGCACGCTGCTGGAGCACCTCATCGCCGACGCCCCGCACCGCCCGCTGGAGCCGCCGCACTCCGACGGGCGGGTCATCATGCTCAGCTCCGGCACCGGCGGCCGGCCCAAGGGCGCCCGCCGCAGGCCCCGCCCCGGCCTGGGCCCGCTGGGCTCGATCCTGTCGCGGGTCCCGCTGCGCAGCAGGCAGACCTTCGTGGTGGACGCGCCCGTCTTCCACATGTGGGGCTTCGCCGCCCTCCAGCTCGGGCTGGGCCTGCGGGCCACCCTGGTGCTGCACCGCAGGTTCGACCCGGAGCAGACCCTGGCCGAGCTGGGCCGGTGGCGCAGGAGCGCGCTCTTCGCCGTCCCCGTGATGATCCAGCGCGTCATGGAGCTGCCGGAGGCGGTGCGGGAGTCCTACGACACCCGCGGCCTGCGCGTGGTCGCGCTCAGCGGATCAGCGCTGCCCGGAGACCTCGCGCACCGGTTCATGGACGCCTTCGGCGACCACCTCTACAACGTCTACGGCTCCACCGAGGCGAGCTGGGTGAGCATCGCCGGTCCCAGGGAGCTGAGGATGGACCCCGGAACCGCGGGCCGTCCGCCGCGCGGCACGTCCGTGGCCATCGTCGGCGACGACGGCAGGCGGCTGCCCCGCGCGACCATCGGCCGTATCTTCGCCGCCAACGAGAACGCCTTCGAGGGCTACACCAGCGGCGACCCCACCGAGGTGTGGGAGGGCCTGATGTGCACCGGCGACCTCGGCCACCTGGACGCCCGCGGCCTGCTCCACGTGGACGGACGGCAGGACGGCATGGTCGTCTCCGGCGGCGAGAACGTGGTGCCGCGCGAGGTCGAGGACGTCCTGGCACGCCTCCCGGAGGTCCTGGAGGCGGCGGTGGCGGGCGTCAAGGACAGCGAGTACGGGCAGCGCCTGGCGGCCTACGTCGTCCTGCGGCCCGGCAGGGAGCTGAGCGAGACGGCCGTCCGCGAGCACATCCGCGACCAGATCGCCCGCCACGCCGTCCCCAGGGACGTCTTCTTCATCCCCGAACTGCCCAGGAACGCCACCGGCAAGGTCGTCTACCGGTGGCTGGAGGGCCTGCGCGCGGACCGCGTCCGCACCCCGGAGGGCCGCGTCGCCTTCTGGACCGACGCCGTTCCCGCGGAGAACGGCCTGGCGGCCGCTCCCGTCCCCGACGAGACCCGCGGCCCCTGAGGGGCGGGGCTCACAGCTCGCCTTTGCTCTCCAGCCGGAGCCAGGCCTTGGCCAGGGGCACCGACACCAGGTCGGCCTGCCAGGGGCGGGCGCCCAGGCCGTCCAGCGCGGCCCTGATGGCCTCTGGGTCCGGGGACTGGGGAGGGGACCAGGAGAGGCGGCGGATGAAGTCGGGCTGGACCAGGTTCTCGCTGGGCAGGACGTGCTCGTCGGCGAGGGCCGCCACGACGGTGCGGGCGGCCGACAGGCGGGCGGCGGCCTCGGGGTCGCGCTCGGCCCAGCGGTGGGCGGGCGGCGGACCCTCGCCGGGGAGGTTCTGCTCGGGCAGCGCCGGCTCGGGCAGCTGGCGGCCGCGGGAGACCGCGCGCAGCCACAGCGTGGTGTGGCGGCGGGCGTTGCGCCCCTTGACCGCGGCGATCTCGAACAGGTCGGCCATGGTGCGCGGCTGCGCCAGCGCCATCTCCACGATCGCGGTGTCGGGCAGCACCCGGCCGGGGGAGAGGTCCAGCTCCCGGGCGAGCCGCTCGCGGGTCTCCCACACCTCGCGGACCACGGCCAGCCCCCGCCGGTTGCGCACCCGGTGGATGCCCGACGTGCGCCGCCACGGGTCGCTGCGCGGCGGCTTGGGCGGCGCGTCGGCGATCGCGCCGAACTCCTGCAGCGCCCACTCCAGCTTGCCCGCGGTGACCAGCTCGGCGTACAGGACGTCCCGCAGCTCCACCAGCAGCTCGACGTCCAGGGCGGCGTAGCGCAGCCAGTCGTCGGGCAGCGGCCGGGTCGACCAGTCGGCGGCCGAGTGGCCTTTCTCCAGGGTGAAGCCCAGCACCGACTCGACCATCGCGCCGAGGCCGACCCGGGGGTAGCCCAGCAGCCGGCCGGCCAGCTCGGTGTCGAAGAGCGTCCGGGGGGCCAGGCCCACCTCGGCCAGGCACGGCAGGTCCTGGTTGGCGGCGTGCAGCACCATCTCGGCGCCGGCCAGGGCGCGGTTCAGATCGCTCAGGTCGGGGCAGGCGACCGGGTCGATCAGCGCGGTCCCCGCGCCCGCGCGGCGCAGCTGCACCAGATAGGCGCGCTGCCCGTAGCGGTATCCCGAAGCACGTTCGGCGTCGACCGCGACCGGTCCCGTGCCCGCGGCGAACGCCGCGACCGCCTCGTCGAGGGCGGCGTCGGAGGCGATGACGGGCGGGACGCCCTCCCTGGGTTCCAGCAGCGGCGACGGTGCCGCCCGACCTTCTTCCACTCGGCTACCGTACGTCCTTCAGATCGCGGACCCCGCGCGGGGGGAGCCCGGCCGCCATGCACATCACCTCGGACCACGCCCGCACGTGATCCCTCATGTCCTGCCCGGAGGGAGACCATGATGCCCGGAGTTCCAGCTCCGTGGTGGCGGGTTCGTCCTGCTTGCTACCGAAACTCTCGCTGACGGCCCGGGTGATGGTGCCCGACTCGGCGGAGGAGCCGGCCTCGGCCAGCGCCTCGGTGAGCCAGCTCCAGGCGACCTCGCCGATCAGCGGATCGTCGGCGATGTCCGGCTCCAGCTCGGCCCGCACGTAGGCGACCAGCCGGAACCCGCCGTCCCAGCCGGGGCGGCCCTTGGGGTCGTGCAGCAGGATCAGCCGCCCGACGGCCAGCTCGGCGTCGTCGCGCACGACGGCGGCCGACAGGGCGGCGGAATGGGGGGCCAGCCGCTGCGGGGCGGGCATCTCCTCGAACTCCAGCTCGGGACGTTCGGGGTCGCCCTCCAGCGCGGCCCGGAAACTCTCGACCGCCCGCTGGAAGGAGGCGGGCACTCCGTTCGGGGGCGCCATCCGCCGAGCGTAGATCTCCGGCCCCCCTGAGGGGGGGAGTGCCACGCCGGTGGGGCCACTGGGGAATGGAGGCACTTGAGACCTCAGCTCACGTATGACGTCGATGATCTGCACGGCGTGCCCGGTCTTCGCCAGGGATTTACCGCCGGAACAGAAAATGCCAGCAGAGTCATGTTTATCGAGGGATATCGCGCGGCGTGTCCTGAATCTCTGCTGAATCCGGTGCCGCAGAGGCAAAGCTCACCCCGGCTCGTGACACCCGCGCTTCCATGGGACCATGGGGTATGCCCGCTGAAGACTCCGCGTTCCTCCGCGCCTGCCGCCGGCAGCCGGTGCCCCACACCCCTGTCTGGTTCATGCGCCAGGCGGGCCGCTCGCTCCCCGAGTACCTGCGGGTTCGCGAAGGCATCCCGATGCTGGAGGCCTGCGCGACACCCGACCTCATCGTCGAGATCACCCTGCAGCCGGTGCGGCGCTACGCGGTCGACGCGGCGATCTTCTTCAGCGACATCGTGGTCCCGCTGCGCGCGGTCGGCATCGACCTGGACATCAAGCCGGGCGTCGGCCCGGTCATCGCCGACCCGATCCGCCGCAGGGAGGACCTGGCCCGGCTGCGCGCGCTGACGCCCGACGACGTCCCCTACGTCACCGAGGCGATCCGCGGCCTCGTCGCCGAGCTGGGCGCCACCCCGCTGATCGGCTTCGCCGGGGCGCCCTTCACCCTGGCCTCCTACCTCATCGAGGGCGGCCCCTCCAAGAACCACGACCGGACCAAGGCGATGATGTACGCCGAGCCGGAGATGTGGCACGCGCTCATGGCGGCGCTGA
The DNA here is from genome assembly GCF_039525175.1 of Actinocorallia libanotica. NCBI lineage: Bacteria > Bacillati > Actinomycetota > Actinomycetes > Streptosporangiales > Thermomonosporaceae > Actinocorallia > Actinocorallia libanotica. The sequence continues at coordinate 45,104 of NZ_BAAAHH010000003.1, forward strand.
CCGAGATCACCATCGGCTTCCTGCGCACCCAGGTGGCGGCGGGCGCCGGTGCCGTGCAGCTGTTCGACAGCTGGGTCGGCGCGGTGGCGCCCGACGACTACCGCCGCTACGTCATGCCCTACAGCGAGCGGATCTTCGCCGAGTTCACCGACGTGCCGCGCATCCACTTCGGGGTGGGCACCGGCGAGCTGCTGGGCCTCATGGGCGAGGCCGGCGCGGACGTCGTCGGCGTCGACTGGCGGGTGCCGCTGGACGAGGCCGCGCGCCGCGTCCCGGCCGGCCGCGCCCTGCAGGGCAACCTGGACCCGTCGGTCCTGCTGGCCCCCTGGGAGGTCGTGGAGGAGCGCGCCGCCGACGTCCTGCGCCGCGGCCGCGCCGCCGAGGGCCACATCTTCAACCTGGGCCACGGCGTGCTGCCGTCCACCAACCCCGACCAGCTCGCCCGCCTGGCCGACTTCGTCCACGCCGAGTCCGCCCGCCTCGCGGTCGGCTAGCGCACAGCCGACCGCAGCGAAGCGAGGATCGGCTGGGCGCTCCCCGGGGGTCCGGGGGTCGTCCCCCGGTCTGGGGTGCTGTCGACCGCAGCGAAGCGAGGATCGGCTGGGCGCTCCCCGGGGGTCCGGGGGTCGCCCCCCGGATCGGACAGGTCAGACGGCCTCGCGGTCCACCGAGCGCAGCGCGCCGAAGCCCGCCAGGCGCTCCAGGGCGCGGGCGGTGGCGGTGTCCGCGGGCTGGTAGACCAGGAGCCGCTGGTCGCCGCTGGCCAGGGTGTCGTAGCAGAGCCGGAGCAGGCCGGCCTCGGGGTGCCGGACGAGTTCGACGCCCGAGTAGGGCGGGACGACGGGTCCGCACGCGAGCCTGGTGGCGAAGTCCGCGCCCACGGAGGCGGAGAGCTCGTCCAGCAGGCCCGTCAGGTACGGGTCGCCCGGCGGCTGGTCGTGCCGGACGGAGTGCAGCCGCCGCTCGGCGACCTCGTCCCACTCGGGGTAGGCCTCCCGCGCCCGCGGGTCGGTGAAGACGAAGCGCAGCAGGTTGGGCCGCGGGTCGTCCAGCAGGCCGAGCGGCCCGGCCAGCCGCTCGAACGCCGGGGTGCGGGCCAGGACGTCGCCGAGCCGGTTGTGCAGCAGGGCGGGCGCGGGCTCCAGCCCCTCCAGGATCGCCAGCAGGCTCGGGCGCGGCTCCTCCTCGGGCGGGTGGGCGCCCGGACAGGACATGAAGGAGTCGCCCGCCGCGCTCTTCGCCGCGAACCGCAGGTAGAGCCGCTCCTCGGTGGTGAGCCGCAGCGCGTCGGCGAGCGCGCTCAGCACCTGCGGCGAGGGGTTGCGGTCGCGGCCCTGCTCCAGGCGGGTGAGGTACTCCACGCTGATGCCGGCGAGGGTGGCCAGTTCGCTGCGGCGCAGCCCCGGGGTGCGGCGGCGGGGCCCGGACGGCAGTCCCACCTCCCCGGGGGTGATCGCCTCCCGGCGGGCGCGCAGGAAGACGCTGAGCTCGTTCTCGGCCATGGTCGTGAATCTACCCACCGCCGCCCGCCGGATCGTGGCCCTGTCAGGGCCAGTCTCGGCACGGCCTCCCTGTCCGGCCGCGGGGCCGCCAGCCTGGGTCCATGACAACCGACAACGTACGTCTCGCCGTCCTCATCGCCAGCGTCCGCGACGGGCGCTTCGGCCCCGCCGTCGCCGACTGGTTCACCGCCCGCGCCGAAGGCGCCTTCGACCTCGACGTGATCGACCCGGCGGAGTACGCCCTCCCGCTCGCGCTGCCCGACCGGGAGAGGGGCCCGGACGCGGAGACGGCCGGCGTCCTGGCCCGGCTCACCCCCCGGCTGGAGCGGGCGGACGCCTTCGTGGTGATCACGCCGGAGTACAACCACAGCTACCCCGCCTCGATCAAGAACCTGGTCGACTGGCACTTCACCCAGTGGCAGGCCAAGCCCGTCGGGTTCGTCTCCTACGGCGGGGTCTCCGGCGGCCTGCGGGCCGTGGAGCACCTGCGCGGCGTCTTCGCCGAGCTGCACGCGGTGACCGTCCGCGACCAGGTGAGCTTCGCGAACTACTGGGAGTCGCTCGGTGAGGACGGCGCGCTCGGCGGCTCCGAGGCCGCCGATGCCGCCGCCAAGACCATGCTGGGCCAGCTCGACTGGTGGGCGCGGTCGCTGAAGGAGGCGAGGGAGCGGCGCCCCTACGCCGCCTGACCGCGGCGCCGCGCGCGGCGCCGGATCAGGAAGCGGCCCAGGAAGAACAGGCCGACCAGGAACGGGGAGAAGGGCAGCAGCCAGCCCACGCCGGTCAGCAGACCGGAGACGAAGCCGGTGAAGTCCGACCAGCCGGCCTTGAGCCCGCCGAGGAAACCGGAGTCGTCCTCTTCGGCGGGCTCCTCCTTCTCCGAGACCACGACCAGGGTGATCGCCGCCTCCTTCACCCGCTTGGAGAGGCTCTTCTGGCGGGCCTTCAGCGCGTCGAGGTCGGCCTGGCGCTGGTCGAGCTCCTCCGACACCTGGAGCACCTCGCCGACCGTGCCGGCCCGGCTCAGCAGGGTGCGCAGCCGCTTCAGCGCCGCCTCGGCGGACTCCACGCGGCTGTCGACGTCGGCGATCTCCTCGGTGACGTCCTCGGCGGACTGCTCCAGGGAGACCTTCTCGCCCAGCTGCTTCGCCAGGGCGTCGAGCACCTCGGGGTAGCGCTCGGCGGGCACCTGGAAGTCCAGCCGCGCGGACGGGGTGGTGCCGTACGTGCGCTCCCGGGCCACGTACCCCTTCGCGGCGTCGACGAGCTCCTTGGCCTTCACGGTGGCGGGCTCCACCTTCTCCACCCGGACCCGCAGGTCCGCCGTGTAGGCGATGGCGCGCTGCTCCGTGCCGGTGTCGCCGGTCTCCCGGTCGGCCGCGGACGGCGCGGAGCTCTCCCGGGCGGAGGGCTCCGCCTGGTAGGCGGAGCCCTCCGGCGCGGCGGCCCGGGGAGCGTCGGCTTGGAGGGAAGTCGATTGGTCCGTGGAGCTGGAGCAACCGGTCAGCACGAGGAGAGCGGCTACGGCACAGAGGGCTTTTCGCATGCTTCTAGGACGGGTTCTGAACTTCTGGGCGTTGCAGCTCCAAGAGCACAGAGCGGCGTCGAAAAGGTCACGGCCGAGGTGACGCCCATCTCACACTGCGAGATGGCCGCGGCGCGCGCGGGGCTCTGCCAAGGTGGAGAGGTGAATGCCAAGCATGTGGTGGTCGTGGGCGGCGGGATCTCCGGGCTGGCCGCGGCGTGGTATCTGAGCCGTGCCGGAACGCGGGTGACGGTGCTGGAGGGCTCTCCCGTGGTGGGGGGCAAGCTGCGGGTCGGCGAGATCGCGGGCCAGCAGCTGGACGAGGGTGCCGAGTCCGTGGTCATCCGGCGGCCCGAGGGCATCGGGCTGATCGAGGAGCTCGGCCTGGCCGGCGAGCTGATCCATCCCGGCGCCGCGGGCGCGTCGGTCCTCAGCCACGGCGGACTGCGCCCCCTGCCCGAGGGCCAGATCATGGGCATCCCCTCCGACCTGGTGGCGCTCGCCCAGTCCGGGGTGATCTCCCAGGCGGGCGTCGCCCGTGCCGCGCTGGACCTGGCCAAGCGGCCCACCCCGCGCGGAGCGGACGTCTCGGTCGCCGACTACGTGGCGGACCGGCTGGGCCGGGAGATCGTGGACCGGCTGGTGGAGCCGCTGCTGGGCGGCGTCTACGCCGGGCGGATCGACCGCCTGTCGTTCGAGGCGGCGCTGCCGCAGTTCGCGCAGGCCAGCCGCACCCAGCGCTCGCTGGTCCTGGCCGCGCGCGAGCTGCGGGAGGCCGCCGCCGGGAAGACCGGCCCGCCGTTCGCCACCCTGCGGGACGGCATGGGCTCGCTGCCGGTCCTCATGGCCGGGATCCTGGTCAAGGAGGGCGTGGACCTGCGCACCGAGGCGATGGTGCGGGAGCTGAAGCGCACGCCGCGGGGCTGGCGGCTGGTGCTGGGCCCCGCGCAGGCGCCCGAGCTGCTGGACGCCGACGGCGTGGTGCTCGCGGTGCCGGCGACCCCGGCGAGCAGGCTGCTGGCCGACGTCGTCCCGGCCGCGGCGAGCGAGCTGGCGGGCATCGAGTACGCCAGCATGGCGATCATCAGCCTGGCCTACCACGCCTCCGCCTTCCCCGAGCCGCCCACGGGCACCGGCTACCTCGTGCCCGCGGTGGAGAAGCGGGACGTCAAGGCGGTCACCTTCAGCTCGGTCAAGTGGCCGGACCGGCGCGGCCACGACCCCGGGACGGTACTGCTGCGCGCCTCCATCGGCCGCTTCGGCGAGGAGCACGCCCTGCAGCGCTCCGACGCCGAGCTCAAGGCCGCGGTGATGACCGAGCTGGCCACCACCTGCGCGGTGAGCGAACTGCCGGTGGACGCCAGGGTCACCCGCTGGGGCGGGGCGCTGCCGCAGTACGACGTGGGGCACCTGGACCGCGTCGCGCGCATCCGCGCGGCCGTGGCGGGGTACCGAGGGCTGGCCCTGTGCGGCGCCGCCTACGATGGGGTCGGGATCCCCGCCTGCGTGTCCACGGCGCGGGCGGCCGTCGCCCGCGTCATCGACCAGTTGAGAGAAGAAGAACCGTGAGTGACAAGCCGAAGGCCCGAGACCTCAACCAGGTGATCAGGTACACGATGTGGTCGGTGTTCAAGGCCGACCGGCTCCCCGAAGACCGCGCGGCCGTCGCCGCCGAGGTCCAGGAGCTGATCGACGGCTACGCCGCCAAGGACGTCACCACGCGGGGCCTGTACGACGTCGCGGGGCTGCGTGCCGACGCCGACTACATGTTCTGGTGGCACGCCGAGAACAGCGACGACCTCCAGGAGATCTACAGCCGCTTCCGCCGCACCGGCCTGGGCCGCCTGTCCACCCCCGTGTGGTCGAACATGGCGCTGCACCGCCCGGCGGAGTTCAACAAGAGCCACATCCCGGCCTTCCTCGCCGACGAGCGGGTGCGCGACTACGTCGCCGTGTACCCGTTCGTCCGCTCCTACGAGTGGTACCTGCTGCCGGACGCCGAGCGCCGCGCCCTGCTCGCCGAGCACGGCAAGATGGCGCGCGACTACCCGGACGTGCGGGCCAACACCGTCCCCAGCTTCGCGCTGGGCGACTACGAGTGGATGCTGGCGTTCGAGGCCGACGAGCTGCACCGCATCGTCGACCTGATGCGCCACCTGCGCGGCTCCGAGACCCGCCGCCACGTCCGCGAGGAGATCCCCTTCTACACCGGGCGCCGCCGCTCGGTCGGCGAGCTGGTCGAGGCACTGCCCTAGCCCTTTCGGGACGACGGTGACGGCGCGGGTCGTTCCGGGATGTAGAGTTCCGGGCCGTGACCCGCGCCCCTTCTCGCCACGGAAAGCCTCGTTCCGCTGCGAAACGCTTGATAGACCGGCTGGTGGACGCCCGCCGCAGGACGCTGCCGGCGCTCGTGCTGGTGGCGGCCCTGCTGGCCGCCGCGGGCTTCGCCGCCCACCAGTGGCTGGCGGAGCCGCCCGCACGGCAGAGCGCCGAGTCGGCGAAGCCGAAGCGCGGGAACGGCGCGGACTCCGTGCCCACGCTGTCGGTCTCCGACCTGCTGGCGGAGGACGGCGAGGACCCCGACGCCGATCCGTACGCCGAGGAGCGCCTGCGCGAGGCGGCTCCGGAGCACCTGGAGTCGGTGAGCTGGAGCGGTGACTTCCTGCGGGTCTACACCGACCTCGACGAGGGCGATACCGAGCATCCCGCCGCGCGCAAGTTGTGCGAGGAGGCCCTGGGCTATCTGAAGGACACCTACAGCGACACCTTCGAGGACGAGGACCCTGTGGTCTTCGTGCACGCCCGCCGCAGCGGCAACGGGCACGTGGTCCTGGTGAACAGCGTCACCGGCCGCTGCCGCTCGGTCGAGACCCGCTGACGCCGGACGCGTCCGGCGCCGGGCGCGACCGGTGTCAGGCGCGGCCCAGGAGGCGGCGCGGCCAGGAGCGCTTGGGCCCGTGGACGAGCCGGGCGACGAGGCGCCCCGCGACGAGGTAGGCCAGCAGGACGCCGACGGTGTTGAGGATGATGTCGTCGACGTCGAAGGTGCGGCCGCTGACGGCGGTGCCCTGGACGGTCTCGATGCCCAGGGAGACCAGGGCGGCCAGGAGGGTCAGCCGCAGGGGCCCGCGCATGCGGCGCGAGACCATCGGCAGGAGCACCCCCATGGGCGACAGCAGCAGGAGGTTGCCGCCGATCGCGATGGCGGCCTCCTTGACGCTGGGGCGGTCGAGGTAGAACCGCAGCGTCCGGCCGGGCTCGGTGTTGCCGACGGCCCAGCCCCGCGGGTCGGGCACCGGTGTCAGGGTGAAGAGGTACGCCCAGTACGCGAAGACGGCCAGGGCCGCCAGTCCGATCAGCACGGCGGCGGCCCTGGCGAGCCGCCGCCCGATTCCCCGGCCGTTTGCCGGGCCTGTTTCTTCACCTTTGATCCGCACGTCGCCCTCCCCGAGTGCCTATGCCCGGGTTTTCGCCGAAGAAGCGACACTCGGCGTGTGGAGGGGTGTCACGGTCCCTGTCAGGTCTCCTCGAGGCGCAAGGAGACGCTGTTGATGCAGTATCTGTCGTCCGTGGGTGTGGCGTATCCCTCACCGTGGAAGACGTGGCCCAGGTGCGACTCGCACCGGGCGCAGAGCACCTCCACCCGGCGCATGCCCAGGGAGTCGTCCTCCCGCAGGATCACCGCGTCCGACTCGCTCGGCTCGTAGAAGGACGGCCAGCCGCAGTGCGACTCGAACTTGGTCCGCGAGCGGAACAGCTCGGCGCCGCACGCCCGGCAGTGGTAGACGCCCTCGGTCTTGGTGTCGGTGTACTCGCCGGTGAAGGGGCGTTCCGTGCCGGCCTGCCGCAGCACCCGGAACTCCTCGGGCTTGAGGATGGCCCGCCACTCGTCCTCGGTCTTCCGGATCTTCTCCATGCACTCAAGGTACTTGTCCCGGGGCGGGGTCCACAGCCGTCCCGCCCCGCAGAAGGGACCCGTTTACGGACGTCCGAATATGGTCGGTTGTTGCGTCCTCACCCTGGGTAAGGGGCCCGACAGGAAAACTCGGGGGGCGAGTCGGATGGCCAAGGCGACCAGCAGTACGACCAGGAGCGGCGGAGGCGGCAGGAGCACCGCCGGGACGTCGGCACGGACATCGGCGAGGACGTCGGCGCGGAAGGGCGCGCGCGCGGCGGGCGGGACCGGCGGACGGGCCGCGGCCAAGCCGCGCGCCCGCGCGGCGTCGACCGCCGGAACGGCCACGGCCACGGTGCGCAGGCGGACGGCCGAGACCGCGGGGACGGCGGCGTCCGCCGTCGCGAAGGGCGTCGAGAAGGCCGCGGACCGGGCCGACAAGGTCGCCGACGGCGCGCGGCGGAGGTCGCGGAGCGGCTCCGGCGGGATCACCGTGCCGGTGATCACTCCCCGGCTCACCGTCCACCGGCTGCAGATCCCCACCTTCGGGCTCGCCGAGCTGGGCGGGGGCCTGGCCGCAGCCGCGGGGCGGACGGTGTCGGGCAGCCTGCCCCCCAAGGAGCGCCTCGGCTACTACGCGGGACTGGGCGCCCTGGCCGCGGTCGGCGTGATCGAGTGGCCGGTCGCCGCCGTGATCGGCGTCGGCATGGCGATCGCCCGCCGGACGGCCGCCCAGGACCGCGCCGAGCGCCGTCCCGCCACCCGCTCCGTGGCCATGGGGCCGCGCACCGCCGGCACGAAGGGCTGAGAACCGCAGACATGGTGTTCCGCCGCCTCCTCGACACCGCCTCACGGGCGCTGCCGTCGCCCTCCGCCGTGCGCCCGGAGCGGCGGATACGCATCCAGCCGGGCCGCGCCGAGATCGCGGTCCGCGGCGTCCACCTGCCCGGGTCCCGCGAAAGGGCCGCCCGGCTGGAGGCGGCGCTGCACCAGGTCGAGGGCGTGCGCCGGGCGGAGGTCAACGCGGTGCTGGGCCTGGCCACGGTCTTCCTCGACGAGGACGCCGAGATCATGGCCGATGACCTGCACCAGGTGATCGAGGACGCCGAGACCCGCTACGGGTGGCGGGAGGAGGAGTTCTCCGACGCGGTCCGCCCGGGGGACGACCAGGCGATGGCGGTGGAGGCGCTGCTCGCCGGGACCGCCTTCCTGGGCTCCGGACTGGCCCTGGCGGGCAAGGCCGTCCGGGTGCCGCGGCTGCCGTCGATCGTGCCGACCCTCGTGGCGCTGGCCGACACCACCCCCCAGGTGCGCTCGCTGCTGGACCGCGTGGCCGGGCGCCACGTCGTCGACTCGCTGGCCGTCGCGGGCGGCCTGCTCACCCAGGTGCTGGCCCAGCAGCCGATGGGGCTCGCGGTGGAAGGGGCGCAGCGGCTGCTGCGGCTCAGCGAGGCGTACACGCACTGGCGGGTGTGGAACACGGGGTTCGACGCGCTCGACGCGCTGCCCGGCTCCCACCGCGCCCCGGCGCACGCGCGGGCTCCGCGCCCGGTGCCCCTGCCGCCCGGTCCCGTGGAACGGCTCGCCGGACGCACGCCGTACGGCCTGATCCTGACGGGAGGGGTCTGGGCGGCGACCCGCAGCCCGCTCCGCGCCCAGGGCACGCTGCACTCGCTGGTGCCCAAGGCCGCGTTCGCCTGCCGTGACGCCTTCGCCGTGCACTTCGCCCGGGTCGCCTCGGGCCGTGACATCCCGGTCGCCGACCCCCGCGCCCTGCGCAGGCTGGACCGCGTGGACACCGTCGTCATCGACGCCGACGCCCTGCGCACCGGCGAGTACACCCTGGAGGAGATCATCCCCCTGGTGGACGGCCTGGACCTGTCGGACCTGGACGGGCGGGCCCGCGCGCTGCTGGACCCGCGCCGTCCCCGGGCCAGGCGGAGCGGGGACGGCTGGTCGGTGGCCCCGCTCCGCTCCGCCGAGGCGGCGGCGCTGGAGGACGAGCGGGTCGGGGCGTGCGCCGCCCGCGGCGGCGTGCTGGTCGCCCTGCGGTCGAAGGAGCGGCTGGTCGCGGCCCTGGTGCTGGTCGAGGGGCTCGACCCCTACAGCGAGATGTTCGTGGCGGCGGCCGGCCGGGTCGGCGAGGTCCAGCTGGCCGGCCGGGGCCGCGGCCTGGAGCGGCGGCTGCCGGTGACCGGGCGGCTGCCCGGCGCCGACCTGACCGCCGTGGTCCGCGGCCTGCAGGCCGAGGGCCGCGGGCTGACCATGGTCTCCCGCCGCCACGGCGAGGTGCCGGCCGCCGCCGACGTGGGGGTCGGCCTGCTCGACCACGCGGGCGTCCCGCCGTGGGGCGCGCACGTGTTCTGCCGCCTGGACGGCGCCTGCCTGGTCACCGACGCGGTCACGGCCGCCCGCGACGCCGCCCGGCGCGGCGCGCGGATCGCCTCGATCGGCTGCGCCACCGCGGCGACCGCGGCGCTGGTCGTGCGCCAGGACCTCGCCTTCGCCCGCGCCCGGCTGGTCATGGACGGCACCCGCCTGGTCGCTCTGGGCACCGGGATCTGGACGGCGGCCCAGCTCACGCGGCGGCCCGCGCCCCATCCCCTGGACCGCACCCCCTGGCACGCCTGGCCGGTCGGCGCCGTCCTGGACCGGCTGGGCTCGTCCCGGGAGGGGCTGCCCGCGCACGAGGCGGAGAAGCGGCGGACCGCGGCCTCCGCGGAGGAGCCGCCCGAGGAGGCGGGCCTGCTGCGGCGCACGCTCCAGGAGCTGGACAACCCGCTCACCCCGGCCCTGGCGACCGGCGCGAGCGTCTCGGCGGTGATCGGCTCCGCGGTGGACGCCGGGCTGATCGGCGTGGTGCTCGGGCTCAGCGCGGTCATGTCGGGCGTCCAGCGGGTCGCCGCGGACCGCGCGGTGCGCCGGCTGGTGGAGCGCGTCTCGGTGCCGGTGCGGCTGCGCAGGCCGGAAGGGGAGCAGACCGCCGCCGCCGAAAGGCTCGTCTCCGGCGACGTGATCATGCTGGCGGCGGGGGACATGGTCCCGGCCGACTGCCGGGTGGTGTGGGCGGCGGGCCTGGAGGCCGACGAGGCGAGCCTCACCGGGGAGTCGCAGCTGGTCGCCAAGACCGCCGAGCCGGCGATGGCCGGCGCGGTGGCCGACCGCACCTCCATGCTCTACCGGGGCACCAACGTCGCCGCCGGCGAGGCGATCGGGGTGGTGGTGGCCACCGGGGCCGGCACCGAGATCGACCGCACCCTCGCCCTGGTCACCGGCGCCTCCCGGCCGGGCGGGGTGGAGTCGCGGCTGGAGCAGCTCACCAAGGTGACGCTGCCGACCTCGCTGGGCGCGGGCATGCTGCTGCTGGGCGCGGGGCTGCTGCGCGGCAGGGGGCTGAACGCGGTGCTCGGCTCGGCGATCGGCCTGGCCGTGGCGGCGGTGCCCGAGGGGCTGCCGTTCGTGGCCACGGCGGCCGAGCTGGCGACGGCGCGGCGGCTGTCCCGCCAGGGCGCGCTGGTGCGCAGCCCCGTCACGATCGAGGCGCTCGGCCGTGTCGACGTGCTGTGCTTCGACAAGACCGGCACCCTCACCGAGGGGCGGCTGCGGCTCGGCATGGTCTCCGACGGCGTCCAGAGCCACACCGCGGACGAGCTGCCGCCGGGGCTGCGCGAGGTCGTCGCGGCGGCGCTGCGGGCCACGCCCGAGGGGAAGCGGCTGGCGCACCCCACGGACGTGCCGCTGGCCAAGGCCGCCGCGCGGCTGGACGTCGGCCGCGAGCTGGGCGCGGCGGGCTGGCGCCGGGCCGAGGAGCTGCCCTTCGAGCCGGCCCGCGGCTACCACGCGGCCCTGGGCGAGGGCGGGGAGGGGCCGCGGCTCAGCGTCAAGGGCTCGCCGGAGGTGGTGCTGGAGGCGTGCGCCACCTGGGCGCCGGAGGGCGAGCCGGAGCCGTTCGACGAGACGGCGCGCAAGACCGTGCTGGGGGAGCTGGAGCGGCTGGCCGGGCTCGGGCACCGGGTGCTGGCCGTGGCCGAGGGCCTGGACCCCGCGAGCGCGGAGCTGCGGGACCTGTGCTTCCGCGGGCTGCTGGGCCTGGCGGATCCGGTGCGGCCCACCGCGGCCCAGGCCGTCGGGCGGCTGACGGCGGCCGGGATCCGGGTGTGCATGATCACCGGTGACCACCCGGTGGCCGCCACGGCGCTCGCCGCCGAGCTCGGCCTGGTCGAGGGCGGCGAGGGCGGGGACGGCGGCCGGCATGTGATGACCGGCGTGGAGCTCGACGCCCTGAACGACGACGAGCTGGCCGCCCGGCTGCCCGAGGCGCACGTCTACGCCCGGATGAGCCCGGCGCAGAAGGTGCGGATCGTCGAGGCGCTGCGCCGCGCCGGGCACGTGGTGGCGGTCACCGGGGACGGCGCCAACGACGCCCCGGCGATCCGGCTGGCCGACGTGGGCATCGCGCTGGGCACCCGGGCGACGCCGGCGGCCCGCGACACCGCCGACATCGTGATCTCCGACGACCGGGTCGAGACGATCGTGGCGGCCATCGCGCAGTGCCGCGGCATGTGGAAGTCCACCCGCGACGCGCTCGCCCTGCTGCTGGGCGGCAACCTGGGGGAGATCGCCTTCACCGCGGGGGCGGGGCTCCTGCTGGGCGGCAGCCCGCTCAACGTGCGCCAGCTGCTGCTGGTCAACCTCTTCACCGACCTGCTCCCGGCGATGGCGCTGGCGGTGCGGGCGCCGGGGGAGACCGCCGAGGAGGCGCTGCTGGCCGAGGGGCCGGAGGAGTCGCTAGGCGAGGTGCTCAACCGGGACATCGCCGTACGGGCCGTCACGACGGCGGTGAGCGCCCAGACCGCCTGGTTCCTGTCCCGGCTGTGGGGCACCCGCGGCCAGACCGACACCACGGCCCTGGTGGCCCTGGTGGCCGCCCAGCTCGTGCAGACGCTGCTCGCGGGCGGCCTGCGCAACCCGCTGGTGCCCGCGGCCTCCCTGGGCTCGCTGGCGGCCCTGGCCGCGGTGGTGCAGACGCCGGGGCTGAGCGGGCTGTTCGGCTGCCGTCCGCTCGGCCCGCACGGCTGGCTGATCGCGCTGGGCAGCGCGACGGCCCTGTCGCTGCTGGCCGCCGTCGTCGAGCGGATGTGGAGAGTTCACCCCGACGTCACCTCCCCGGACGTCCCGGAAGGGGATAATCGGGTATAAAAAGGACAAACAGCCATCCGGAAAGGTTCCCCCACCATGTCCGAATTCCTGTCCTCTCTGCTGAGCAAGGCGCTGATGACGCTGGTGCAGACCCTCGTCAACGAGCTGGCGATGATGATCGTCCGCAGCGCCTACGCCCGCTACGGCCGGACGGCGCCCGCGATGGCCTTCTGAGGCCCTCCGGGCGGGTTCAGCCCAGGATCCTGTCGAGGTCGTAGCCCGCGGGGCGCTCCAGCTGGGCGTACCCGCAGGACTCCGGCGTACGGTCGGTGCGCCAGCGCCGGAACTGCACGTTGTGCCGGAAGCGCCGCCCCTCCAGATGGTCGTAGGCGACCTCGCAGACCAGCTCGGGGCGGAGCGGCACCCAGGAGAGGTCCTTCTTGCCGGTCCATCGGGAGACCGCCCCCGGCATGCGCTCCTCCTCGCCCTGGGTGGCCCAGGACGCCCAGGGATGCCCGGCGAGACCGGGCATGCGGTAGGGCGCCAGCAGCTCCACCAGCGACCTGCGCAGCGCCATGGGGAACGCCGCCGCCACCCCCACGAACTGCAGCCCGCCGTCGTCCCACAGCCCCAGCAGCAGCGAGCCGACGACCGGGCCGCTCTTGTGCCACCGGTACCCGCCCACCACGCAGTCGGCCGTCCGCTCGTGCTTGACCTTGAACATCGTGCGCGCGCCGGGCGTGTAGGGGGCGTCCACCGGCTTGGCGACCACCCCGTCCAGGCCCGCCCCCTCGAACCGGTCGAACCAGCGCAGGGCCTCCTCCCGGGAGGCGGTGATCGTGGTCAGGTGCACCGGCGGGCGGGCGGCGCCCAGCGCCCGCGCCAGCCGCGCCCGCCGCTCGGCGAACGGCAGCTCCAGGAGGGACTCGCCGTCCAGGGCCAGCAGGTCGAAGGCCACGTAGGAGGCGGGCGTCTCGCGGGACAGGAGCGCGATCCGGGACGCGGCGGGGTGCACGCGCTGGGCGAGCGCCTCGAAGTCCAGCCTCCCGCCCCGGCGGACGACGACCTCGCCGTCGAGCACGCACCGCTCGGGCAGCTCCCGGCGGAAGGCCTCCGCCAGTTCGGGGAAGTACCGGGTGAGCGGCCGCCCGCTCCGGCTGGACAGCTCCACCTCGGAGCCGTCGCGGAAGACCACGCAGCGGAACCCGTCGTACTTGGGCTCGTAGGAGAAGTCCCCCTCGGGCAGGGCCGGCACGGCCCTGGCCAGCATCGGCGCGACGGGCGGGCGCAGCGGCAGGTCCATGCTCTGACGATAACCGCGGAGAGGTCCGCGATAACCTGGGGTGATGAGGCGACTCCTGCCAGATCCCGCGACGGAGGTCGACCCCTACGAGGAGTACGGGGTGAGCGGCCCGTGGCTGAGGGTGGGCATGGTCGCCAGCCTCGACGGGTCGGTCACCGACGAGGAGCGCTGGTCCGACGGCCTGGGCGGCCGGGCCGACCAGCGGGTCTTTCGCACCCTGCGGGCCCTGGCCGACGGGATCATGGTCGGCGCGGGCACCGTGCGGACCGGCAGGCTCGGCCCGCCCCGGCTCCCCGCGGCGCTGGCCGCCCGGCGCGACCGCCCGCCCGCCCCGCTCATCGTGGTCAGCCGCTCCCTGGACCTGGACTTCGGCGCCCCGCTGTTCACCGAGGGCGACACGATCCTGGTGACCTCCGACGACGCCAGGCCGCCCGCGCACGTGCGCGCCGTCTCGGCGGGCGAGGGCGACATCGACCTGCCGCTGGCGATCCACCGGCTCCAGGGCGAGCACGGCTTCGGGCACCTCCTGTGCGAGGGCGGCCCGGCGCTGGCCACGTCCCTCCTGGCGGAGGACCTCGTCGACGAGCTGTGCCTCACCATCGCGCCCACCCTGATCGGGACCCGGCACCACACCCGCATGGTCGGCGACCTGGAGCACCGCCGCGACCTGGCGCTCGACGCCGTCTACGCCGACGAGGACGTGCTCTTCCTGCGCTACCTCACGGGCCGCCCGCGCCCATGACCCGGCCGCCGCGCCGCCGCGCCCACCAGACGAGCGCCGCGGTGCCCGCCAGCAGCCACGGGACGTTCCCCGGCCAGGCGACGGCGAGCAGGCCCAGGAAGCCGGAGGCGTGCCAGAGGGCGGTCTGCAGGAGCGCGCTGTTGCCGAACGGCGTGTCGAAGCCGGACAGGAACTGCAGGGGCATCACGCCCCGGTAGATCCCGGCGAGCGCCGCGGCGGCGGAGGCGGGCAGGCAGGCCGCCGCCCAGAACACCCCCGGGTCCGGTCCGCCGAGCAGGGTGAGCACCCCGGTCCAGGCCAGCGTCGGCACGGCCGCGACGAGCAGCGGGGCGAGGCCGTGCGCGAGGGCCAGGCCGCCGGGGGAGTGGAGGAGGTAGCGGGTCCTGCCCGGCACGGCGGCGCAGGAACGCGCGCCTTCCATGAGCCCGCCGACCGCCAGGTACATGCAGAAGGGGCCGGCGGCGGTGATCAGCGTCCGCAGCGAGAGGGGCAGCCCCTCCGTCTCCGCCCGCGCGCACAGCAGGGACGGCCCGAGCAGAAGGCAGGCGCGGACGAAGGCCGGCCCGTCGCGCAGGATGCCCAGCATGTCCCGCCAGGGCACGAGCAGCCGCGGGTCCCGGGGCGGCGGGAGGGCGCGGCGGGCGGAGAAGCCGGCCTTCCGGGCGTCGCCCAGCGAGGCGCGGAACCAGCCCGCGTCGGTGAGCCACAACCCGCCGCGCACGCCCGAGGCGAGCTGCGCGCCGGACCGCAGCCCCCGCGGATCGAGCGAAGGCAGCCGTCCCCGTGCGGCCGCCGCGGTGGCCAGGGCGAGGAACGCGAGCAGGGCCAGGGCGGGCAGCCGGTGCCGGTCGAGGAGCAGCAGGCTCGCCCATCCCCAGGGCCCCGACCACAGCACGGGCTCCACCGAGCCGTCCGGGACGCGGCCCGTCCAGACGAGCCCCGCCAAGCCCGCCAGAAGGAGCAGGGAGAGGTAGAAGAGGGGGCGGATCCTGTCGAGGATCCGGCCGTCGGCCAGGAGCGTCCCGGCCCCGGAGGCGAACACCCCCAGCAGGGCTCCGGCCGCCCCGGCCTGGACGAGGAGCAGGCCCGCGCCGTCCGGTGCGGCGAGCACGGTCCGCCACAGGAGCGGCGGGAGCAGCAGGCAGCCGACGGCCCAGAGAGCGGCCGAGAAGCCCGTCGCGCGCAGCAGGAACGGCCGCAGCACCGCCTCCCGGGAGAGGGGCAGCGGCAGCACCCAGTCGATGAAGGGCACGCTCACCCGGACCGGCCCGCGCAGGACGGCGTCCTGCAGCACCGCCCACAACGCGATGAGCACCACCGCGACCAGCGCGAGCGGGAGCACGTCGGGCGTCTGCGCGGGGAGCGCCGGCAGCGGCGCGGAGCTCCGCAGCGCGTTCTGCACCGCCGCCGCCACGGGGGTCACGGCGAGGAGGGCGGCCAGCACCGCGGAGTACACCCGGTAGAGGAGGTCTCCCCGGCTCCCGGCCGGCCGCGCCCGGCGGACCAGGTCCCGGACCTCCCGGAGCGGGGCCGCCGAGCCGGCCTCAACCATGCGCCGCCCCACCGCCGACGTCCACGATCCGGTCGGCCGCCGCATGGACCAGCTCCTGGCTGTGCGTGGCGAACAGAACGGCGGTACCGGCGCGCTTCCGCTCGTTGAGCACCTCGCCGAGCCAGGTCCGAGCCGCCCCGTCCAGATGCCTTTCCGGCTCGTCCAGCACGAGCAGCTCCGGCTCCGGCGGCAGCAGCAGCGCCGCGATGCCCATCAGCTGCCGCAGCCCGCTGCTCAGCTTGTACGGGCTGAGGTCGCGGTGCCCGCCGAGCCGGCAGGACTCCAGGACCTCCGCCACCCGCTCCTCGGCCGAGCGGCCCAGCCCGTGCCCCACCGCCACCAGCAGCAGGTGCTCGCGCACGCTCAGCTCGGGGAAGTAACTCACCTCGTCGAGCACCAGCACCCGCCGCCGGAACCGGGGGTCCTCCGCCCGCGGCGGCCCTCCCAGGACGCGCACCGTCCCCTCGTCCGGCCGGTCGTCACCGCACACGATCCGCAGCAGCGTCGATTTCCCCGCGCCGTTGGGCCCCGTCAGCGCCGCCCCTTCGCCCGCGGCCAGGGTCAGGCTCACGGGCCCGACGGCCTGGCCGGGCCCGTACACGCGGACGAGGCCGTCGCACTCCACGATCATCGGAGCGCACCGCCCGGGAAGACGTACATCCGGACATCCTGGCAGAAGCCGTGAGATGGCCGTGCCGCCTTCGCGGCGGCGCAAACCTTGATCACCTGGCCATCACAGGTCAGGGGGGAGGACTTGATCTTGGGGAAGGGGCATATGGGATCTTCGTTGTGACACTTCCGCACAGTGTGTAAAGGAGTATTGCCGTGAAAAAGGCGTCTTTCGCCATTTCTGTCTCTCTTGTGATGGCCTTGGGGGTCGGTGCTCCGGCCGAGGCGGCGGAGCCGACTTTCGCGGAGAAGGCCGAGAAGGCCGCGAAGGCGGTCGATCCCAGCCTGCGGCAGAGTGAGAAGGACTCGCGGAGGAGCCGGTCCGTCCTCGACCCGGACCAGGAGCTCAAAGAGGAGTCCGTGACGTTCCGCGCGAACGGCAAGGTCGTCGCCGTCACGCGTGCGGTCGGAGCGGTGGCG
The DNA here is from genome assembly GCF_039525175.1 of Actinocorallia libanotica. Taxonomy (NCBI): domain Bacteria; kingdom Bacillati; phylum Actinomycetota; class Actinomycetes; order Streptosporangiales; family Thermomonosporaceae; genus Actinocorallia; species Actinocorallia libanotica. Next base: position 61,851 of record NZ_BAAAHH010000003.1, read on the forward strand.
CCGGTGAACGGGGAGACCGTGGTGGGCCGCTCGAAGCAGCGGAAGGCCGTCAAACGCGCGCGCGTCGGCACCCGCAAGGTTTTGATCTACACCACAGGAGAGAGCGGTCCCGGGCTGACCGTCGCCACCTGGAGTGAGCGGACGGGGGTGAACTACCAGATCGCCTCCCGCGGTCCGCTCAGCCGGAGCGAGCTGATCGCACTGGTCAAGGCGCTGCCCGCCGACGACACCCGGCCCTCCCGCAAGGCGCGCCGCGCCATCAAGGCGGCCCCGCGCGCCGTCCCGCGGTCCGAACCGGCGCGGCGCTCCACCAGCAACCTGTTCGTGGACGGCGCGGGAACGCCCACCGACGACTTCGGCAACGAGGCCAACCTCTGCAGCGGCTGCTCCTACTCCACCGGCAACTACGTGTGGCTGTGGCAGCGGATCCTGATGGCCGACGCCTACCTCCAGGGCAGCCTCGACTGCTCCTTCGGCTCGCTCACCGCCGCCGGCACCAAGAACTGGCAGAAGAGCCTGGGGCTCACCGCGGACGGGATCGTGGGCGCGGGAACGCGGAACGCGGCGGACGACTTCCTCATAGACATCGGCGGAACGACCGTCCGCTACGTGGGCGTCTCGCAGAACATCCTCTTCGATCGGCTCACCAGCGGCTACGCCTACTACTACGGCAGCAAGAAGGTCACCTACAACACCACGACCCTCTGCTGAGACGGCAGTGAACCCCTGGGGCGAAGGATTCCCGAGGGATTTTCATGACAACCTTCCGATCTCCGCGAACGTGTAGTGGGTGTGAGCGGCGGGAGGAGGTCGCGTGGACGAGGCCGAGGCCGATTTCACGAGGTTCGTGCGGGAACGCGGGGCGGGTCTGCTCCGGTTCGCCACCGCGCTCACCGGTGACCGGTACCGGGCCGAGGACCTCCTCCAGGCGGTCCTGGAACGCGCCTACTCCCGCTGGTCGAAGATCTCCCACCGGGGAGACCCGGAATGGTACGTGCGCAGGTCGATCGTCAACGCGGCCAAGGACGGATGGCGCGGCGACCACCGCAGGAACGCGGTGATCGCGCGGCTGGGGACCGAGGACGAGGGCGTCTACCTGCCGTTCGACGAGTACGTGACGCGGGACGCGGTGCGCCGGGCGCTGCGGGGGCTGTCCCCCGGGCAGCGCACCGTGGTGGTGCTGCGGTACTGGGAGGGCCTCAGCGAGGCCGAGACCGCCGCGCTGATGGGCGTCTCCGTCGGTACGGTCAAGAGCCAGGCCCATCGTGCGATGAAGGCGCTGCGGACCTCCCTGGAGCTGGTCGAGGAGCCTCTCGCCGGACACGCCGGGAGGCGGTCGTGACCCCTGAGGAACGCCTCGCGGAGATGATCAGGGACTGCGTGGACCACGAGGTCCTCGACGTGACGCTGCCCGCCGGGTTCGCCGAGCGGATCGCCGCGCGGGCGCACGGGCGGCGTCCGTGGCGCTCGCCGCGGATCCAGTGGTCGATCGGCCTGGCCGCCCTGGCCACGGCGGCCGCCATCACGGCCGGGGCGGGCCTGCCCCGGCCGCCCGCCGACCCTCCCGTCGCCGCGGAGCCCGCCGCCGAGCCGCGGGAGCTCGACGGCAGGGTGCGCATCGAGGAGTTTCCGCAGGCGGCCGACGAGGGGTGGGTCCAGTCCGACCCCCGCGAGGACCGCCAGGTGTGGACGACCGTGCGGCGCCTGGAGGGGCACCGGCACCCCGTCCGGGTCTACGTGTTCAGCGGCGACGTCACGCTCGGGGGCATCGCGTCCGAGTACCGCGACACCGCGAAGGCGGCCGGATGGCGGTCGGTGCCGTCCGCCTCCCGAGGCGAGGCGGTGACCTGGACCGAGGTCGGGCGCCGCCATGTGGTGCTCCAGTCGGAACCGGGACTGGTGGTCTATGTCGTGACGGCGGACGTCGACCTCGCGTGGTCGGTGCGGATAGCGGAGGGGGTGAGCGTCCGATGATCAGCAGGATCCACTTCACGCGTCGCTAGGTCCGACGCGGCATCCGTGAGACGGGCGGCCCGTGCCGCCGAGGTGGTGGGCCTCGGCGGCACGGGCCGCCCGCCGGACGTTCAGGGGTGGGACGTCCGGGCCGTGGCCAGATTGGCCATGAACAGCGTGGTGCAGCCGTCGACGAGCGCCTCGCGGGTGCTCTCCAGGTCGCCCTGGAGCCAGGCGTTGAGGGTCTCGGCGAAGCCGCCGACGATGAACCGCGCGGCGAGCATCAGCTCGGGCGAGACCTCGTGGCCCGCGGCGCGCCCCGACATCAGGTCGGTGAACATGTGGGAGGTGTCGAGCCTGCGCCGCATCAGGGCGGGGCTGGCCATCGCCTCGGCCAGCACCAGCCTCCCCTTGCGCGGATCGTCGCCGAAGTGGTCGACGATGGTGGTGATCACCGCCCGCACCCGGTCCCGGGTGTCCTTGGGCGCGTCCAGCAGGGCGGTGACCGAGGCGTCCCGCAGCTCGGCGACGACGGCGTCGTAGACCTCGATGACGAGGGTGTCGAGATCGGCGAAGCTCTCGTAGAAGTACCGGGGGGTGAGCCTGGCCCGCTCGATCACCCCCCGGACCGTCGTGCCGTGCAGACCGGCGGTCCCCAGCAGGTCGAGACCGGCTTCCATGAGGCGGGCACGGCGCTCGGCCACCCGCACCTCCGCGCTCGCGCCGCCGTAGGAACGCCGCAGCTTTGGTCCGGAATCCATCCCCATATCCTGGCAGAAACCGTAGGAGAAGTGGGAAGACAGCCGAACCGGAGCGCCGGTTACAGGATCGCGCCCGGGGCGTAGGACGCGGCCTCCGGGTGGCGCTTGGCCAGATCGTCGACCCGGGCCACGACCGCGGAGACCTGGGAGGCGGCGGCGCCGGTGAAGGACAGGCGGTCGGCCATGAGGGCGTCGAGTGCGGCGCGGTCGAGCGGGAGGCGGGGGTCGGCGGCGAGCCGGTCCAGCAGCTGGTTCTCGGCGGCGCCCTGCTCGCGCATCGCCAGCGCCGAGGCCACGGCGTGCTCCTTGATGGCCTCGTGCGCCTCCTCGCGGCCGACGCCGGCCTTGACGGCGGCCATGAGGACCTTGGTGGTGGCCAGGAACGGCAGGTAGCGGTCGAGCTCGCGGGAGACGACGGCGGGGAACGCGCCGAACTCCTCCAGGACGGTCAGGAAGGTCTCGATCAGGCCGTCCGCGGCGAAGAACGCGTCGGGCAGCGCGACGCGGCGCACCACCGAGCAGGAGACGTCGCCCTCGTTCCACTGGTCGCCCGCCAGCTCCGCCGTCATCGAGGCGTAGCCGCGCAGGATCACCATGAAGCCGTTGACGCGCTCGCAGGAGCGGGTGTTCATCTTGTGCGGCATCGCCGAGGAGCCGACCTGGCCCTCCTTGAAGCCCTCGGTGACCAGCTCGTGCCCGGCCATCAGCCGGATGGTCTTGGCCAGCGAGGAGGGGCCCGCCGCCGCCTGCACCAGCGCCGAGACCACGTCGTAGTCCAGGGAGCGCGGGTAGACCTGGCCGACGCTGGTGAAGCCGTTGCCGAAGCCGAGGTGCTCGCTGACCCGCTGCTCCAGCTCGGCGAGCTTGGCGGAGTCGCCGCCGAGCAGGTCCAGCATGTCCTGGGAGGTGCCGACGGGGCCCTTGATGCCGCGCAGCGGGTAGCGCGCGATGAGCTCCTCGATCCGCGCGAACGCCACGAGGATCTCGTCGGCCGCGCCCGCGAACCGCTTGCCGAGCGTGGTGGCCTGCGCCGCGACGTTGTGCGAGCGCCCCGCCATGACCAGCTCGGAGTACTGCGAGGCCAGGGAGGCCAGCCGCACCAGCACCGCCACGAGCCGGTCCCGCACGTGCTCCAGGCTGAGGCGGATCTGCAGCTGCTCGACGTTCTCGGTCAGGTCGCGGGAGGTCATGCCCTTGTGCACGTGCTCGTGCCCGGCCAGCGCGTTGAACTCCTCGATCCGCGCCTTCACGTCGTGCCGGGTGACCTTCTCCCGCTCCGCGATGGAGTAGAGGTCCACGTCCTCCAGCACCCGCTCGTAGTCGGCGAGCGCCTCCTCGGGCACCTCGATCCCGAGCGCCGCCTGGGCGCGCAGCACGGCCAGCCACAGCCGCCGCTCCAGCACGACTTTCTGCTCGGGCGACCAGAGGGCGGCCAGCTCCGGCGAGGCGTACCGGCCGGCGAGGACATTGGGGATGCGAGGCTTGACAGTCACGTTCCCCGATCCTATCCGGCCTGGTGGGCCCCGCCTGAGCCCGGGCCGGCCGATCCTCGCTTCGCTGCGGTCGGCCGGTCCGCGCGCGGGGGTCCGGGGGTCGCCCCCCGGATGCTCACGCCGCCAGGACCTTGCGGGCCAGGCGGGCGCGGTGCCAGGCGGGGGTGCCGAACAGCTGGGCGGAGCCGTGGGCGCGCTTGAAGTACAGGTGCGCGGCGTGCTCCCAGGTGAAGCCGATGCCGCCGTGGAGCTGGATGGTCTCGGCGGCGCACGTCTGGAAGGCCTCGGCGCAGTAGGACTGGGCCATGGCGGCGCGCTCGGCCAGGTCCGGGGCGTCCTCGGCCAGGGCGCGGGCGGCGTCGTGGCTGAGGGAGCGGGCCGCCTCCACCAGGACGTACATGTCGGCGAGGCGGTGCTTGATCGCCTGGAAGGAGCCGATGACCCGGCCGAACTGCTCGCGGGTCTTGACGTACTCCAGGGTCAGTTCCAGGCAGCGCTCGGCGCCGCCGAGCTGCTCGCCGCTCAGCGCGACCGCGGCCACCGCGAGGAGGCGCTCCAGGACGGCCTCGCCGTCGGTGCTGAGCAGGGCCGCGGGGACGCCGTCGAAGGTGACGCGGGCCTGGGGGCGGGTCTGGTCCATGGGGACGAGGGCCTCGACGGACGCCGCGGCGGCGTCGGCGACCTCGAACAGGGCCAGGGAGCCGTCCAGCAGGGCGGGGACGACGAAGAAGTCGGCCTCCGCGCCGTCCAGCACGAACTCCTTGGTGCCGTACAGCCTGCCGTCGCGGACCTCGGCGCGGATCGCCGCCGGGTCCCAGGTGTTGTTCTCGGCCCAGGCCAGGGCGCCCTTGGCGGCGCCCTCGGCGAGCGCGGGCAGCCGGTCGTGGGCGCCGGCGGCCAGCAGCGCCTGCGGCACCAGGATCGCCGAGCTCAGGTACGGCACGGATGAGGCGGCGCGGCCCAGCTCCTCGCAGATGATCTGGGCGTCCGCGAGGGTGCAGCCGATCCCGCCGTGCTCCTCGGGGACGGCGAGGCCGAACGCGCCGAGCTGCTCGGCCAGGATGGCGGCGGCGTCGTCTCGCTGCAGAGCCGAGCGCACCGTGGCGCGCAGTTCTTCCTGCTCTTCAGGGGTCATGGGACGTCCTCCGTCGGGGTTTCTCGGGTTTTCAGGAACGCTTCCGCGCCGCCATGGCGCGAAGCTCGGGCTTGACGACCTTGCCGCCGGGGTTGCGCGGCAGGGAGTCCACGACGTGGAAGTGCCGCGGGACCTTGAAGTTGGCCAGGCGCTCGCGCAGCCAGGCGGTGAGCTCGGCGTCGTCGATGGGGGCGCGGGTGGTGAGGAACGCGGCGCCGACCTCGCCGAGCCGCTCGTCGGGCACGCCGATGACGGCGGCCTCCACGACGGCCGGGTGGGTGACGAGCACGCCCTCGATCTCGGCGGGGTAGGCGTTGAAGCCGCCGACGAGGAACATGTCCTTGAGCCGGTCGGTGATGGACAGGTAGCCGCGCTCGTTGAGCACGCCGACGTCGCCGGTGTGCAGCCAGCCGTCGGTGTCGATGGTCTCGGCGGTGGCCTGCGGGTCGTCGAGGTAGCCCTGCATGACGTTGTAGCCGCGCACGAGGATCTCGCCGGTCTTGTCGTCGATGCGGATCTCGGTGCCGGGGAAGGCGGGCCCGGTGGTGGTCGCGACGGTCTCGGCGTCGGTGCCGGGCGGGCACATCGAGACGAAGCCGCACGCCTCGGTCTGCCCGTAGGCGGTGACCACGGTGGGGATCCGCAGCTCGTCGCGCATCCGGCGGATGAGGTCGACCGGCACGTTCGCGGCGCCGGTGACGCCGATGCGGACGGCGTGGTCGGGGCGGTCGGGCAGCTCCAGCAGCGAGAAGAAGATGGTCGGCGGCCCGGCCAGCACGGTGATGCGCTCGGAGATGATCACGTCGATGGCCCGGCGGAGGTCGAAGACCGGCTCGGGGTACATCGTGGTGCCGTTCAGCAGGCAGACGACGATGCCCGCCTTGTAGCCGAAGGTGTGGAAGAACGGGTTGATCAGCAGGTAGCGGTCGCCCGGCTCCAGCTGCACGTTCTTCGCCCACTCGCTGCAGACGCGGACGTTCTGGCCGTGGGCGGTGAGCACGCCCTTGGGCCGCCCGGTGGTGCCGGAGGTGAAGATGATGTCGGAGATGTCGTCCGGAGAGACGACGGGCAGCTCCGTCTCCTCGGCCTCGAACTCCTCGTCGATCAGGACCGTCCACTTCAGGTCGGGCAGGTCCTCGCCCGCCAGCAGCGCCGGGTAGTCGACGCCGAGGAAGCCCTTGACCGTGTAGAGCGCGACGGCCCCGCTGCGGCGCAGGATGTCGGCGGCCTCCGGGCCCCGGTAGCGGGTGTTGAGCGGCACGAGCTGCGCGCCGGCCATGGACAGGCCCAGCGCCTGGACGATCCAGTGCCTGCTGTTGGGCGCCCAGACGCCGACCCGGTCACCGGGCCGGATCCCGCGGGCGACGGCGGCGTGAGCGGCGCGGCGGACCTCGGCGGCGAGGTCGGCGAAGGTCCAGCGGACGTCGCCCTCCACCAGGGCGTCACGGTCGCCGAAGGTGGCGGCGGCGTACTCGACGAGCGCCGGGAGCGTGTTCGGGGCCATCCGGTCTTCTCTCCTTAGCGGGCGGGGACGGGGGATTCTCATCCTGCCGGTGGGGTGCGGGTCTGCCGTGCCCGATCTCACTGAGAGGGAGTACCGCTCACTTATTCTAACAACTGTTTGGTAGAGTCCCCGGCATGAAAGAAAGCCCTGAGGACAAGGCCTTCCGCGCCGAGGTGCGCGCCTGGCTCGCCGAGAACCTGAACGGTGAGTTCGCACACGCCAAGGGCCTGGGCGGTCCCGGACGCGAACACGAGGCCTTCGAGATCAGGGCCGAGTGGGAGCGCCACATGGCCGCCCACGGCTGGACGTGCGTCGGCTGGCCCGTCGAGCACGGCGGCCGCGGCGCCACCGTGGAGCAGCAGGTCATCTTCCACGAGGAGTACGCGCTGGCCGACGGCCCCGCGCGGGTCAACCACATCGGCGAGAACCTCCTCGGGCCGACCATCATCGCCTTCGGCACCGAGGAGCAGAAGAAGCGCTTCCTGCCGCCGATCGTCGCCGCCACCGAGCTGTGGTGCCAGGGCTACTCCGAGCCCAACGCCGGCTCGGACCTGGCCAACGTGCAGACCCGCGCCGTCCTCGACGGCGACGTGTGGAAGGTCTCCGGGCAGAAGGTCTGGACGTCGCTGGCGCTGGAGTCCGACTGGTGCTTCGTGGTCTGCCGCACCGAGCCCGGCTCCTCCCGCCACCACGGGCTGTCGTACCTGCTGGTCCCCATGAAGCAGGACGGGGTGGAGATCCGGCCGATCATCCAGATCACCGGCACCAGCGAGTTCAACGAGGTCTTCTTCGACGACGCCGTCACCGACGCCGCCCACATCGTCGGCGCGCCCGGCGAGGGCTGGAAGATCGCGATGGCCACCCTCGGCTTCGAGCGGGGCGTCGCCACCCTCGGCCAGCAGGTCGGCTTCCGCCGCGAGTTCGAGGGCGTCGCCGAGCTGGCCCGCAAGACCGGCGCGATCGACGACCCGCTGCTGCGCGACCGGCTCACCCGCTCCTACATCGAGCTCGAGGCGATGCGCCTCAACGCCGTCCGGATCATGGAGGGCGTCGCCGCCGGCGCCCCCGGCCCCGAGTCGTCCATCTCCAAGCTGGTCTGGGGCACCTGGCACCGCGACCTCGGCGAGATCGCCATGGAGGTGCTCGGCGCCGCCGGGATGCTCGCCCAGGGCGAGCCCTACGACCTCGACGACTGGCAGCGGCTGTTCCTGTTCTCCCGCTCCGACACCATCTACGCCGGCTCCAACGAGATCCAGCGCAACATCATCTCCGAACGGGTGCTGGGCCTCCCGCGCGAAGCACGGCCGTAGGGGCGGGTCCATGTGCGCACGACGGCGCGACGCCGAGGGCACGGCGGCGACCCGGGCGTCGCGGAGGGCCGAGCTGCTCTCCGCGATCGCCGGGGTCTTCGCCGACCGCGGCTACGCCGCCACCACCGTCCGGGAGGCAGCGGAGGCCGCCGGGATCCTCGGCGGCAGCCTCTATTACCATTTCGACTCCAAGGAGTCGATGGTCGACGAGATCCTCTCGACGTTCCTGGGCGAGATGTGGGCGGACTACGAGGAGGTCCTCTCCTCCGGTCTGGACGCCCCGCAGACCCTGCGGGCGCTGGTGCACTCCTCGTTCCGGAGCATCGAGAAGCACCGCGCCGCCGTCGTCATCTACCAGAACGAGTCCCGATACCTGGCGCAGGCCGAGCGCTTCCAGTACCTGACCGCCTCCCAGGAACGCTTCGAGAGGACCTGGAAGGGCGTTCTGGAACAGGGCGTGGCCGAAGGCGCCTTCCGAGCCGACCTCAACACCGGGCTGATCTACCGCTTCATCCGGGACACCGTCTGGGTGGCCGCCACCTGGTACCGGCCGGACGGGAAGTTCGACGCCGAGGAGATCGCCCGCCAGTACCTCGCCATGGTCCTCGAAGGACTGCAGGCGGACTGACCTATCGTTTCGTTTGTCGTGAGTCGTTAAGGAGACCCCCATGGCAGAGGCCTACATCGTCGACGCCGTCCGTACCCCCGTGGGCCGCCGCGGCGGCTCCCTGTCGGGCGTGCACCCGGCGGACCTCGGCGCGTACGCGCTGAAGGCGCTGATGGAGCGCACCGGCGTCGACCCGTCCGCGGTCGAGGACGTCGTGTTCGGCTGCGTCGACAACGTCGGCCCGCAGGCCGGCGACATCGCCCGCACCGCGTGGCTGGCCGCCGGCCTGCCCGAGGAGGTCCCGGGCGTGACCGTGGACCGCCAGTGCGGCTCGTCCCAGCAGGCCGTGCACTTCGCCGCCCAGGCCGTGCTCTCGGGCACGTCCGACCTCGTGGTCGCGGGCGGCGTGCAGAACATGTCGCAGATCCCGATCTCCTACGCGATGCTCGCGGGCGAGCCCCTCGGCTTCACCCAGGGCCCGTTCGTCGGCTCCAAGGGCTGGGTCGCCCGCTACGGCGACGGCGAGGTCTCCCAGTTCAACGGCGCCGAGATGATCGCCGCGCAGTGGGACATCTCCCGCGAGGAGATGGAGGACTTCTCCTACAACTCCCACCAGAAGGCCATCCACGCCATCGACAACGGCCACTTCGCCCGCGAGACCATCGAGGTCGAGGGCCTGGCCCAGGACGAGTGCCCGCGCCGCGACACCACCCTGGAGAAGATGCGGGGCCTGAAGACCCTGGTCGAGGGCGGCCGCCTGACCGCCGCGGTCTCCTCCCAGATCTCCGACGGCTCCGCCGCCCTGCTGATCGCCTCCGAGGAGGCGGTCCGCACCCACGGCCTCACCCCGCGCGCCCGCATCCACCACATCAGCGCCCGCGGCGAGGACCCCATCCGCATGCTGTCGGCCCCCATCCCGGCCACCGCGTACGCGATGAAGAAGACCGGCATGACCATGGACCAGATCGACGCCGTCGAGATCAACGAGGCGTTCGCCTCCGTCGTCCTGGCCTGGCTGAAGGACACCGGCTACGACCCCGCCAAGACCAACCCCAACGGCGGCGCCATCGCCCTCGGCCACCCCCTCGGCGCCACCGGTGCCCGCCTCATGACCACCCTCCTGCACCACCTCGAGCGCACCGGCGGCCGCTACGGCCTCCAGACCATGTGCGAAGGCGGCGGCCAGGCCAACGTCACCATCCTCGAGCGCCTCTGACGCTCCCCCCGACGAGAGGAGGCAGTCCTGGCGCGGGGACTGCCTCCTCTTCCTTTTCCCGGCCGGCCGCGGGAGGCCGCGGCGCACGGGTCACGCGGGTTCGGGGGCGGGGTCCGGGTCGGGGTCCTCTTCGAAGGGGATGCCGCGGAGGTTGAGGAGGAGGAGCAGGGCGCAGCTGCCGAAGAGGGCTATGTCGGCGATGTTGCCGACGAAGGGGCCGTAGTCGATGAAGTCGACGACGTGGCCGCGGGCGAAGCCGGGGTCGCGGAAGAGGCGGTCGAGCAGGTGGGAGAAGGCGCCGCCCAGGAGGGCGCCCAGGACGACGGTCCAGGAGGCGGTGCGCAGGCGGCGGCCCATGAAGAGGATGACGGCGACCGTGACGGCCGCCGTCAGGGCGAAGATCCAGGTGGCGCCGGAGCCGATGGAGAAGGCGGCGCCGGCGTTGTAGGTGAGCCGGAGCTGGATCAGCTGCGGGATCACCGTGATGCGCTCGCCGTCCCCCAGGGCCGAGACCGCCCAGTACTTGGAGGACTGGTCCACCAGGAGGACCGCCGCGGCCAGGGCGAGCATCCACAGATAACGCCGCGTTCCCCGTCCGGTCTCCCGCGTGCTCTGTCCGTCCGGCATTCCTGATCCCACCATCCGCAGCTTCTTGCACCGAAACCACTGAGATTAGTCCGATCGGTGGACTCCGCCGACGGGAAGCGCCGTGTCCGGGCCGCGCGAGCCGGGCGGAGGGCGGGATCAGGGCATGCCGGTGCCGACGATCACTCGAAGTCGTCGGGGCTGAAGTCCTCGGGGTCGTGCCGGCCCCGCCGCTCCTCCTCCGGGAGTTCCGAGGCCTCCTGGGGCTCCCGCCGTTCGGCCGAGGACTCCCCGCTCGCGCCCTTTTCACGATTCTCGGACTCTTCTCGTCGTCGTTCTCCCATGTCAGCTCCCCCCGTGAATCAGGACCATCCCTATCAAAGCGCCTACCCAGCCCCGCCCGTCCCATGCGCCGCACGGGGCGGGCGGGACTCAGCGGCGGCTCAGGAGGTCGGCGACGCGGCCGAAACCGTCCGCGCCGTGGCCGAGGCCGATGGCACGGCGGGTCAGGCCCTCGACGGCGCGCATCACGCTCGCGTCGATGCCGTGGGCCTCGGAGGCGTGGACGATGTGCGCCATGGAGGAGGCCGCCGAGGTGATCGGGTTGCCGTCCCCGGGGAAGACGCCGTTCGCCGCCTCCTCCGCGATCTCTTCGAAGATCGGCGGGAGGATCTCGGCGATGCCCCTGGCGAACGGCGCCAGCTCCCGGGGGGAGACGCCCTCGGCCCGCGCCATCGCGAGGGCGTGCGCGTACCCGGCCATCGAGGTCCAGAAGACGTCGAGCAGCGCGATGTCGTGCGCCGCCGCCCGGCCGATCTCCTCGCCCAGATGGGTGTGCACACCGCCCAGCGCCTCCAGGACCGGAAGGTGCTCCCGGTAGAGCCCTTCCGGGCCGCTGTGGAGGAACACCGCGTGGGGGGTCCCGATGGTCGTGGTCGGCGTCATGATCGCGCCGTCGAGGTAGCGGACGCCGTGCTCGGCGGCCCAGGCGGCGGTGTCGCGGGCCCGGCCGGGGGTGTCGGCGGTCAGGTTCACGACCGTGCGGCCCTTGAGCGCGCCGGCGACCGCGTCACGCCGCAGGACGGAGTCCACCGCGTCGTAGTCCACCACGCAGACCACGACCAGCCCGCTCGCGGCGGCCGCCTCCTCGGCCGATCCCGCGCCGGCCGCTCCCCGGGCGACCAGTTCCCGGTCCCTGCCCGGCGTCCGGTTCCAGACCGTGGTGGGTGTCCCGGCGTCCAGGAACGCACCGGCCAGGGCGCGGCCCATCGGTCCCAGTCCGAGCACGGTGACGGCAGGCTGGGCGGAATGGGTAGACATAGGGTGACTCCCTCGAAGTAATGATCAGTGGCGAGTGGGGGGAAGATGACGCGCAGCCGCGCCCGCGACCTGAACGTCTGCGGGGTGACCGCCGCGATCGCGGTGATCGACGGCAAATGGAAGACGGCCCTGCTCTGGCTGCTGGAGTCCGGGCCCCGGCGCCCCGGCGAACTGCGGCGGGGGCTGCCTGGCCTCACCGAGAAGGTCCTGACGCAGGCGCTCCGCGAGATGGAGGCGGACGGTCTGGTGCACCGCGAGGTGCACGACGTCCTGCCGCTGAAGACCGAGTACTCCCTGACGGAGTTCGGCCGTGAGCTCTCCGAGACGCTGGCCCCCCTTTCCGACTGGGGGCACCGCCGCCTGGAGAGGCTCGCCGCGGAGCAGCCCGCCTCCTGACGCGGTGTTCCTCCTTCCCCTTCCGCGCCGGGCGGGTCCTTCCGCCTGGGACAAGGTTCGCCTCCGCGCCCGGCCGCTGCCAAGTACCCACAAAAAAGTGGGTACGGGCCGTCAGGGGGTCACGGCAGGCGGGGGAGGAGGAGGCGGGCGACGTCGAGGGCGCGGCTGGCGGGGGACCAGGGGGCGCCGGGCGTCCAGTCCTCGGCCGTCCACACGTCGGACATGACGGCCTTGACGAAGCCCCAGGCCGTGACGCGGTCCACGGGGACGGCCAGTTCGTCGGCGAGCTGCTCGACGCGGGCCGGGACGAGCGCGGTCAGGGCCTCGTCGCGGTCGTCGGGGTCCGGGTTGTGCAGCAGGGTTCCGGCGTCGTAGCAGGGGTCGCCGACCAGGCCGTGCGGGTCGATCGCCAGCCACGGCTCGCGGGCCGCGCGCAGGACGTTGTCGTGGTGCAGGTCGCCGTGGAGGACGACGGGCTCGGGCGTCGAGGCGCACAGCTCCCGCATCAGGCCGCCCGCGTGGACGACGAGGTCCAGGGGCAGCGGGCCGTTCTCGCCGTGGGCCGCCGCGTAGTCGTCGAACGCCGTGGCCTGGGCGAGGGCGTCGGGGATCGGGCAGCCGGGCGGCGGGGGGACGTGCAGGAGGCGCATGACGGAGACCAGCGCCGACGTCGCCTCGGCGTCCCGGGCGGGCACCAGGTCGCGCAGGCGGTCGCCGGGGGAGACGCGTTCCAGGAGCAGGGCGCCGCGGGCGAGGTCGGTCCGCAGCAGGCGGACGGCTCCGCGCCCGTCGAACGCGGCGAGCGCGGGTGCCTCCTCGGCGAGTGAGGTGCCGCTCGGGACGCCCAGCTTGAGCACGGCCGGTGTGCCGTCCTCGCAGGTCACCCGGGTGACGTAGTGGTAGGACAGCTCGTACGGCTCCTGCACCGTCAAGCCCCAGTCGCGTGCCACGGCGTCCAGGACGGAGGGCAGGTCCGCCAGCCACCGGGTGCCGGCGTCGCCCCAGACCTGGGCGACGTTCTGCGGGAAATCCATGGTCATCGTCGCCTCGCAATGCCGTGGAGGACGGTCGACACGGCGTGTTCGGGGAAGTCGTCCTCGATCGGGAGGCCGCGGAAGACCGCGCGGGCCCAGACGGCTCCCGCCAGCAGGTCCATCAGCAGCATCGGGTCGGCGTCCGGGGAGAGCTCGCCTCGGGCGGCGGCGCGTTCGAAGACGGGGAGCTCGCGCGCCAGCCGGTCGGCGAAGAACCCCCGGGTGTGCCCGGCGAGCTCGGGGTTGCCGGCGGCGGCGCCGAGGGCCGCCACGGCGATGTCGGAGGCGGGCGGGAGGGTCAGCAGCCGCACCAGGGAGCGGACGAGTTCCGTCAGGTCGCCCTGCAGGGTGCCGGTGTCGGGCGCGGTGAGGTCGAGCGGCGCGCCGCAGGTGAGCGCCGCGCCGAGCAGCGCCGCCTTGGACGGCCACCAGCGGTAGATCGTCGTCTTGTTGACGCCCGCGCGCTCGGCGACGCCCTCCACGGTGAGGCGTTCGTAGCCGTGCTCGGCCAGCAGCTCCAAGGTCGCCTGGAAGATGGCCGCGGCGCGGCGTGGTCCCGGATTCACCCCGCCACTATAGCAACGCAACGTTGCGTTGCGTTTCGGGGTACGGTCGTGTGCATGAGCACCCGAACGGACGGGCGGCTGCCCGTCGTCCTCCTGCACGGCATCCGGCTGAGCGGCACCATGTGGCGCCAGGTCGCCGCGGCCGTCGCCCCGCACCGCCCGGTCCGCACCCCCGACCTGCCCGGCCACGGACGGCGCCGCGGCGAGCCGTTCACCATGGACGCGGCGGCCGACGCCGTCGCCGGGGTGATCGATGAGCTCGGCGGCCGGGCGCTGGTCGCCGGCCTGTCCCTGGGCGGCTACACCGGCATCGCCACCGCGGCACGCCATCCCGAGCGTGTCGCCGGCCTGGTCGCGATGGGCTGCACGCTGCGCCCCCGGGGCCTGGCCGCCGCCTGCTCCCGGTCGGCCGCGGGCCTGGCGGCCCGGCACTCCCGCTGGGCCGACCGCCTCAGCGTCGCCGGATTCCGCCGCACGCTGCCCGCGCCCCTCGCCGACGACGTCCTCGCGGGCGGCCTGTCCTGCGAGGTCATGCCCCAGGCGGTGGCCGCGGTGGAGGCACTGCGGCCACCGGCTCCGCTGGCCGCCTACGACGGCCCCGTATGGTTCGTCAACGGCGAGCGGGACCCTTTCCGCGCCGACGAACGCGAGTTCCTCCACGCCTGCCGCGACGCGCGGCTGACGCTCCTGCCCCGGCGCGGCCACGTCGCCACCCTCATCGAGACCACCCAGATCGCCCGCCTCGTCCTGGACGGCGCGGCGTCCCTCGACCAGCGCGCCGCACCGCCGGTCCGCCCGGCGGGCACAGGGTTGCCGGCGGCGGCGCCGAGGGCCGCCACGGCGATGCCCGAGGCCGGTGCCGGCTGACGTCCGCTGACGTCCGACCGGAGCTCAGCGCCGTCCGCTGCGGTAGACCTTGCCGGGGCTGGTGGAGCCGAGGAGTTCGGAGACGGTGACGAGGGCGTAGCCCTTGGCGCGGGCGGCGCGCAGGACGGCGGGGACCGCGGCGACGGTGGTGGGTCGGCTGTCGTGCATGAGGATGATCGCGCCGCGGTGCAGGCCGCGGACGGCGCGGCGGGCGACGACCGCGTGGTCGCGGTCGCGCCAGTCGAGGGTGTCGACGTCCCAGAGGACCTGGGCGAGGCCGAGGCGCCGGGCCTGGGCGGCGACCCGGCCGTCGGTGGCGCCGTACGGCGGGCGCAGGAGGACGGGGCGGGCGCCGGTCAGCCGGGCGATGGTCCGGCGGGTGCCGTCGATCTCCTGGTGGATCCGGCCGGACGGCAGGCCGGTCAGCTGCGGGTGGTGCTCGGTGTGGTCGCCGATCTCGTGGCCCTCGGCGTGGGCGCGGGCGACCAGGCCGGGTCGGGCGCGGGCCTGGTCGCCGACGACGAAGAACGTCGCCCGCGCCCCGCTCCGCCGGAGCGCCGTGAGCAGCCGGGCGGTGCCGGCGGAGGGGCCGTCGTCGAAGGTCAGCGCCACGCATTTCACTCGGGCGCAGTTCACCCGCTTCTGCGCCGGGGCGGCGGCCGCGGCCGGGGCGCAGAGCGAGAGCCATGTCGCGATCCCCAGGATGGCGGCGCTCACGGCCTTCATGCGCATGGTGACTCCTCTGCGGCGCTTCCTCCGGCGAAGCCTCACCGCGTAACGATCAATAGCCGACAAGCCCGTTATATCGGTGTTCCCGGTTCGCGGTGCTCGTATCGCATCAGTCGGGGGACAGGGTGAGGGCGCGGTTGGGGCAGGCGTCCGCGGCGCGGGCGGCCAGGGGCTGCCGGTCGGGGCCGGGGGCGGGGTCCAGGACGACGACGAGGCCCGCGGCGTCGTCCTGGTCGAACAGGTCGGGGGCGGTGAAGACGCACTGGCCCGCGCCGCGGCAGCGGTCCAGGTCCGCGCGCAGCCTCACCACGCGACGGGCAGGGCGTCGAGGCCGTAGACGAACTGGTCGTGGCGGAAGGGGACGTCCTCGACCGGGACCGCGAGGCGCAGGCCGGGGAGGCGGGCGGCCAGGGCGGTGAAGACGACGTCCATCTCCAGCCGTGCCAGCGCCGCGCCCAGGCATTGGTGCATGCCGAATCCGAACGCCACGTGGTGGCCCTGCGCCCGGTCGGGGTCGAAGGCGTCCGGGTCGGGGAAGTGGGCGCCGTCCCGGTTGGCGGCGGTGAGCGAGATGACGACGCCGTCGCCGGCCTCCATCGTCACCCCGTCGACGGTGACGGGTTCCAGCAGCGTGCGCACCAGCCCGAACTGCACGACCGTCAGATGCCTCAGCAGTTCCTCGGTGGTGGCGCCGACGCGCGCGGGATCGGCGCACAGCGCCGCCCACTCCCCGGTGACCAGCAGCGTCAGGGTGCCGAGCGCGATCATGTTGGCGGTGGTCTCGTGCCCGGCGATGAGCAGCAGGCCCGCCATGAAGACCAGTTCGTCCCGGGTCAGCCGCCCTTCGGCGATGCCGGGGGCGACCCGTCCCAGCAGGTCGTCACCGGGCTCGCGGACCTTGGCGTCGACCAGGGAGGCGAGGTAGTCGGTGAGCTCGCCCATCGCCCGGGCGCCCTCCTCGAGCGGCGCGTTCGTCTCCAGGATCTTCGCGCTGCGGTCCTGGAAGAACTCGTGGTCGTCGTACGGCACGCCCAGGAGCTGGCAGATCACCTGGGAGGGGATCGGCAGCGCGAAGTCGCGGACGAGGTCGGCGGGTGGTCCCTTCTCGACCATCGCGTCGAGGGACTCCGCCACGGTCCGCTCGATGCCCGGTCGCATCGCGTTGATGCGCCGCACCGTGAACTCCGTGGTCAGCAGCCTGCGCAGCCGTCCGTGGTCGGGGTCGTCCATGCGCAGGAACGACAGCGTCCCCGTGGCCGGGGGCACGGGGATGAGCTGCGGATAGTGCGGCCGGGTCTCATCGGAGCTCAGCCGCGGATCGCTCAGCAGCGCCCGCGCGTCGGCGTGCCGGGCGACCAGCCAGGCGGTCTGCCCGCTGGGCAGCCGGACACGCGCGGGCGGCCCCGCGCGCAACCCCGCCAGTCCGGCCGGCGGATGGAACGCGTCCTCCCGCGTCCAGGGCATCTCCGGCACTTCCAGTTTTTCCACCTTGCCCGCCTTCCAGGAAGAAAGTCCCTCAGAAGGTAAGGCGGTGACCTCCGGTCATCCAGTGATCAAAGGTGAGAATTTCATATCGAAACCGCCCATGGACGGAGCCCGCCCCAGGTCCCGGTCCGGACGGGACGCCGCCGGTGGCCGGATGCGGAACCCGGCGAAGCCCCAGGGGGCCGCGGAGAGAATTTCGCGCCGGTCGACCTGTCGGCCCCGGCCCCCATCGTCACCCCGTCGAGCAGGTGGCCGCCGGGCTCCGCCATCGCCCGGCCGGCGGATGGAAGGCGCCCCCGGTCCGGCGGCGCGAAGCGGGGGCGGGAGGGCTCCTACGCGGAGAAGGCGATCTCGGCGAAGGCCTCGAGCTGCTCCAGGTAGTGGGCGAGGGACTCGTGCCTCACGGTGAGGTTGATGTGGGTGCCGCCCGCGGCGGCGGCGGTCTCGAGGAGCTCGGCGACCCGGTCGGGGGCCTTCAGGGCGTCGACGCGGTGGCCGGGGGTGAAGACCACGCTGAAGTCCGGGGGGAGCTCCACGGAGTCGAGCATCTCGCGCATCTTCTCCGGGCCCGGCCCGCGGAACGACTGGGGGGCCGGGGCCCAGCCGTCGGCGAGGGTGGTCGCGCGGCGCAGGGCGCGTCCGCTGTGGCCGCCGATCCACAGCGGGACCTTGGACTGGACGGCATGCGGGTCGACCACGACGTCCTTGAACGAGTAGAAGGGGCCGTCGTAGGAGGCGACACGGGTGGACAGGCTCGCGCGGAGGGCGCGCAGGGCGTCGTCGGCGCGGGCTCCGCGGTCCTCGAAGGGCTTGCCGAGCATGTCGAACTCGGCGGGCACGCTGCCCACGCCCAGGCCGAAGATCAGCCGCCCGTTGCTGAGGAAGTCGAGGGTGCCGAAGCGCTTGGCCAGTTCGAGCGGGTGGTAGAGCGGCAGGACCAGCACGTACGGCAGGAAGCGCAGCCGTTCGGTCTGGCCCGCGAGAAAGGAGAACGTGGCGAGCGGGTCGTAGAAGCGTTCCTTCTGGGGGACGCCCTGCGGCACGGCGACGTGGTCGGGGCAGGTCATGAAGTCGTAACCGAGCCGGTCGGCGGTCTGGGCGACCTGGACCAGTTCGGGTACCCCGGCGTGTTCCTCCCACTCGGGGCGGTTGCCGGAGAGGGCGACGATGGGGGAACTGATACCGACCTTCACGAGTGCGCCTTCCGAGAGGTGATGCTCTGCTGGAGCAGGGTGAGGGGGTCCTGGCCGTCCCGCCGTCCCGCGGGGCCGTCGCCCTCCTTGGGCATGAAGCGCCCGGCGTCGGACCTGGTCCACTCGCGGACGGCCCAGCGCTCGGAGATGGCCCAGCGCCCGTCCCGGTAGGTCATGTGGTCGACGAAGCGCACCCCGCTGGTGAAGTTGGCGCGGGCGCTGTGCGCCGGTTCGCCCCAGTGCACGGAGGTCCCGTACGTCTCCGAGACCGCCTCGTCCCCGTGCAGCTCCACCAGGTGGTTGCCCACGACGTGCATGGTCCCGCCGGTCCGGGCGCGGGCCCGCAGCAGCGGCTCGACCCAGGCCAGGTACTCCTCCACGGTCCCCGTGAACCCGGTGTGGTGGTCGATCGCCCCGGGATGGTACGCCGAACGCACCAGGTCCATGTCGACCCGGTCGATGCCCCGGCAGTACCGCAGGACGACCTCGTGGATCTCCTGCCGGTCCGACCACTCCGAACGCCGCTGCGCCAAGTTCCTCCCCCTCACCCCGCTGCTCTTTCGCGCAGGCTAGGCAGTGCCGTACGCCACAGGCGGCGCGATCCCATTGGCCGGAACGGTCCGCCTGGAGCCCCTTCGCCGGGTGTTCTGCCTCACATGCCGTTACGGGGACCGGCCGAGCGGTGTCCTGTGCTCGAACCGCTTGAAACGAGGGAGGCACCATGGCCGAGAACATCGAAGTGGTCGTGATCGGCGGCGGATACGCCGGCGTCATGGCGGCCAACCGCCTGACCCGGCGCGACGACGTGACCGTGACGCTGATCAACCCGCGGCCGTCCTTCGTCCACCGCGTCCGCCTGCACCAGCTGGTGGGCGGGACCGACGACGCGGTCGTCGCCTACCGCGACGTCCTGGCCGAGGGCGTCCGGCTGACGGTCGACACCGCGACGCGGATCGACGCGGCCGGGCGCGGCGTGGCGCTGGCGTCGGGCGGCACGGTCGGCTACGACTACCTGGTCTACGCCGCGGGCAGCGGCAGCGCCGACCCGAGCGTGCCCGGAGCCGCCGAGTTCGCCCACCCGATCGCCTCCCTGGAGGAGGCGCGGCGACTGCGGCAGGTCCTCGACACCACGCCCGCGTCGGCCGCGGTGACCGTCGTCGGAGCCGGTCCGTCCGGTATCGAGACCGCCGCCGAGCTGGCGGAGGCCGGCCGCGCCGTGACCCTGGTCTGCGGCGGGGAGCTCGGCCCGTACCTGCACGCGCGCGGCCGTCGTTCGGTGGCCGCGCGGCTGGCCGAGCTCGGAGTGGCCGTGCTCGAAGGCGAGGGCGCGAAGGTGGTGGAGGTGACCCGCGACGCCGTGCGGCTCGGCGACGGCCGCGAGCTGCCGAGCCGGGTGACGATCTGGACCGCCGGATTCGGCGTGCCGGACCTGGCCGCGCGCAGCGGTCTGAGCACCGACGCCCTGGGCCGCCTGCTCACGGACGAGACGCTGACCAGCGTGGACGACGGGCGCGTCGTCGCGGCCGGGGACTCGGCGGCGCCGTCGGGCCTGCCGCCGCGGATGAGCTGCCAGGCCGCGATGCCGCTGGGCGCGCGGGCCGCCGACACGGTGCTCAGCCGGATCGCGGGCGAGCGGCCCGAGACCCTCCGCCAGTCGTTCACCGCCCAGTGCATCAGCCTGGGCCGGCGCACCGGCATCTTCCAGTTCGCCGACCGGTCCGACGTCGCGGTGTGGTTCAACATCGACGGGCGCCTGGGCGCCAGGATCAAGGAGACCGTGTGCAAGGGCATCGTCGGGCACCTGGCCGACGAGGCGCGCAAGCCCGGCGCGTACCGTCTGCACCGCATCCCGGGAAGCGCCCGCCGGCGGATGCTGCTGGAGGCCGGTCGCGGTGAGGCCGCGGTCCCCGCCGAGCAGGCGGTCCGGGCCTGACCCGGGCGACGGATCCCAGTGAAAGGTGCCCAGAGATGAACGAGCCCCCCGCCGACCCGGCGACCGACGCCTTCATCACCCACCGCAACCTGCTCTTCACCGTCGCCTACGAGATGCTCGGCTCGGCGGCCGACGCCGAGGACGTCCTCCAGGAGACCTGGCTGCGCTGGACGAAGGTCGATCTGGCGCAGGTGGGCGACGAGCGCGCCTACCTCGTCCGGATCACGACCCGCCAGGCGCTCAACCGGCTGCGCACGCTGAGCCGCCGCAAGGAGGCGTACGTCGGCCCCTGGCTGCCCGAGCCGCTGCTCACCGCGCCGGACGCGGCCCAGGACGTCGAGCTCGCCGAGAGCCTGTCGATGGCGCTGATCCTCGTCCTGGAGACGCTGGCGCCGGTGGAGCGCGCCGTCTTCGTGCTGCGCGAGGTCTTCGACGTCGACTACGAGGAGATCGCGGCGGCCGTCGACAGGAGCCCCGCGGCGGTCCGCCAGATCGCCTACCGCGCCCGTCAGCACGTCGACGCCCGCCGTCCGCGCCGGGCGGTCTCGGCCGGGGAGACCCGGGCGGCCCTGGAGTCGTTCCAGCGCGCGCTGGAGACCGGGGACCTGCAGGGGCTTCTCGACGTGCTCGCCCCCGAGGTCGTCTACATGGGCGACGGCGGCGGCGTCAAGCAGGCGGCCCTGCGGCCGATCGTCGGCGCCGGCAAGGTGGCGCGCCTCCTCATCGGCGGGGTCGGCAGGACCGGGAACGCGTTCGCCTTCGATCCCGCCGTGGTCAACGGCAATCCGGCCCTCCTCGTCCATCTGGACGGGGAGTTCGACGGGGTCGTGGCGGTGCGGCTCGAGGACGACCGGATCACCGGTCTGTACTTCGTGCGGAACCCGGAGAAACTCTCCCGTATCGCGGCCGAGACGCCGCTCGCGCTGCGCTGAGGTCCCGAGGGACGACGAAGGGCCCGCCGAGGCGGGCCCTTCGCGTCGCGGTGCGACTACTGCAGGTCGATGCCGCGGATCTGCTTCTCGGCCTGGGTGACGATGCTCTCGATCAGCTCTCCGCAGGTGGGCAGGGAGTCGATGAGGGCGACGACCTGGCCGGAGGCCATGACGCCGAGGTCGGGGCGGCCGTCGACCATGGCCGCCTTGAGCAGCATGGGGGTGTTGGCCGCCATGAGGATCTGGGACCAGGTGAGGTCCTTGCCGTGCTTCATCGCCAGACCGTCCTGGATCATGGTCTTCCAGGACTGGCCGGAGATCTTCTTGAAGCGCGCGGCGTTGCGCAGGGCGCGGGCGGTGCGGGAGACGGCGTTGGTCGACTCCAGCTCGGTCACCAGCTCGCTCTGCAGGACGCGGTGGGGCATGCCGTCGACCTGGCGGGTGACCAGGGTGTCGTTCTTGCCCAGGTACACCTGCTTGACGGCGTCCGGCACGGAGCTGTCGGCCGTCAGGAGGAAGCGGGTGCCCATGGCGACGCCCGCGGCCCCGTACATGAGGGCGGCGGCCAGGCCGCGCCCGTCGTAGAAGCCGCCCGCCGCGATGACGGGGATGTCCACGGCGTCGACGACCTGGGGGAGCAGGACGGTCGTGGCGACGGCGCCGGTGTGGCCGCCGCCCTCGCCGCCCTGCACCAGGACGGCGTCCGCGCCCCACGCGGCGACCTTCTCGGCGTGGCGGCGCGCGCCGACCGAGGGGATCACCACGAGCCCGGCGTCCTTGAGCCTGGCGATGAGCTCCTGCTTGGGCGCCAGCGCGAACGACGCGACCTTCACGCCCTCGCGGATCATGAGGTCGATGCGGTCCTTGGCGTCGGTGGCGTCGGCCCGCAGGTTCACGCCGAAGGGCGCCTCGGTGCGCTCCTTCACCTCGTGGATGGCGTCCTCGAGCTGCTTCAGCGTCATCGTCGCCGAGGCCAGGATGCCCAGACCGCCCGCGTTGGCGACCGCCGAGACGAGCTTGGGACCGGCGACCCAGCCCATGCCCGTCTGCACGACGGGATGGCGGACCCCGACCAGCTCGGTCAGCGGGGTGCGGATCATGACCTGACCTCGCGGTCCCGCAGGCCGCGCGGGTCCAGGACCTCGCGCAGGACCTTCAGCTCCTCGTCGGTCGGCGTGCGGGACTCGGGGACCTCGTCGGGGATGACGAGCTCGAAGCCGGTCTGCTCCACGACGGTCTCGACCGAGACGCCCGGGTGCAGGGAGCGCAGCCGCATCCGGCGGTCCTCGGTCTCGAAGTCCAGGACGCACAGGTCGGTGATGACGCGGCGGATCTCGTGGGCGCCGTTGTTCCAGCCCAGGCCCGAGATCATGTCGACCTTCCCGCTGAACACGCGGGGGGAGTGCTTGGAGATCCAGTACGACGTCGGGTTGCAGCGGGTGTTGCCCGGCGCGCCGCGGACGCCCAGCAGCTGCGACTTGGGCTGCGCCCACTCGCCGACGCACGAGATGTTCGTGTTGCCGTACATGTCGATCTGGGAGGCGCCCATCATGACGTGGCGGCGGCCGTTGAGGACCAGCCACAGGTGGTCGCGGAAGGGCATCCAGCCCTCGACGTCGCCGGCCTTGGCGCCGAACGGGATCGGCTCGGCCGTCAGCAGCGGGCCGCCGTCGGTGGTGAGGAGGTCCGGCTCGAACGTCGAGCGGGCCAGGCGGGCGCCCAGGACCGAGCAGGTGCCCATGGCGGCGGCGAGGATCTCCCCGTCGCCGCGCCAGGCGTCGGCGCAGGCGGTGACGCAGATCTCGGCTCGGGTCACTGTCACTTTCCGGCCTCCTCGACGTAGGACTTCTGGCGGGCCTCGTCACGGGGGTAGTCCGGGAGGCATTCGGTGAATCCGGCGCCGCCGGGCACTTCCACCACGCCGGCGGTGTGCATGCGGCTGACCAGCAGCGTGGAGGGGTGGCCCTCGAAGCGCTCGACGAGCTGCTCGCAGGAGACGTACGCGCGGGTCGCGGCCTTGACGAACAGGTCGTCCATGTAGGGGTCCATGCCCAGGTACTGGCCGTTGCCGCGGGCGTCGGCGCGGTTCATGTGCACGAACGCCACGTCGAGCCCCAGCGCGGGCACCGCGACGAGCTCCTCGTCACCGTACGGGTCGGTGATCGTCTTGAGCTGCGGCGCGTACTTGAGCACGTCCGAGCCGATGCCGACGGGGGTCGGCAGGAAGGGCAGGCGGTGTGCGGCCGCGTACAGGCCGAACATGAACATGCCCTCGTCGTACTCGGTGAACTCGATGGAGCCGCTCTGCCGCGCCTTGCGGAAGTACGGCTCCAGCGCGATGGAGTCGAGCGTGACGAACGGCGCGACGACCCGCTTGACCTTGCCGGCCGCGCACAGCATGCCGACGTCCGGCCCGCCGTAGGCCACGACGGTCAGATCGCTCACGTCGGTCTTGCACAGCGCCTCGACGAGGGCCATCGGCTTGCGCCGCGAGCCCCATCCGCCGATGCCGAGCGTCATGCCGCTCTCGACGCTCCCGACGATCTCCTCGACTGAGATGACCTTGCTCATTTGCCCTTGCCCTCCACGAACGCGTCGCGGTGCCGGTCGCCGGCGCCCTGAAGATTGAGTTCGAAGGTGAAGCCCTGCTCGAAGCGGTAGGAGCGGTTGACGTCGACGGGGTCGATGCCGTTCAGGCACTCCTTGGCGCGGCGGATGACGAACCCGTCCATGGCCGCGATGCCGCCGGCGACCTCCAGCGCCTTGGCGCGCAGCTCCTCGCGCGGCACGACCGCGTGGACGGAGCCGAACGCGTGCAGCTGGGCGGCGGTGGCCGTCTGGGTCGTGTAGACCATGGCGCGCATCAGGTGCTGGGGCACCAGGCGGGCCAGGTGGGTGGCCGCGCCGAGCGCGCCCTGCTTGACCTCGGGGAGACCGAAGGTGGCGTCGTCGGAGGCGACGATGACGTCGGCGTTGCCGACCAGGCCGATGCCGCCGCCGAGGCAGAAGCCGTGCACGGCCGCGATGACCGGGACCTCGCACTCGTAGACGGCCTTGAACGCCGCGTGGCATCCGCGGTTGGCGCCGAGAAGGGCGTCGAAGCCCTCGGTGCGCTGCATCTCCTTGATGTCGACGCCGGCGTTGAACCCGCGGCCTTCGGAACGCAGCACGACCACGCGGACCTCGGGGTCGCGGCCCGCCGCGGTGACGGCGTCGGCCAGGTCGAACCACCCCTGGACGGTCAGGGCGTTGACGGGCGGGGCGTCGACGACGATCTCGGCGATCCCGTCCTGCCCCTTCGTGGTGGTGAGGATTCCCATAAGCTACCTTCGGTCTCAATCTAACATTTGTTAGAACGTAGCAGGCGGGCCCCCTGACCGCCACGCCCGATCCCACTGGACGGAGTCACCCATGATCTGCAAGGACCGCGTGGTCATCGTCACCGGAGCAGGCCGCGGCCTCGGCCGCGCCCACGCCCTGGAGTTCGCCCGCCAGGGCGCCAAGGTCGTCGTCAACGACCTCGGCGTCAGCCGCGACGGCAGCGGCGAGGTGGCCTCGGGCCCCGCGGACGAGGTCGTCGCCGAGATCAAGGCGCTGGGCGGCGAGGCCGTGGCCAGCCCGCACGACATCGCCTCCGACGAGGGCGCCAAGGCCCTGGTCCAGCTGGCCCTGGACACCTTCGGACGGCTGGACGTCCTGGTCAACAACGCGGGCTTCCTGCGCGACCGCATGCTGATCAACCAGGGTGAGGACGAGTGGGACGCCGTCATGCGCGTCCACCTCAAGGGCCACTTCCTGCCCCTGAAGTACGCCGGGCAGCACTGGCGCGCCGAGTCCAAGGCGGGTCGGCAGCCCGATGCGCGGATCATCAACACCTCCTCCGGCGCGGGCCTGCTGGGCAGCGTCGGCCAGGGCAACTACTCCGCGGCCAAGGCAGGCATCGTCGGCCTGACCCTGGTGGCCTCGGCCGAGCTCGGCCGCTACGGCGTCACCGTCAACGCGATCGCGCCCGCCGCCCGCACCCGCATGACCGAGGAGGTCTTCGCCGCGACGATGGCCGCCCCCGGCGAGAACGAGTTCGACGCCATGGCGCCGGAGAACGTCTCCCCGACCGTGGTGTGGCTGGGCTCCCCGCTCTCGGCGGACGTCACCGGCCGCGTCTTCGAGCTCGAGGGCGGCAAGATCACCATCATGGAGGGCTTCCGCCACGGCCCGACGGTCGACAAGGGCGAGCGCTGGGACCCCGCCGACATCGACCCCGTCGTCCGGGATCTTCTGGCCAAATCCGCCACTCCTGAGCCTGTTTACGGTGCTTAGACCGATCTACTCCCATCCAGCGGGATGAGGTACGGCGGTTTCCGCTCGCCGGTACGTACCGTCTTGGTCATGCTGACCCAGGACGACCGGCGAGCGGCAGCCGACCTGCTGTACACCGCCGAGCTGGAGCGGGCCCCGATGGCCCCGTTGACCGAGGCCTTCCCGGCCATCGACGCGGTCGACGCCTACGAGATCCAGCTCCTCAACATCACACGCAAGCTCGACGCGGGCGCCGTCATCCACGGCCACAAGGTGGGCCTTTCGTCTGAGGCCATGCAGCGGATGATGGGCGTCGACGAACCCGACTACGGGCACCTCCTCGACGACATGGCGCTGCGCCAGGACGTGCCCGTCGAGATCGCCCGCTACTGCTACCCCCGGGTGGAGGTCGAGGTCGGGTTCGTGCTCGGCAAGGACCTCCCCGGCGAGGACTGCACCGAGGAGGACGTGCTCGAGGCCACCGAGCGGGTCGTGCCGTCCCTGGAGCTCATCGACAGCCGCATCCGCGACTGGAAGATCAAGCTGGCCGACACCATCGCCGACAACGCCTCCTCCGCCGGGTACGTCATCGGCGAGGGCGTCTCCCCGGCCGGCCTCGACCTGAAGAACATCGACGCGACGCTCACCTGCGACGGGGAGTTCGTCGTCTCCGGCCGCTCCGACGCGGTCCTGGGCAACCCCGTCACCGCCGTGGCCTGGCTGGCCCGCAAGGTCGCCTCCTTCGGAGTGCGCCTCAACGCCGGCCACGTCATCCTGCCCGGCTCCTGCACCCGGGCGATCGACGTCGCCGCGGGTCAGACCTTCACCGCCGAGTTCACCGGCCTCGGCTCCGTCTCTCTCACCTTCCAGTAAGGGGTGATCATGGCAACCGCCGCCATCGTCGGTCCCGGCAACATCGGCACCGACCTGCTGTACAAGCTCCTGCGCAGTGAGCACATCGAACCCCGCTACATGATCGGCGTCGACCCCGAGTCGCCCGGCCTCAAGCGCGCCGCCGGCCTCGGCCTGGAGGTCAGCCACGAGGGCGTCGACTGGCTGCTGTCCCGCGACGAGCTGCCCGACCTGGTCTTCGACGCCACCAGCGCCTACGTGCACCGCGCCGACGCCCCCCGCTACAAGGAAGCGGGCATCCGCGCGATCGACCTGACGCCCGCCGCCGTCGGCCCCGCGGTCGTCCCGCCCGCCAACCTCCTCGAGCACATCGGAGAGGACAACGTCAGCCTCATCACGTGCGGCGGCCAGGCGACCATCCCCATGGTCTACGCGGTCTCGCGCATCGTCCCCGTCGAGTACGCCGAGATCGTCGCCTCCGTGGCGTCGGAGTCGGCCGGGCCGGGCACCCGCGCCAACATCGACGAGTTCACCAAGACCACCGCGCGCGGCGTCGAGACGATCGGCGGCGCCCGCAAGGGCAAGGCCATCATCATCCTCAACCCCGCCGACCCGCCGCCGCTCATGCGCGACACGGTCTTCTGCGCGATCCCGGCCGACGCCGACCGCGACAAGATCACCGAGTCGGTGCAGCAGGTCGCCGCGGCCGTGCAGGAGTACGTGCCCGGCTACCGGCTGCGCGCCGAGCCGCAGTACGACGACCCGACGCCGATCAGCGGCGGCCTCGCCCGCGTCGCGATCTTCCTCGAGGTCGAGGGCGCCGGCGACTTCCTGCCGCCCTACTCCGGCAACCTCGACATCATGACCGCCGCCGCCACGAAGGTCGGCGAAGAGTTCGCCAAGCAGATCGCGGGAGCCTGACGATGCCCTACAACGACGAATGGGACATCCGGATCACGGACTCGTCCCTGCGCGACGGATCCCACCACAAGCGCCACCAGTTCACCGTCGACGAGGTCGTCTCCATCGTCACGGCCCTGGACGACGCGGGCGTGCCCGTCATCGAGGTGACGCACGGCGACGGCCTCGGCGGCTCGTCCTTCAACTACGGCTTCTCCAAGACCCCCGAGCAGGAGCTGATCAAGGCGGCGGCGCAGACCGCCAAGCGTGCCAAGATCGCCTTCCTGATGCTGCCGGGCGTCGGCGTGAAGGACGACATCCGCGAGTCGGCCGACAACGGCGGCTCCATCTGCCGCATCGCCACCCACTGCACCGAGGCCGACGTCTCCATCCAGCACTTCGGCCTCGCCCGGGACCTGGGCCTGGAGACCGTCGGCTTCCTGATGATGTCGCACACCCAGCCGCCGGAGGTGCTGGCCAAGCAGGCCCGCATCATGGCCGACGCCGGCTGCCAGTGCGTCTACATCGTCGACTCGGCGGGCGCGCTCATCCTCGAGCAGACCTCCGACCGCATCTCGGCCCTCGTGGCCGAGCTCGGCAACGACGCCCAGGTCGGCTTCCACGGCCACGAGAACCTGGGCCTCGGCGTCGCCAACAGCATCGCGGCCGTCCGCGCGGGCGCCCTCCAGATCGACGGCTCCGTCCGCCGCTTCGGCGCGGGCGCGGGCAACACCGCCGTCGAGGCGTTCGCCGCCGTCTGCGACAAGCTCGACATCAAGACCGGCATCGACGTCATGAAGATCGTCGACGCCGCCGAGGACGTCGTCCGCCCCACCATGCCGTCGGAGTGCAACCTCGGCCGCATGGAGATCATGATGGGCTACGCCGGCGTCTACTCCAGCTTCCTCAAGCACGCCGCCACCCAGGCCGACCGCTACAAGGTCTCCGGCGCCGAGATCCTCCTGCGCGCCGGCCAGCGCAAGCTCATCGGCGGCCAGGAGGACCAGCTCATCGACATCGCCCTCGAACTCGCCTCCGAGCAGAACTCCTGAACCACCTCTCCCCGACGGGCGGCTCCTCTCCTCTCTCCAGGAGCCGCCCGTCCCCCTTTTCTCGTACTTTCCGCCGTTCCCGGAGACCGGCCCCTCCGGCGCCTCGCCGACGGCGTCACTGCGGGGGAGGTGTGTCGGCCAACCCGACCTGCGAGCCCACGTCCTCGTCTTCGGCGGCGGAGAGCACGGCCTGGAGCAGGCCGGGGAAGCGTTCATGGAGGTCGGCGCGGCGCAGTTCCACGTAGCAGCGGGTGCCTTCCTGGCGGGTGCGGGTCAGGCCGGCGTCCCGCAGCACCCGGAGGTGGTGGCTCAGCGTCGACTTGGCCACCGGGGCCCGCAGCTCTCCCCAGCCGCGCTCGCGGCCGTCGGCGAGCAGGCGGACCAGGCCCACCCGGATCGGGTCGCTGAGCGCACCCATGACCCCGGTCAGGGACATATCGCCAAGATCGGGATGTTGTGCCTGTTTCATGGATGCATGCTAGCTTGTTCGATGTTTCACGAACATCGAACAAGTGGAGTGTGTCATGACAGAGGGATCCCTCTCCTCCCCGGGGCGGTTCACCGGCCGGGCGGTCGTCGTCACCGGCGCCGGTTCCGGCATCGGCCGCGCCACCGCGATCGCCTTCGCCCAGGACGGCGCCCGCGTCCTAGGGGTCGGGCGTAGAGCCGACGCCCTGGCCGAGACGGCGAGCCGACATGCTCGCATCACCGTGCTGGCCGCCGACGTCTGCGCCGCCGACGCCCCCCGGACGGTCATCGACACCGCCTTCGAACGGTTCGGCCGCATCGACGTCCTGGTCAACAACGCCGGCGCCACGGCCCTCATGCCGCTGGCCGAGGCCACCGCCCAGCGGATCGGCGACCTGTTCGACCTCAACGTCACCGCCCCCAGCCTGCTGGCCGCCGCGGCTCTGCCGCATCTGCGCACCACGGGCGGCTCGATCGTCAACGTCTCCAGCACCTACGGCCACCGCCCCCTGCCCGGCGCCGCCCACTACGCCGCGACCAAGGCCGCGCTGGAGCACCTCACCCGCAGCTGGGCCCTGGAGCTGGCACCCGACGGCATCCGCGTCAACGCGCTCGCCCCCGGTCCCACCGAGAGCGAGGCCCTGGCCTCCGCGGGCATCCCCGCCGCCACCGTCGAGCAGATCAAGACCGACGAGGCCGCTCGCATACCCCTGGGCCGCCGCGGGCGCCCCGAGGAGATCGCCGCCTGGGCCCTGCACCTGGCCGCCCCCGCGAGCACCTGGCTCACCGGCCAGATCCTCACCCTCGACGGCGGCCTGGAACTCCTCTGACCACCGCCGCAACGGCGGCGCCCAGGAGGCGTCGGGGGACGGTCGGCGGGTGTGTGGAAGCTATCGGTTAAGGCGGTTATGCCGGGGGACTAATGGTTTGTGGATTTTGATGGTGGTTTGAGAGTCAAGACGTTGCGGGCCGGGCACCTGCTGCTCGTGGTGGTGCTCGTGGCCCTGGCGATCTGGGCTTTCTGGCGGGTGCGGACCGTGTCGATCCCCGTGCTGCTGGCGGTGTTCATCGCCTCCATGACGGTGCCGCCGACGCGGTGGCTGGTCCGGCGGGGGCTGCACGCCGCGTTGGCGACCACCCTGGTGTGGCTCGGCGCCCTCGGCGGGGGAGCGCTGCTGGTCGTGGGGCTCGTGCCGGTCACGGCCGCGGGGATCGACGACCTGAGCATCAACGTCGACCGGTTCGCGGTGGACCTCCAACGGGAGGCCGCTCGTTTCGGGGTGAGCGAGGCGCGCTTCACCGAGCTCACGGAGCAGGCCAAGGAGTGGCTGTCCCACCAGTGGGGCGACATCGCCGACGGGGCGATCACCGGTGTCATCATGACCGGCGAGATCCTCGTGGGGGCCCTGCTCGCGCTCGTCCTGGCCGTCTACTTCACCTACGGCGGCGCGAACCTGCTCACCTGGCTCACCGGGCTGGCTCCCGCGGCGTCTCGTGAGCGCCTCCGCTCCGGGAGCTCCGTCGTCTTCCAGGTCATCGGCAGGTACATGCGCGGGGTGGCCTTCGTGGGCCTCGTGGAAGGGGCGCTCACCGGCCTGGGGCTGTGGGCTCTCGGCGTTCCCCTGGCGATCCCGCTGGCCGTCCTCACCTGGATCGGCGCCTTCTTCCCCATCATCGGCGCGTTCCTCGCCGGCCTGCTGGCCGCGATCGTCGCCTTCGCCGCCAAGGGCTGGCTCATCGCCCTGGCCGTCGTGGTCCTCGCCGTCGCCGTCCAGCAGATCGAGGGCAACATCCTCGCCCCCCAGATCTACGGCCGAGCCCTCGACCTCCCCGGCCCCGTCGTCCTCGTCGCCATCGCCCTGGGCGGCGTCCTCGCCGGCATCGCGGGCGCCTTCTTCGCGACACCCCTCACCGCCGCCGCGGCCGCCCTCCTCCACCACCACCGCTCCGCCGAAGACGGTCCACCCGCCGCGGACTCCAAGGCGCCCGAGGAGAACGCCGCCACCTGAGCCTCCCGCGCGCTCCGCTTTATCAGTGGTCGCCTTCCGTGTCCATGGCCCCGTCTGCGGCTCATGTGTCGCCTCGGTGTTAGGCACATATCGTGTCCATATCTTTACCGTGCGTGAGATTCTTGGGGGGAAGCGATGACGTGATGAGGAGGGCGCATGCTCGTGGGGCGGAAGGGAGCGGATGGGCACTCGGCGGAGGACGCGGCGTGGCGGATGCCGGGGCCGACGGGGCTCGGCACGGCCGCCACCCTCCTGAGCCGGGCGGCGGGGACGCCCTCCGTCTACACGCACCGGGAGTGGGGGGACGGGAAGGCGCCGCCCCTCTACGTTCCGGCGGTCGAACGGGCCGACGACGCGCTCGCCGCGGAGGTGAACGCGCGGCTGGGCCGCTGGGCCGCCGAGCAGGGGTTCCAGGAGCACGAACTCGACGCGCTGGAGTCCGCGGGATTCGGGCGGCTGGCCGTGCTCACCCATCCCGACTCCGACGATCCGGACGCGCTGCTCGTCGCGGCCCAGCTCAACGCGAGCTGGTGGGCGGCGGACGACTACTACGCCGACGACACGTCGCTGGGAGCGGTGCCCGAGCTGCTGCCCCCGCGGCTGGCGCTGGTGATGGCGGTCATGGACCCGCCGCCCGCGGCCGGCGCCTTCACCCCTCCGCTGGAGCAGGCCGTCGAGGACGACCTCGTGTTGCGGATGCTCGGCTCGGCCACCCGCCATCTCGGCAGGCACGCGACGCCGACGCAGGTCCAGCGGGTCTGCTACTCGACCTTCGCGATGTTCGTGAGCTGGACCGCCTACGCCGCCTGGCGGGAGACCGGGCACCCTCCCGCGTGGGAGTACCTGGCGGCCCGCCAGCACGACAGCTTCTACACCTCCATGACGCTCATCGACGTCGTCGGCGGCTACGAGCTCCCCTCGGAGCTGTTCTACGACCAGCGGGTCCGCGACGCCCTGTTCCAGGCCGGAACCGCCTCCGTGCTGCTCAACGACCTGTTCTCGGTGGAGAAGGACGCGGCCGACGAGAAGCCCGTCTGCAACATGGTCCTGCTGACCGCCGCGGACCGGGGCTGCACGACCGAGGAGGCCGTCGAGCTCACCGTCGACCTGCACAACGACTTCGTGCGCGGTTTCGAGGCCGCCCACGGGGAACTGGCGTCCGTGCCCTCCCCGCAACTGCAGTGGTTCCTGCGCGGGGTGCGGGCGTGGATGGGCGGCGGCTTCGAATGGCACGCCACGAACACACGCTACGCGCAGTCATCCACCCCGTCTCCGACATCGTCCGAGTGAGAGGACCCCTGATGACCCTGACCAGCGACGCCACCACCACCAAGACCGTGCTCGCCAGCCCCTACCAGCGCTCCGTCGCCGACTACTGGAACCAGGAGCGCAATCCCGTCAACCTGCTCCTCGGCGACGTCGACGGGACCTACCACCACCACTACGGCATCGGTGAACCCGACTGGACGGTCCTGGAGGGGCCGGAGGAGACGCGCGAACGGCGTCTCGTCGAGGAGCTGCACCGGCTCGAGACGGCGCAGGCCGCACTCCTGCTGGATCACCTGGGGGACATCCCCGCCTCCGGACGGCTCCTGGACGCGGGCTGCGGGCGGGGCGGCACCAGCCTGATGGCCAACCTGCGGTTCGGCTGCCGGACGGAGGGCGTCTCGATCTCCGAGGAGCAGGTCAGGTTCGCCACGGAGCAGGCCGAGCGGCGCGGAGTGGCGGACTCGGTCCGCTTCTCCTTCCGCAACATGCTCGACACCGGCTTCGAGACGGCGTCCTTCGACGGCATCTGGAACAACGAGTCCACGATGTACGTGAACCTGAACGACCTCTTCGCCGAGCACAGCCGCCTGCTCAAACCCGGCGGGCGCTACGTGTGCATCACCGGCTGCTACAACGACGTCTACGGCCTGCCGTCGCGGCCGGTCAGCCAGATCAACTCGCATTACATCTGCGACATCCACCCGCGCAGCGCCTACTTCGCGGCGATGGCGGCCAACGGCCTCGTGCCCATCAACGTCGTCGACCTGACCGCGGCGACGATCCCGTACTGGCGGCTGCGCGAGCGGTCCCACCTGGTCACCGGGATCGAGGACGCCTTCCTGGAGGCCTACACCGGCGGGAGCTTCCACTACCTGCTCATCGCCGCCGACCGGATCTGACCCGAGGCCGGCCGGCGCCGAGGCCGGCCGGCACCATCCGCCGAACCCAGGAGAGGCACCGATGACGACCATCAGCCCGCGCGGTGAAGTCGGGGAGGAGACTCCTCGGCTCAGCCTGTCCCCGGCGGGGGCCCGCACCCTGGCCACGACCACCAAGACCCCGCCCCAGATGCAGGCGATCTCGTCGAGGTGGCTGCTGCGCAAGCTCCCGTGGGTCGAGGTGTCCGGCGGAACGTACCGGATCAACCGCCGGCGCGTCCGCACCGCGCGTCCGCGCCGGCTCGGTTTCGTGTGGACCGCGGACGGCGCCCGCGTCGTGCCCGAGTCCCTCTGCGGCCTCCCGGCACTGCACGGCCTCGACGCCACCGCGGAGGGCCGGGAACTGCTGGCCGAACTGGCCAGCCGCTTCGTCCTCCGGGAGGTCGACTCCGGCGAGGTCGTGATCGAGGAGGGCTCCCCGGTCACCGGGATGCTCGCCGTGGTCCGGGGCCGCCTGGAACGACTCGGCACGGGCCGGTACGGAAGCACGGCGCTGCTGGGCGTCCTGACCGACGGCGGCCACCTCGGCGACGAGGCCCTCACGTCCGGCACCGACGACGCCCCCGTCTGGAACCAGACGCTCCGGGCGGCGACGTCCGCGACGGTCCTGACCCTGCCGACCCCGGCGTTCCAGCGGCTGCGCGAGGCGAGCCCGGTGCTGCGCGCCCGGCTGGACGCCCACCGCTCCGACGCGGCGCGGCTCGCCAACCGCAGGGGGGAGTCCGCGATCCGCCTCTCGGCGGGCCACCAGGGCGAGCCCGTCATCCCGAACGCCTTCGCCGACTACGACCCGGCCCCGCACGAGATCCAGCTGTCGGTCGCCCAGACGATCCTGAACGTCCACACCCGCGTCGGCGACCTGTACAACGACCCGATGAACCAGGCGGAGGAGCAGCTGCGCCTGGTCGTGGAGGAGCTACGCGAACGCCAGGAATGGGAGCTGCTCAACCACCCCGAGTTCGGCCTGCTCCACGAGGCGGACGACACCCAGCGCATCTCCACCTGGTCCGGCCCGCCCACCCCCGACGACATGGACGACCTCCTGTCGATGCGCCGCGGCACCCGCCTCTTCCTGGCCCACCCCAAGGCCATAGCCGCCTTCTTCCGCGAGTGCACCAGACGCGGCGTCTATCCCGAACGCACCACCGACGACGGCCGCGAGGTCCTGTCCTGGCGGGGCGTCCCCCTCTACCCCTGCGGCAAGATCCCCGTCTCCGCCGACCACACCAGCTCGATCCTCGCCCTGCGCACCGGCGAAGACGACGCCGGCGTCATAGGCCTCCGCCAGACGGGGATCCCCGACGAGTACGAGCCCTCCCTCAACGTGCGCTTCATGGGCATCACCGAAGCAGCCATCGCCCGCTACCTGGTCAGCGCCTACTTCAACACCGCCATCCTCGTCCCCGACGCCCTGGGCGTCCTGGAGAACGTCGACATAGCCGCACCCCGCACCTGACCTCGACCGGACGGATCGCCGGGCGGTGCCGCGTCCCGGGCGGGCCCCGTACAAGCCTGATCGCGGGTGGGGGCGGGGAGTGCGTTGACGGAGGAGAGCCTCAGTGGCGGCCGCGGCGGCAGTCGTAGGTGAAGGTCGCGGCGTCGGACAGGGCGGGGCTCGGGGAAAGGACCTGGACCTTCGCCCAGCCCGTGTAGCCGCGGCCGTCCATGCGCCAGAAGCTCCGGTCGACGGGGAGGGTCTGGGGGCCGGGGGCGGGGAAGTGCAGGGTGCGGGCGAGGTCGGAGGTTCCGTTGCTGCGGGTCCAGCGGTAGGTCACGGTGACGGGGCCTCGGGAGACCGAGATGGAGCCGGAGAAGGTGAAGGCGGATCCTCGGCGGCGGCAGGAGGAGGCGGTGGGGGAGACGGACGCGGCGGCCGACAGGGTGAGGGGCGGTGTCTGGGCGATGAGGACGGTCACCTTGGAGCCGGGCTTGACGGAGGATCCGGCGGGCGGCGTGGTGCTGAGGGCGGTGCCTTCCGCGGCCTCCGTGGTCTCCTTGACCGCGCGCTCGGGGACGAGCCCGGCGGCTTGCAGGCGCTGGGCGGCGGCCTCGTAGGAGGAACCGGCGACGTCGGGGACGTTGACGTCCTTTACCGGCGGGGTCTGGGCGACGTACAGGGTCACGGAAGCGCCCGCCGCGAGCCGTACGCCGGGCTTCGGGTCGGTCGAGATGACCTGGCCTTGAGGGACGGAGCCGTTGCGCTGCGGTACGACGACGGGTTTCAAGGCCGCGTCACGGAGGGTCTGCGCGGCCCGTTCCTGCGGCATGAGCGTGACGTTCGGGACGGGGACGGTCGTGTTCGCGGCCGCCTTGGCGACGTAGACGGTCACCTGCGAGCCGCGTTCGACCTCTGCACCGGCGCTTGGAGCGGTGGAGAGCACCTTTCCCGGCTCGCCTGCGTCCTCCCGATCCACGCGGCGAAGCGTCAGCCCCAGACCCTGGATGACGGTCTCGGCCTGGGCGTAGGAGCTTCCCCGGACGTCGGGGACGGTCACCGCGTAGACAGGTGACCGCTGCGCGACGACCAGGCCCACCAGCGCGTCGCGGCCGACCTTCGTGCCCGCCGCCGGATCGGTCTCGATGACGGTGCCGGCCTCGTGCTTCAGGGACTGCTTGAACATCACGTACGGCACGAGTCCCGCGGCCCGCAGCTTCTTCTCGGCGGCCGCCTGCGGGGCGCCGACGACGTCCGGGACCGTGCCGGTCTCCGCTTCGGCCGCGAGGGACGAGGCGGACGGCCGCATGATGGCCTTCGAGTCCTCCGAGACGCCGGACGGCCGCGTCAGGAACACGATGAGACAGGCGAGCAGGCCGAGGACCACGGCCACCAGGAGGGCTTTCCCCACCCTGCCCGACAGCAGTGAGGCCTTCCCGGACCGGCTCGGCGTCCGCTCGGCGGCGGCCACCGCGGCGACCGGGACCGCCTTCTCCTCCGCTACGGTCGCCCCTTCACCACCCGACGTCTCCTCTGCGGACTCCGCAACCTCCGCCGACTCGGCCGCATCCTCCGACAACGCCCGCACGGCCAACTCGGCGACCGCAATGGCGAGGAACCGCCGCCCGCGCTGCTCCCAGTCCTCCCCGTACGCCTCGTCCGCGACGGCTTGCAGTTCCTCAGCGAGCTCCAGCGCATTCGCCGTACGTTCGCGGCGGTCTTTCGCAAGCCCCTGCCGCAGCAGCCCGCGCACCGCCTCCGGCACGTCATCCACCGGAATGGGCGTCCGAGAATGCAGCTCCTCCAGCTCGGCGACCGAGTCCGCCGGATAGGGCGGCCGCCCGGTCAAGCACTCGAAGAACATCACCGCCGACGCGTAGACATCCCCCACCGGCAGCACAAGCCGGTACCGCCACCGCTCAGGCGGCAGGTACGCAGGCACGCCGCCCTTCTCGACCTGCTCCCCCGACCGCGGCACGACCCCGAAATCCACCAGCGCGGACACGCCCTCAGCGGTGATGAGCACGTTCTCGGGCCGAAGATCCCGGTGCACCACCCCCACCTCATGCGCACAGGAAAGCCCCCGCAACGACCCCTTCCACACGGCCAACGCCGCTTCGGGCTCCAGTGAGCCACGCGAAACGAGCACCTCACGCAACGAAACCCCGTCGACGAGGTCCATCACGACCGCGACCCCGTCATCGCCCTCGACGCACTCCCGCACCCCGACGACGTGCTCGGACTCCACCCCCGCGAGCAGCTCCGCCTCCTTGCGGAACTCCTCCCGGAACCGCGTGTCGCCGACCAGCCCCTCCGCCAGGTACTTGACCGCCACCAGCGACGCCCCGTCCCCGTCCACCGCCATCACGACGCGTCCGGAAGCCCCCGCCCCCACCTCCCGCAGATCCCGCCGCCCCGGAACCCACCCACCCACCGCAAGGTCCATCCGTATCCCAGTCTCAGTCGCACAGAACGTGCACGTTCAGCCAGCCCTGCGGCAGTAAACCGCACGAAGGGCCCGCGAAACATGAAGGCGGGACAACGTTTCCGAAACTAGATCTATCCCCCGTTCTGACCAGACGTCTCACCCTCCTCCACGAACGAGGGCAGTACCCCCAAGAGTGCGCTCACCCGCGTGCGCAACACCCCGTACTCCTCCCCGCGCCGATGCCGCCGGTGACGAGGCCGCTCGACGACTCGGGCGCCGACGACCTCCTGCCCCTCCCGGAACTGCTCCCGGGTCATGTCGAGCTCGACCCCGCTGCCCAACCGGTTCCACCAGTGGTACCCCTGCGGCAGCCCGCCCGCGGAGTACACGTCTCCCACCATGAGTTCACCGCCGAGCAGGTCGTGCACGACCAGCGCCGTGATGTCGCAGTGTCCCCATGCGGGATTCTCGGTGGTCCACGGAGCCCGCTCCGCGTCGTCCGGCGAGCAGGTGTCGGCCGCCCAGGAGGTGCGCAGCGCTTGATCGATCTCCAGCAGGCTCCAAGGTCTCATGGCCCTGAGCATTCCAGCCTGGGGTGACACCGGCGGGCCCGCTCCTACGACCGGCCGCCGGGCCGGCACGGCGAGTCGCGTGCGAAGGCCGTGCCCGGTACGGGGGTGCTTGGCGGGTGGGGGCGGGGCGGGGTGCGGTGCAGGTTTTGAAGGTCGCTTGGGCTGGTGGGGCGGGTGGGGCGGGGATAAGGGGTGGGCCGAGGCCTTGTAGTGGGTGGTTCATGGGGTGGTCGGAGGTTTGGGGTGGAATCCGGGGTTTCTGGGAGCTGGGAGCTGGAGTAAGAATTGTCGTCTTTTCTGTACGGGCTGGGGCGGTGGGCGGCTCGCAGGTGGGCGCTGGTGGCGGCCGTGTGGCTGGCGGTGCTCGCGGTGGCCGGGGGTGCCGCGCTGGTGCTGCAGAAGGGGCTGGACGACACGTTCACGATCCCCGGGTCGCAGTCGCAGGCCGCGTTGACCCAGCTGAAGCACGTCTTTCCCGAGCTGGCCGGGACCTCGGCGCAGATGGTGCTGGTGATGCCCGAAGGGGCACGGGTCCGGACGCCGCGGGTGGAGGCGGCGGTCGCCGGGGCGGTGGGGGAGATCCGGACGGTGGGCCAGGTCGCGGGCGTGTCGAGCCCGTTCGGCGGGATCACCAGGGACGCCGTCTCCCCGGACGGGAGGGCCGCGATCGTCACGGTGCCGCTGACGGTCCAGCAGGCGCAGGTCGAGCCGCGGACGAAGAGCGAGCTGACGGCGATCGGGGAGGGGCTCGCCGCCCGGATCGGGGGCGGGGCGCGCGTGTACACCGGCGGCGACGCCTACACCGACAACGTCCCGGGGATCAGCGCCACCGAGGGGATCGGGCTGCTGATCGCGCTCGTGGTGCTGTTCGCGGTGTTCCGGTCGCTGCTCGCCGCGGCGCTGCCGGTCCTCTCGGCCGTGTTCGGGGTGGGGGTCTCGGCCTGCCTCATCCTGGCGGCGACGCGGTTCACCCCGATCTCCTCGACCGCCCCGATGCTCGCGGTGATGATCGGGCTCGCCGTCGGCATCGACTACGCGCTGTTCATCCTCTCCCGCCACCGCGACCAGCTCGCCCAGGGCCTGGAGGTCCGGGAGTCGGTGGCGCGGGCGATGGCGACGGCGGGTTCGGCCGTCGTCTTCGCCGGGACGACGGTCGTCCTGGCGCTGCTGGGGCTGTCGGTCGCCGGCATCCCCTTCCTCACGACGATGGGCCTGGCCGCCGCGGTGGGCGTGGTGATCGCGGTATCGGTCGCCGCCACCCTGCTCCCGGCGCTGCTCTCGGCCGCGGGGGAGCGGTTGCGGCCCCGCAAGAAGGCCGCCGCGCACCAGCGCAGGACGCCGTTCAGCCGCCGCTGGGTCCGCCTGGCCACGAAAGTCCCGTGGGCGACCACCGCGCTCATCGTCGTCGGGCTGGGGCTGTGCATCCTGCCCGCCCGCGAACTGCAGTTGGCGCTGCCCGACAACGGCAGCCAGAAACCGGGCAGCGCGGCGCGCACCACCTACGACGTGGTCTCCGAGTACTTCGGACCCGGATACAACTCCCCGCTGCTGCTGACCGCGCAGGTCCTGGACAGCGACGACCCGGTCGGCGTGACCGACCGGCTCGCCGACGACGTCCGGCGGATCCCGGGCGTGGCGGCCGTCCCGCTGGCCACCCCCGACCCGAAGGGGATCGTCGCGGTCGTCGAGGTGATCCCCGAGCGGGGCGGCGACTCGGAGTCGACGAAGGACCTGGTGCTGCGCCTGCGCGCGGACGGCGACCGGTTCGAGCGGGAGTACGGGACGCGGACGGCCGTCACCGGCATCACCGCCGTCGGGATCGACGTGTCGGACAAGCTCGGCGCGGCCCTCGTCCCGTTCGGGGCGCTGGTCGTCGGCGTCTCACTGGTCCTGCTCGCCATGGTCTTCCGGTCGGTCGCCGTCCCGGTCAAGGCGGCGCTGGGCTACCTGCTGTCGGTGGTGACGGCCTTCGGGGCCGTGGCGTTCGTGTTCCAGCTCGGCCACCTCACCGGCCTGCTGAAGGTGACGCACACCGGCAGCGTCATCAGCTTCCTGCCGATCATCCTGATGGGCGTCCTGTTCGGGCTGGCCATGGACTACGAGGTCTTCCTCGTCTCCCGCATCCGCGAGGCGTACGTGCGCACCGGGGACGCGACGGGCGCGATCGAGTCCGGGTTCGTGTCGGCCTCGACCGTGGTCACGGCCGCCGCGCTGATCATGACCGGGGTGTTCACCTCGTTCATCCCCGAGGGCAGCGCGACGATCAAGCCGATCGCGTTCGGGCTGGCCGTCGGCGTGCTCACCGACGCCTTCCTCGTGCGCATGACGCTGGTACCCGCGGTGCTGCGGCTGCTCGGCGACCGCGCCTGGTGGCTGCCGCCCCGGCTGGACCGCAGGCTCCCGCACTTCGACGTCGAAGGCGCGGGCCTGGAACGGGAGCTGCGCCTGGCGGACTGGCCGGAACCGGGATCCGCCGAGCTGGTGAGCGCCCAAGGGCTGACCGCCCGCGACGACCGGGGCGCCCCCGTCTTCACCGATGTGCGCCTGCACCTGCGGCCCGGCCAGGTGCTCGTCGTCTCGGGGGAGGGCGCGTGCGGCAAGTCGGCGCTGCTGCACACCCTCGCCGGACGGGTGAGGTCCTTCGAAGGCGACCTCAAGACGTGCGGCCACCTGCTGCCGCAGCACGCCGGAGCCGTCCGCCGCGAGGTGGCGCTGGTGCGCTGCCGCGAGTCGGCCGACCCCGGCGGAGAGCTCGGCGCGGCGCTGCGGGACGGGGCGCGGCTCCTCCTCGTGGACGACCTCGACCTGGTCACCGGGCCGCACCAGCGGGCCCGGCTGGCGGAGCTGTTCGCCGAGACCGCCGCCGTCGTCACCTGCCAGGACGCGGCCTCGGTCGAAGGGCTGCTGCCGTCGGACCGCACGGGCGTCCTGTCCCTCGCCCCGGTACCCCAGGAGGCCGGACGTGCCTGACGGGAACCTCCGCAGATCGCCCGCCTGGCGGGTCTGGGCCGGCCTGCTGCTGCTCACGCTCCTGGTGCTGGGCACGCTGACCTGGGCGTTCTGGAACCCGGCGGTCGACCACGGGACGGCCAAGGCCGCGGTCGTCGACCTGGACCGGCCCGTCACGGTCGGGGGGAAGACGATCCCGCTCGGCCGGGAACTGGCCGACAGGCTCGTCAACGGGCCCGACCGGCGCTACGCGTGGGAGGTCACCGACGCCTCGGACGCCGCAGAGGGGCTGCGGTCGGGCCGGTACGCGGCCGTCGTCACGGTGCCCGAGGACTTCTCGAAGAAGGCGACCTCCTTCATCGCGGGAAGCGCGAAGGACGCGACGCAGGCGGTGTTCTCCGTCCGGACCTCGGCGGCCGCCCGGCCCGCCGACCCCGGGCTGAGCCACGCCGTGGTGCAGGACGCGTTGGCCTCGCTGAACACGACCGTGGTCGAGACCTACCTTGACGGCATCTACGTCGCCTTCACCGAGATGCACGACAGGCTCGGCGAAGCGGCGGACGGGGCGGCGAAGCTGGCCGAGGGCGGCAAGGAGCTCAAGGGCGGGGCGGAGCGCCTCGGCTCCGGCGCGACACGGCTGGCGCGGGGAGCCGAGGCCCTGGACGCCGGAGCCGGGCGGCTCGGCGAGGGCGCGGACTCCCTCGCGACGGGCCTGGGCTCCCTCACCACGGGGGCCGAGCGGCTCGAAGCGGGCACGGAACGGCTGGGCGAGGGGGCGCAGAACCTGGCCACCGGCGCCGGCCGGCTGGCGGCGGGAAGCACCCGCCTGGCCGCCGGGGTCGGCGCCGTCGACAGGAACCTGCTCCGGGCGGAGAGCCGGGCGGCCGAGCTGCCGGGCCTCCTGGAGAGGCTGGCCACCGGGACGCGCAGGGCCGCACGAGGCGACGCCGTCACGGCCGGACGGATGGTTCCCGTCGCGAACAGGGTGCTGCGGACCGTCGACCGGATGCCCACCCAGCAGCGGCTCTCCGCCGACTTCCACCGGCTCGCCACCCGCTGCGCTCCCCGGCAGGGGAGGCTCTGCCGTTCGCTGAAGGGCTTTTCGCACCGGCTCGCCGCCACGGCGAAGACCACCACGGCATTCAGGGCGAAGGTCCGCGCCAGGACCGTCAGGCTCAAGAAGAGGCTTCGCTCCTTGGAAGGATCCGGGGGAAGGGCCGCGGTCGACGCCGAGGATTTCGTCGTCTCCTCACCGGCTCTGGCACGGGACCTCGAACAGGCCGCGACGGGCGCCAGACGGCTCGACGCCGGACTGTTCCGGCTCCGTTCGGCCACCGGCACCCTGGCCCGGGACGTGAACCGGCTGGAAGCGGGAACGGAGACCCTGTCCGCGGGCGTCTCCCGGCTCTCGGCCGGAGCCGGGAGACTCGCCACCGGAACCCGTCAAGCACTCGCCGGTTCCAGGCGGCTCGCTTCCGGCGCGGAGTCCCTGCAGACCGGCGCGGGCACCCTCGCGGAGGGCTCGCGTTCACTGGTCACGGGCACCGAGACCCTCGCCAAGGGCGCCGGACGCCTCGAAACGGGGGCGCGCACGCTCTCCAAGGGCCTGGCCGAAGCCCAGAACGAGGTCCCGTCCTACACGGAGGCCGAACGGAACCACCTCAAGACCGTCGCGGCCACCCCGATGAAGAGCCGGTGGACGGGCGAGGCCGGCTTCGGCAGGGCCGCGGCCGCCTTCTTCCTGATACCGGCGCTGTGGGCGTGCGCGCTCGGCGCTTCGCTGCTCCTGCGCGCGTTGCCGCCCGGCCTGCTCACCTCGCGCTCGTCCATCCGGCGCCTCCTCTACCGGACCGTGGCCTCCACCGTCCCGGCCGCCGCGATCGGCCTGGCCGCCGGAGCGGTCCTGGGCCCGCCGCTGGGCCTCGGCCCCGGTCGCTGGGCGGCCCTGGCGGCGGCGTCCGCCCTGATCGCGCTGACCTTCACCCTCGTCTGCCGGGCGCTCGCCGCGGCCCTCGGCGGCCTCGGCCTGCTGCTGGCCGCGGCCGTCCTCGTCCTCACCCTGGCGGCGGGCGTCCTGTCCTCGATTCCCGGCGCCGTGGCGTCCCTGAGCACCCTGCTGCCGACCCACGGGGCGGTGCTCGCCGTCCGCGCCCTGGTCCTGCACGCTCCGGGCCTGCCCACCGGCCTGCTCCACCTCCTGACCTGGCTTCTCCTGGCCCTGGCCGCCCTGGCCTTCACGGTCGTCCGCCGCCGCTCCCTGCGTCCCAGGGACCTGCGCCTCGCCACGGCCTGATTCCGGATCAGGCCGTGGCGAGGCGCGGGGCGTTCGGGACTCAGTTCTCGCGGCCTCGGACGAGGTAGTCGAGGACGAGGCCGATGACGGTCAGGCCGCTGATGACGTTGACGACGGTTCCGTACCAGGTGCCGTCGAACAGGATGCTCACGGCGACGTTGACGGCGATGACGAGGCCGAGGAGGAGCCAGCGGAGGGTGTTGTTCACAGAGGATGCCTTTCAGGAGAGGTTCGGGGAGGTGCGGCGGCGCAGGACGAACCGCGCCGGGAGGACGATGGCGGCGGCGCCGGAACCGGCGACGCCCAGGAAGAGCAGCCCGGCGCTCACGGGGGAGACGGCGGGGAGCGGCAGCCCGGCGACGACCCAGGCGAAGGCCGTGAGGGTCACCGCGGCGATGAGGGAGCCGATGACGACGCCGGTGCCCAGGACGATGACGGCCTCCAGGCGCACCATGCGCAGGACCTGCCGCCGGGTGGCGCCGACGAGGCGGAGCAGGGCGAACTCGCGGCGGCGGGCCGCCGTCGCCAGGGCCAGGGTGGTGACCAGGCCGATGACGATGAAACCGGCGATGGCCACGACGACGACCTGGCTGAAGAAGCCCTGGAGTCGGAGCGTCCGGGAGAGGTCGGCGTCGAACGCGGTGCGGTCCACCACCCGCGCGCCGGTGTAGGCGGCGGCGACCGGGCGGAGGTCGGCGTTCCCCTTGACGAGGACGTGGTCGTCCAAGGCCGTGGTGGAGTGCGCGGTGACGAGGTCGTGCGGCAGGAGGACGTCGCCGAAGCCCAGGCCGCGGTCGTAGACGGCGACCACGCGGAGGTCGGCGCGGGTGCCGTCTCCCAGCCAGAGCGGGGCCGTCGAGCCGACGCGCAGGCCTCCGGCCACCTCGCGGCTGAGGGCGACGGTGTCGCCGCGCAGGTCGGCGAGGCGTCCGGCGGACGCCTTCGGGTCCATCGTCGCCGCGGCGTCCGCGCCGACGCCGCGGGCGGACAGGGACCTCAGGGTCTGCTCGCCCAGTTCGCGGACGGCCATGACCACCGTGGTGGACTTGACCGGGGTGGCGGCCGTGACGCCGGGCTGCCGGCGGACGGCATCGGCGGCCTCGCGGGGAAGCCCGGGCGCGATCAGGATCTGGTCGGCGAGATTGCCGTCCGCGGCCTGCGCGGTCGTCGCGCGCACGACCGTGGACTGCGCGAACAGCTGCGTCCCGGCGAAGGCGATGGCCAGCGCGACCGGCGTGATGATCGAACCGGCGCGCAGGGCCGCCGCGGCACCGGCGTGCTGGGCCAGCCGGCCGGTGACGGGCGCCGCCAGCCGGACCGCGCCTCCCAGCACCCGGCCGCCGAGCCGCGCCGCCAGCGGGCCGAGCAGGGCGGTGGCGATGATCAGTGAGAGGACCAGGCCGCTGACCGAGGCGAGGGCGACGGCTCCGCCCGCGGCCATCGACGTCCCGAGCGCGCTCAGCCCGAGGAAGAGGAACACCGTCCCGGTGGCGACGCGCCACCGGGGCAGGCCGGAGGGTT
Organism: Actinocorallia libanotica; assembly: GCF_039525175.1. Lineage (NCBI taxonomy): Bacteria > Bacillati > Actinomycetota > Actinomycetes > Streptosporangiales > Thermomonosporaceae > Actinocorallia > Actinocorallia libanotica. The sequence continues at coordinate 105,852 of NZ_BAAAHH010000003.1, forward strand.
CGGCCGCGCTCTCGCCCAGCGCCTGCACGGGCCGGATCCGCGACAGGCGCGAGGACGCCACGAGCACGGTGAGTACGGCGATGAGCAGGGTGATCGCGAACGCCGCCAGCGCGGGCAGCGGGCTGAGCGACACCCCGAACCCCCGCGGCAGAACGCCCCTGTCGACCATCGCCGAGTGCATCCGGGCACCGAGCGCGAGCGACCCGAGCCCGCCGAGCAGCGCGGCGGGCGCCCCGACGGCCCACGTCTCGCGCATCAGCTGCCGACGCACCTGACCGGGCGTGGCTCCCACGGCACGGAGCAGCGCGAACTCCCGCGCCCGTTCCCGCACCACCAGGACGAGCAGCCCGCCCACGACCACCAGCGCCGTCATGACGGACGCACCGCCGAGCGACGCGCCCATTTCGAGAACGTCCCCACGGGCGGAGGCCACGGACAGGTCCTCGGCGTCACCGCGCGCCGATCCCGTGGCCACGGTGAGCCCGGGTACGGCCGCACGCAGAGCGTCCAAGGACACCCCGGAGCCCGCGAACACCGCCAGAACATCGGCCTCACCGGGATGCCCGTACAGCGCCGCCGCCGTCTTCGCGGTGAAGAACGCCGTGTCAGGCCCCGACGAGACCAGCCCGACGACCCGGTACGGCTGCGGCCTTCCATCGGCCTGCAACCGGACGACCTGCCCGAGGGCGGTTCCCGCCGACGCGTGAAGGACGACCTCGTCCGCCGCCTGCGGAGCCCGCCCGGCACTCAGCTCATAGGGACGAAGGGCCGCGGACTCCCAGCCGTGCCCCGCCAGGATCCGCCCCGACTCCGCCAGGACGGGGAACGACACGTCCGCCACCACGTTCTCGACGCCGGGAACATCCCGCAGCCGCTCGACGGCCGAGACCGGCACACGAGCCCGCTCGGCCAACGGCCGGGACTGCTTCGCCGGCCCTTCACCGAGCCGCTTCACCCGCGTCTCGACGTTCTGCGGCCCCGTCACGACGGCGGCGGCCGCACCGAACCGCTCGACCGGTGCGTGCGCCCGCCACGCGGACTCCAGCAGCACCCCGCACGCCCCGATGAGCGCCGCGGCGAACGTCAGCGCCACGAACACCCCGGTGAGAGCACCCTTCTTCACAGCGTCTCCCAACGGGCCGCGACGGTGGCGGCGGAAGGGGAGGCCAGTTCGTCGACGATCCGCCCGCCGCTGAGGAAGAGGACGGAGTCGGCCCAGGCGGCAGCCGCGGGATCGTGGGTGACCAGGATGAGCGTCTGTCCGGTCGCGTCGACCGTCTCGCGCAGGAGCCGCAGCACGTCGCGGGCCGTGCGGGGGTCCAGCGCGCCCGTCGGCTCGTCGGCGAAGACGACCTCGGGCCGGGTCACGAGCGCGCGGGCCAGGGCGGCGCGCTGCTGCTGGCCGCCCGACAGCTCGGACGGGCGGTGCCGCAGCCGGTCGGACAGCCCGACGCGGCGTACGACCTCCTCCAGCCAGGCGCGGTCGGGACGGACGCCGCCGAGGCGGAGCGGGAGCGTGATGTTCTGCTCGACGTCCATGGACGGGATCAGGTTGAAGTCCTGGAAGACGTAGCCGATGCGCTCCCGGCGCAGCCGCGTCCGCTTCGTCTCGCCGAGCCGGCCGATGTCCACGCCGCCGATCCGGACGGTGCCCCCGGTGGGCCGGTCGAGCCCGGACGCGCAGTGCAGGAAGGTGCTCTTGCCCGACCCGGACGGCCCCATGACGGCGGTGAAGCCGCCGCGCGGGAACGTCCACGTGACACCGTCCAGCGCCCGTACCGAGCCGTAGGTCCTGGTGACCGCGTCCAGGCCGACCGCCTCCGCGGTCGCCTCGGCCGTGATGGTCATGATCCTCCTCCGTCGACACTGTCTCTCACCTGGTCGAATCTAGATTTCGCGGGCTCAGGGCACATGGGCGCGCTCTCCCGAATCGATGGTGTAGCGGGCTACACCATCGGCCCGGGAGCGGAGCGTGCTGTACCGGCGCCGGTCTGCGCCTACCGTGGACGGCGAGATGAGCATGAACCACGCAACGAAGATCAAGAAGGTGCTGCGGCGCAGCGCGGACGCGACGGGAGACCTGGTCTCGGGCCTGCGCACGGCACTGCCCGCGATGCTCGGCCTCGCGCCGCTCATGGCGGTCCTGCTGCTGCTGTTCGCCACGCTGCCGTGGCTGCCGCAGGCCGCACGGCCGCTGCAGGCGCTGGCGAACACCGAACGGCGCAGGGCCGGACGCCTGCTGGGCCGCGAGATCCCCGAGCCGTACCGGCCTTCGCACGCCTCCGAACTGCAGCAGGGCATCATGATGGTGCGGACCGCCACCTTCTGGCGGGACGCCGTCTGGATGGCGGTGCACGGGTTCACCGGCCTGATCGCGGCCGTGCTCGCGGTCGGAGTGTGGGCGGGGATCCCGTTCACCCTGTCGCTGCCGCTGTGGTGGTGGGCGGCGCCCGAGGGCTCCCAGAGCGCGTTCATCACTCTGGACAGCTGGCCGAAGGCGCTGACGATGCCGTTCGTCCAGGGCGCCTTCTACGTCCTCATCCTGGTCTGGCTGGTGCCGCGGCTCGCGCGCTGGCAGGCGCGGTTCGCCGAGCTGATGCTGCGGCCCGTCTCCCGGACCAGCCTCGCCGAGCGGGTCGAACAGCTCACCGAGACCCGCGCCGAGGCCCTGGAGGCGCACGGAGCGGAGCTGCGCCGCATCGAACGCGACCTGCACGACGGCACCCAGGCGCAGCTCGTCGCCGTCGCGCTGCGCCTCGGGCTCGCCGACCGCCGCTTCGCCACCGACCCGGAGGCGGCCCGCGCCCTCTTCCTGGAGGCCAGGGACGGCATCGAGGAGGCGCTCACCCAGCTGCGGACCGTGATCCGCGGCGTCTACCCGCCGATCCTGGCCGACCGCGGCCTGGCCGGGGCCCTGCGCGCCCTCGCCGCCGGGCAGCCCATCCCCGTCGAGACCGAGGTCGACGAGGGGCGGGTGCCCGCGCCCGTCGAGACGGCCGCCTACTTCGTCGTCGCCGAGTCCCTCACCAACATCGCCAGGCACAGCGGCGCCTCCCGCGCGTCCGTCGCCGTCCGCCGCGCACCGGACCGGCTGCTGATCACCGTGCGGGATGATGGCAAGGGCGGCGCCGACGAAGGCGGCGGCAGCGGCCTGGCGGGCATCCGCCGCCGGGTGGCCGCGTTCGACGGGACCACCCGCCTGGACAGCCCGGACGGGGAAGGGACGACGATCGAAGTGGAACTGCCGTGCGGGTTGTGATCGCCGAGGACAACGTCCTCCTGCGCGAGGGGCTCGTCCTGCTCCTGAACTCCGAGGGCCACGAGGTCGTCGCCGTCGCCGGCACCGGACCCGAGGTGCTCCCCGCCCTGCTGGAGCACCGGCCCGACGCCGCCGTCCTGGACGTCCGGCTGCCGCCGGGGTTCCGCGACGAGGGGCTGCGCGCCGCGATCCGGGCCCGCCGGGAGCTGCCGGGCCTGCCCGTGCTGGTGCTGTCCCAGTACGTCGAGGAGACCTACGCCGCCGAGCTGCTCGCCGGAGGCGCGGCGGGCGTCGGCTACCTGCTCAAGGACAGGGTGAGCCGGGTCGACGAGTTCCTGGACGCCCTCGGCCGCGTCGCCGGCGGCGGCACCGCCCTGGACCCCGAGGTCGTCTCCCAGCTGATGACCGCCCGCCGCGACCCCCTCCAGGCGCTCACCCCGCGCGAACGCGAGGTGCTCGGGCTGATGGCCCAGGGCCTGGACAACACCACCATCGCCGCCGCCCTGGTCATCACCGAGCGGTCGGTCAGCAAGCACATCGGCGCGGTGTTCGCCAAGCTCGGACTCCCGCCCACCGACAGCGGGCACCGCCGCGTCCTGGCGGTCCTGGCCTACCTCAACGCCTGACGCGACGAGCCCGCGCGCCGCACGCGGTTAGGAGAGATCCCCGTCCGGGGACCCTCAGATGCGTGGACGTTGAGGACGAACTGCGGCGCAAGACGTTGAAGGCGGGGCACCGGCTGCTGCTGGTGCTGCTGGCGGCCCTGGCGGTCTGGGCGCTGTGGCAGGTGCGGACCGTGACGATCCCCGTCCTGCTGGCGGTCTTCATCGCCTCGGCCACGGTGCCTCCCGCGCACTGGCTGATGCGGCGCGGGGTGCATCCGGCGGTGGCCACCACCGTGGTATGGCTCGGGCTGATCGCCGTGGGGGCGCTGCTGGTGACGCTGCTCATCCCCATCACCCGGGACGGGATCGACGACCTGGCGTTCGACCTCGACACGTTCATCGCCGGGATCCAGAGCACCGCCGCCAGGTTCGGCGTGGACCAGGGGCAGCTGACCGACCTGGGCGACCAGGCGCGGCAGTGGGTCACCGAGCGGTCCGGGCGGATCGCCGGGGGCGCGCTCACCGGCGTCATCGCCACCGGCGAGGTCGTCATCGGCGCCGTGCTCGCGCTCGTCCTGGCGATCTACTTCACCCACGGCGGGCCGAACCTGGTCGCCTGGCTCACCGCGCTGCTGCCCGAGTCGTCCCGCGAGGAGACCCGCGCGGGCGGGTCCATCGTCTTCCACGTCGTCGGGCGGTACATGCGGGGCGTGGCGCTGGTGGGCTTCGTGGACGGGTTCTTCATCGGCCTCGGCCTGCTGATCCTGGGCATCCCGCTCGCGATACCGCTGGCCATGCTGACCTGGATCGGCGCCTTCCTGCCGATCGTCGGCGCGTTCCTCGCCGGGCTCCTGGCCGCGGTCGTGGCGTTCGTCGCCAAGGGCTGGCTCGCCGCGCTGATCGTCGTCGCCCTCACCGTCGCGGTCCAGCAGATCGAGGGCCACATCCTGGCCCCCCAGATCTACGGGCGCGCCCTGGACCTGCCCGGCTCGGTCATCCTCATCGTCATCGCCCTCGGCGGCACCCTCGCCGGCATCGCCGGCGCCTTCCTGGCCGCCCCCGTGACCTCCGCGGTGGTGGCCCTGCTGCACCACCGCGCCGAACTCCGGCAGGCCGCCCGCAAGGGCCCGGAGCCCGCGGACTGACCCCGCCTGCGGGACGGCCCGGACGCCGCGGCGTTCGACCCTGTTCGCCCCTGACCGACGGCGTAAGATCGATCTTCCCTTTCGCCTTCGTGATTCCGGTGGAGCATGAGCGACAGTCCGAACACCCTCCCGCCGCGGCCCGAGGCCGCCGTTCCCGACACGTCGGTGCCTTCCTCGGCCCGCATGTGGAACTACTGGGCCGGCGGCCAGCACTACCACCGCGTGGACCGGGAGACCGCCGACGCGGCGGCCTCGCTCTATCCCGAGATCCCGCGCATCGCCCGCGAGGCCCGCCGGTTCCTGGGCCGCGCGGTCACCTACCTCGCCGAGGAGGCGGGCATCCGGCAGTTCCTCGACCTGGGGTGCGGGCTGCCCGCCGATGCCGACGTCCACGAGATCGCCCGGCGGGTCGCGCCGGAGCCACGGGTCGTCTACGTCGACAACGACCCGCTCGTCCTCGCCCTGTCGGGTTCCCGCACCGAGGGGGGCTGCCGGTACGTCGACTCCGATGTCAGGGACACGGCGTACATCCTCGGGCGGGCCGCCGAGGTGCTGGACCTCTCCCGGCCGGTCGCGGTGCTGATGCTCGGCATCCTGGGCAACATCGCCGACGACGCCGAGGCGGCCTCGATCGTGGAGCGGCTCACCTCGGGCCTTGTGCCGGGCAGCCACCTGGTCGTCAACGACGGGATCGACACGCCTGAGCGGGTGGCGGCCGCGGCGCGGCACAACGACCGGCACTCCGGTTCGGCGTACCACAACCGCAGCCCGCAGCAGATCGCCTCGTTCTTCGACGGCCTGGAGCTGGTGGAGCCCGGCCTGGTCTCCACCCCCCGGTGGCGGCCGGAGGGGGAGGCCGGGCCGGTCGAGGAGATCGGTTCGGTCTGCGGGGTGGCGGTCAAGAGGTAGCCGCCGGGGGATCGGTCAGGCGCCCGCGCCGACGTAGGCGCGCAGGTGGCGGGCGGTGGGGGTGTCGGCGGTGGCGACCAGGTCGGCGGGGGTGCCGGTGAAGACGACGCGGCCGCCGTCGTGGCCGGCGCCGGGGCCCAGGTCGACGATCCAGTCGGCGTGGGCCATGACGGCCTGGTGGTGCTCGATGACGATGACGGTGTTGCCGGCGTCGACGAGGCGGTCCAGGAGGGCGAGGAGCTTGTCGACGTCCGCCAGGTGCAGGCCGGTGGTCGGCTCGTCGAGGATGTAGGTCCGGCCCTGCTCGGCCATGCGGATGGCGAGCTTGAGGCGCTGGCGCTCGCCGCCGGACAGGGTGGTGAGGGGCTGGCCGAGGCTCAGGTAGTCGAGGCCGACGTCGTGGAGGCGGTCGAGGACGGCGCGGCCGCGGCCCGTGGGGAAGAAGTCGCGGGCCTCGGCGACCTGCATGGCCAGGACCTCGCTGATGTCCTTGCCGCGCAGCTTGTAGGTGAGGACCTCGGGGGTGAAGCGGCGGCCCTCGCACTGCTCGCACACCGAGGCGACGCCCGCCATCATCGCCAGGTCGGTGTAGACCAGGCCGATGCCCTTGCACTTGGGGCAGGCGCCCTCGGAGTTGGCGCTGAACAGCGCGGCCTTGACCTTGTTGGCCTTGGCGAACGCGGTGCGGACGGAGTCGAGCAGGCCGGTGTAGGTGGCGGGGTTGCTGCGGCGCGATCCCCGGATGGGCGACTGGTCGACGGTGACGACGTCCTCGCGGCCGCGGAGCGAGCCGTGGATCAGGGTGCTCTTGCCCGAGCCCGCCACCCCGGTGACGACGGTCAGCACGCCCAGCGGGAGGTCGACGCTGACGTCCTTCAGGTTGTGCTGCGAGGCGCCGGTGATCGCCAGGGCGCCCTGGTGCGGGCGCACCTTCTCGCGCAGCCGGGCGCGGTGGTCCAGGTGCCGGCCGGTGAGCGTCCCGGACGCGCGGAGCCCGGCGACGTCGCCGGTGTAGCAGATCCGGCCGCCCGCCGCGCCCGCGCCGGGGCCGAGGTCCACCACGTGGTCGGCGATCTCGATCACCTCCGGCTTGTGCTCGACGACCAGCACGGTGTTGCCCTTGTCGCGCAGGCGCAGCAGCAGGTCGTTCATCCGCCGGATGTCGTGGGGGTGCAGCCCGACGGTCGGCTCGTCGAAGACGTAGGTGACGTCGGTGAGGCCGGAGCCCAGGTGCCGGACCATCTTGACCCGCTGGGCCTCCCCGCCGGACAGGGTGGCGGACTCGCGGTCGAGGCTGAGGTAGCCCAGGCCGATCTCGACCAGGGAGTCGAGGGTGTCGCCGAGGGCGGCGAGCACCGGGCCGACCGACGGGTCGTCGATCTTGCGGACGAACTCGGCGAGGTCGCTGATCTGCATCGCCGCGCAGTCGGCGATGTTGCGGCCGTCGATCCGGCAGGCCAGCGCCGCCTCGTTGAGCCGCGCCCCGCCGCAGGCCGGGCAGCGCTCGAACTTCACCGCCCGGTCGACGAACGCCTTGACGTGCGCCTGCATCGACTCGCGCTCCTTGGCCAGGAACAGCCGCTGCACCTTCACCACGAGCCCCTCGTAGGTGATGTTCATGCCCGCGTGCTTGATCTTCGTGGCCGGCTTGTGCAGGAGGTCCGCCCACTGCTCGGGCGTGTAGTCGCGGAGCCTGGCGTCCGGGTCGAACAGGCCGGACTCGGCGATGGTCCGCCAGTACCAGGTGTCGACGCCGAAGCTCGGAACGGTGATGGCGCCTTCGTTGAGCGACTTGTCGCGGTCGACCAGCTCGTCCACGTCGATCCGGGAGACGCGGCCGAGCCCCTCGCACTCGGCGCACATGCCCTCGGCGTTGTTGAAGCTGAACGCGCTGGACGTGCCGGCGTACGGTTCGCCGATCCGGCTGAAGACGATGCGCAGCATGGTGTGCGCGTCGGTGGCGGTGCCCACGGTGGAGCGGGCGTTGGCGCCCATGCGCTCCTGGTCGACGATGATCGCCGCGCTGAGGTTGCGCAGCGCGTCCACGTCGGGCCGCCCCGGGCTCGGCATGAACGACTGGATGAACGCCGTGTACGTCTCGTCGATCAGGCGGCGCGACTCGGCGGCGATGGTGCCGAACACCAGGGAGGACTTGCCCGAGCCGGACACCCCGGTGAAGACGGTGAGCCGCCGCTTGGGCAGGTCGAGCGAGACGTCGGCGAGGTTGTTCTCCCGGGCGCCGCGGACCTCGATGACGTCGTGGCCGTCGGCGGGCAGGGAGCGCGCGCCGGGGGAGTCGGACGTGCTGCTGGACAGGGTCATACCGGGCGTCCTCCGAACACTTTAGGGCGTATAGAGTTAAGGATGGCATACTAGGAGAAGGGTCGGACACTTTATGCTCTAAGGAGTTCGCGTTGACGGTCTACGCCGCGCAGGGCGACCCGCGCCGCTCGATGGCCCTGCTGTGGGGCGCCCGCGACCCCGGCCGGCGCCCCGGTCCCAAGCAGGGCCTGAGCGTCGAGCTGATCGTGGCGACGGCCGTCGCCGTCGCCGACGAGCAGGGGATGGCCGCGCTGTCCATGCGCGCCGTCGCCGAGCGCCTCGGCCGCACGGCCATGGCCCTCTACACCTACGTCCCCGGCAAGAACGAGCTGGTCGACCTCATGTACGACCGCGTCCACGCCGAACTGCCCGCCGAATACGGCCTCGGGGACGGCTGGCGCGCCGCCATGGCGGCCTGGGCGGACGACCTGTGGGACTTCCACCTCCGCCACCCCTGGACGCTCCAGGTGTCGCAGGCCCGTCCCATCCTGGGCCCGTACGAGTACCGCGCGCTCGAGACGTCCGTGCGGATCCTGCGCGAGAGCGGCCTCCCCGCACCCGCCCTGCGCCGCCACATCTCGGCTCTGCACCACTTCGTCCGCGGCGCCGCCCGGACGGCCGCGGAGGCCCGCCTGGCCACCGCGGCCACCGGCCTCGCCGAGGACGAGTGGTGGTACGCGCGCTCCGCGGCCTTCGAAGAGGTCGTCCCCGACTTCACCGACCGCTTCCCCGTCCTCAGCTGGATGGAGAGCGAGCGCGCCTTCCAGATGGCGGACGAGACCGCCCCCTATCTGGAGCAGGAGGCGCGGGAGGCCTTCACCGCGGGCCTGGCCGCGCTCCTCGACGGCGTCGAGGCCGCCTCGGCCGGGCGGGGCGGGCCTTGACCCCGGTGTTACAGTGGGGGCAGCGAAGGGGAGTAGTCCCGAAACACCGGCTGGTCGACATACTGGATCTCTACGGAGCTCCCGGCCACCGGGCCCCGTCAAGGGGTGGACGAGACCTTCGGCCAAGGCATGACCCTGCCCGCGCGAGGTGCGCGGGCGGCTCCCTCATGCCGGGCCGAACGGTTCCCCCGCCGCCCCGCCGGGCGTCGCCCGAGCCCGCAGGCCCGGCCCTGCAGAAAGCGCTCGCGCATGACTCTCGACCCCCTGGCGATCCTGGCCGCCTTCGGGCTGATCTTCCTGGCCGAACTCCCGGACAAGACGATGTTCGCCTCCCTGGCGATGGGCACCCGCATGCGCCCGCTGTACGTGTGGTTCGGCACCTCCACCGCGTTCCTCGTGCACGTCGCCCTGGCCGTCGGCGCCGGCGGCCTCCTGGGCCTGCTGCCGGACATGGCGGTCAAGCTGGTCTCCGCCTCCCTGTTCGCCTTCGGCGCCTTCGTCCTGCTGCGCGGCGGCGGCGATGACGACGAGGCCGAGGGCGGCGGCAAGATCATCACCGGCTTCTGGCCCGTCTACACGACGGCGTTCATGGCCGTCTTCATCAGTGAATGGGGCGACCTCACCCAGATCACCACCGCCAACCTCGCCGCCTCCAAGGGTCTGCTGTCCACCGCCATCGGCTCGGCGGCCGCCCTCATGACCGTCTCCGCCCTGGCCCTCCTGGCCGGCCGCTTCATCGCCTCCCGCGTCCCCCTCAAGGTCGTCCAGCGCTTCGGCGGCGTCTGCATGGCGGCCCTCGCCACCTGGACCCTCATCGAGGCCTTCACCGGCTGATCCGCCTCCGGTACGCCCGAGGGCGAGAAGGCGGTGAAAACGCCTTCTCGCCCTCGGGGGGAGCCGCGGGGAGGACGGGCCTCCCCGCGGGGTGTCACGCGGGACGGTGCCGGACGGCCTCGGGGAAGTGGGAGGCCAGGAGGTCGGGGGACTCCGTACGGCCGTCGAGGACGCGGTTGATGCGGTTGACGGCCTTCCATCCGGCGGTGCCGCGCCGGAGGTGCCAGTGGTTGGCGGTGGCGCGGCGGACGGTGAAGCCGTCGGGCGTGTTGACGATCATCAGCGTGTAGCAGACGGCGGTGGCCTCGTCGCCGTCCAGGGTGATGTGCGGCGGCCCGGCGAAGTGGGCGCAGCCGCCGCTGATCCAGTTCTGGTGGTTGCGGGAGCGGACCATGCCCGAGAGCTGGTCGCGGCCCTGCATGTAGATCTCGTCGACGTCGTAGACGCCGTCCTCCTCCCACAGCTCGGCCACCTGCCGGTCGCAGCCGCTGTCGACGAGGGGGGCGTAGGAGAGGATCAGCCTGGTGATCGCCTGCTCGTCCTCCAGCCGCCGGAGGCGGGCCTCCATGGCGGCCAGGCGCTGCTCGACGTCGCTCACAGCTCCTCCTCGAAGGTCAGTTCCCACTTGTCGGCCAGGCCGCGCAGCGCGGCGAGCTGCTCGCAGTAGTGCTCGGCCGAGGTCGCCTTGATCCGGACGCCGGCGATGGTCGCGCCCGCGTCGCCCAGCGCGCGCAGGGCGGATCCGGCGGCCTCGGGGGAGCCCAGCGGGTCCAGTGCCCGGGTGGGGGAGAGCACCACGTCGAAGCGGTCCGGCAGTTCGACCTTGCCGAGCATCTCCTTGAGGGCCTCCAGCGGCAGCCCGAACGGCACCCAGCCGTCGGCGTTCGCGGCGCGGCGCAGGGAGCGCAGGGTGCGTCCGCCGATCCACAGCGGCACCTGCTCCTGGACGGCGTGCGGCTCGACGACCATGCCGGAGAAGGAGTAGAACTCGCCCTGGTAGGACGGCTCCCGCCGGGACAGGGCGGCGCGCAGCGCGGCCAGGGCGTCGTCGGCGCGGGCGCCGCGGCCGGCGAACTCGGCGCCCAGCAGCGCGAACTCCTCCTCCAGGCTGCCCACGCCCAGGCCGAGGACGACGCGGCCGCCGCTGACGGCGTCCAGGGTGCCGTAGCGCTTGGCGATCTCCAGCGGGTGGTGGTAGCCGAGCACGAGGACCTGGGTGGCCAGGCGGACGCGCCGGGTGCGGGCGGCCAGGTAGCCGAAGGTCGCCAGCGGGTCCCAGTAGACGCCTCCGCGCTGGGCGGCGGCCTCGGCGGGGACCGCCACGTGCTCACTGCAGGTGAGGTGGTGGTAGCCCAGCCGGTCGGCGGTCTCGGCGATCGCGCCGATCTCCGCGATGCCCGCCGTGGCCTCCCACGCGCCGTGGCCCAGGGGTGGCTGAGCCACCACGGGGGTGATGATGCCGATCCGCATCCGTGGTCCTTCCTCGTCGGCGATGAGCCAGTTATCAGAAAACGTTCTAGTCTGTGGAGGCCGAGGTCGAGGGGGGTGTTCCCACCTGCCGGAAACCTGCTGGTAACGAGTTAACCAGGCAAGACGTATCCTCTTCCCAAGCAGGGGAGCGATTGCTACATTCTGGTTAACGAGAATTCATTTCAGTCGCATGGGAGGGTGCGGTGAGCGAGCAGACCACACAGACCACGGTGCGCGACGAACCGCCGCCGTCGATGGTCGAGCGAATGACCCTCATCCTCGACGCCTTCAACGGGCGCTCGGCACGGCTGACCCTGGAGGACGTGGCCCGCCACACCCGGCTGCCGCGCTCCACCGCCCACAGGATCCTCGACCAGCTGGTCCGCCAGTCCTGGCTGGAGCACAATTCCTACGGCTACGCCCTGGGCCGCCGCGCCCTCGGTCTCGGTGGGCAGGACCGCGGACACGGCAAGCTCCGCGAGGCCGCCGCCCCGCTGCTGCACGAACTGCAGATCACCACCGGTCTCGTCGCCCACCTGGCCGTCCTGGACGGCTCGGAGATCTTCTACCTGGACAAGGTCGGCGGCCGGTTCGCCTCGTCCGTGCCCTCCCGGGTCGGCGGCCGCGCCCCCGCGCACTCCACCGCGCTGGGCAAGGCGATCCTGGCCTGGCTGGAGCCCGAGGAGGTCGACGAGAAGACCGGCGGCGGGCTCAGCCGGCTGACCAGCCGCACCATCGGCGAGCTGGGCACCCTGCACCAGGAGCTCTACCGGGTGCGCCAGCGCCGCGGCCTGGCCTTCGAGCGGGGCGAGTCCGTCCCCAACATCGCCTGCGTGGCGGCGGCCGTCCGCGGCCCGGAGGGGCCGGTAGCCGGCATCTCGCTGGTCGGGACCCTCAACACCCCCCTGGAGAAGGTGGCGCCGCTGGTGGCGTCCGCCGCCCGCGAGATCGCCCAGACCCTCTTCCCCGGCACCGCCTCGCCGCGCCGGGCCCCGGGTCGCGCCCCCCGGAGCCGGTCGGCCGCCGCCCACGAGAGCGGCACCTGGTCGGCCGAGACCATGAACCGCCTGCTGGCCCTGGACGGCCGAGGCGACTGGATGTGAGCGGCTCAGCCCCACTGCCCGCTGCCGAACCACATCTCGGGAGTGAGCAGCGGGGCCGGCTCGTCCAGGCCGAACCTGCTGCGGAAGAAGACCATCGGCCGGCCGTCGTTCACGTGCTCGACCTCCAGGATCCGGCCGATCACCACGTCGTGGTCGCCCTCGGCGTGCACCGAGTGCACCGAGGCGTGGACGCGCAGCAGCACGCCGGGCAGGGAGGGCGTGTCCCACCGGGACGTCTCCCAGTCCAGTCCCTGGTACTTCAACCCCTTGCTCGACCCGAACCTCCCGCACAGGTCCTGCTGGTCCTCTCCCAGGATGTTCACGCAGAACCGGCCGGAGGCGCGGATGAGTGGCCAGGTGCGGCCACGGTGGTCGGCGCAGAACAGCACCAGCGGCGGCTCCAGGGAGACCGACGCGAAGGACTGGCACGCGAAGCCCACCGGCTCGGCGCCGTCCATGCCGGTGATCACGGTGACGCCGCTGGCGAACTCCGCCATGGCGCGCCGGAAGGCGGCGGGGTCGAGCTGGGGGAGACCGGTGAGCGCGGGTTCGGCTGTCATGGGGATCACCTCGGGTCCTCGTGGCGGGCGCGGCCGGCGAAGGCTCGGCGCATCGAAAGTAAGACTCCTGTCCAGTAACCAGGGTCGGGCATCCCGATGAGTGGAAGAAAGTCGCGATCCGACCCGCACGCGCCCGGGAAAGGCGGGCATCCCGCTCAACGGGATCGCCGCGGACATCGCGGCGGACCCCTCATCTACGTTCCGAACACCCTGAGAATCCGGAGGACCGAGGGACGATGACCACAGAGCCGACCTACGAATCGACGTTGCGCGAGCTCTCCACCGACCAGGGCGTGCTGCGCTATCACGAGGCCGGTGAGGGACCGCCCCTGCTGATGCTGCACGGCTCGGGCCCCGGTGTCACGGGCTGGCGCAACTACCGCGGCAACCTCGCCCTGTTCGCCCGGCACTTCCGCTGCCTCGTCCTGGAGTTCCCCGGTTTCGGCGTCAGCGACCCGACCGAGGACCACCCGATGGTCGCCGCCGCGGGTGCGATCACCCGCTTCCTGGACGGCCTGGGCCTGCAGAAGGTCGACGTCATCGGCAACTCCATGGGCGGCATCATCGGCACCCAGTTCGCGATGGCCAACCCCGAGCGGGTCGGCCGGCTGGTGACGATCGGCGGCATGGGCACCAACATCTTCAGCCCGGGACCGGGCGAGGGCATCAAGCTCCTCGCGGAGTTCACCGACGAGCCCAGCCGCGAGAAGCTCGTCCGCTGGCTGCACTCGATGGTCTACGACCCCGCCCTGGTCACCGAGGAGCTGATCGAGGAGCGCTGGCAGCAGGCCACCGACCCCGAGACCCTGGCCAGCGCCCGCCGCATGTACGGGACCAAGGCCATGGCGGCGCGCGCCAAGATGGCGGCCGCCTCCACCCAGCCGCCCTACTGGGCGATGCTGCACAAGCTCAAGGCCAAGACGCTCATCACCTGGGGCCGCGACGACCGGGTCAGCCCGGTCGACATGGCCCTGGTGCCCATGCGCACCGCCCCCGACGTGGAGGTGCACATCTTCCCCAACTGCGGTCACTGGGTGATGATCGAGCAGAAGGAAGCGTGGGAGAGCGCCGTCCTGGCCTTCTTGACCCGTGAGGAGCGGAAGGCATGACGGAGAACCAGGGCTGGGACGCCGAGTACGACCTGGTGGTCGTGGGCAGCGGCGGCGGCGGCATGGTCGCCGCGCTGACCGCCGCCGACGCCGGGATGAGCGTCCTGATCATCGAGAAGGGCTCGAAGTTCGGCGGCAGCACCTCCATGTCCGGAGGCGGCATCTGGATCCCCAACAACCCGACGCTGCGGGCCAAGGGGCACAACGACAGCCGCGAGTCGATCCGCCGCTACCTCGACCTGCTCACCGAGGGCAAGGTCCCCGCGGCGCGGCTCGACGCCTACGTCGACAACGGCCCCGCCACGATGGAGCTGGTCGGCAAGAGCAAGTGGGCGAAGTTCTTCTGGACCAAGGGCTACGCCGACTACCACCCCGAGCTGGAGGGCGGCCGGCCGCTGGGCCGGTCCATCGAGGCCAAGCCGTTCGACACCCGCAAGCTGGGCGAGGACGAGAAGTACCAGCGGCCCAACAACATGAAGGGCCCGCTGGGCCTGTGGATCACCAGCAAGGACTACCACGACCTGGCGATGGTCAAGCGCACCTGGGCGGGCCGCCGCGCCTCCCTGGTCGCCGCCTGGCGCGTGGCGTCCAACATGGTGCTGCGCCGCCACATGTCGACGGGCGGCCGGGCGCTGGCCGCGCGGCTGCGCATGGCGCTGAAGGACGCGAACGTCCCGCTGTGGGTGCGCACCAGCATGACCGACATCATCACCGACGAGAACGGCGCCGTCACCGGCGTCGTGGCCACCGAGCGCGACGGCAAGGTCCACCGGCTGCGCGGCCGCCACGGCGTGCTGCTGGCCACCGGCGGGTTCGACCACAACCTGGAGATGCGCAAGAAGTACCTGCCCGAGGGCGGCCAGGACGACTTCGCGATGGGCGCGCGCGAGCTCACCGGCGACGGCATCACGCTGGGCGAGAAGCTCGGCGCCGCGGTGGACTTCATGGACGACGCCTGGTGGATGCCCGCCGTGCGGCACCCGCTCGGCGCGGTGATCCCCCTGGTGTCCGAGCGCGCCATCCCCCGGCAGGTGATCGTCGACGGCAACGGCAAGCGCTTCACCAACGAGGCCTCGCCGTACGTCAACTTCGTCCACGACCAGCTCGAGGGCAAGCACGTCCCGGCCTGGTTCATCATGGACGCCACGGCCCGGTCCCGCTACCCGTTCGCGCAGATCCTGCCCGGCGCCCCCATCCACAAGAAGTTCTTCGAGGCGGGGATCGTCTACAAGGCCGACACCCTGGAAGGCCTCGCGGAGCAGATCGGCGTCCCCGCGGACGCGCTCACCGAGACCATCCGCACGTTCAACGGGTACGCCCGGGACGGCAAGGACCCCGAGTTCGGCCGGGGCGACAGCGCCTACGACCGCTACTACGGCGACCCGACGCTGAAGAACCCCAACCTCGACGTGATCGAGACCGCCCCCTACTTCGCCTTCCGCCTGGAGGTCGGCGACCTGGGCACCAAGGGCGGCCTGGTCTGCGACGAGAACAGCCGGGTGCTGCGCACGGACGGCTCGGTGATCGAGGGCCTGTACGCCACGGGCAACACCTCGGCGTCGGTGATGGCCAACGAGTACGCCGGTCCGGGCGCGACCATCGGCCCCTCGATGGTCTTCGGGTACATCGCGGCCAAGCACGCCGCGGCCAAGCGCAAGGCAGAAGGTCGATGACGGGATCCCTCAAGGTCCGGGTCGCGCAGGTCGTCCGTGAGACGGAGGACGCGCACTCGCTCGTCCTGGAGCCCACGGAGGGTCAGGAGGACCGCTTCTCCTACCGGCCCGGCCAGTTCCTCACCATCCGGGTGCCCGCGGGCGAGGGATGGGCGGCCCGCTGCTACTCGCTGTGCAGCTCACCGGAGGTCGACGACCGGCTGAAGGTGACCGTCAAGCGGGTGGCGGGCGGTCTCGGCTCCAACTGGATCTGCGACCACGTCACCGAAGGCGACGTCCTGGAGGTGCTGCGGCCCGCCGGGACGTTCGTCCCGGCCTCGCTGGACGGCGACTTCCTGCTGGTGGCGGCGGGGAGCGGCATCACCCCGGTGCTGTCGATCCTCAAGTCGGCGCTGGCGCGGGGCACGGGGAAGATCACCCTGCTGTACGCCAACCAGGACGACCGGGCGGTGATCTTCGCCGAGGAGCTGCGGGAGCTCGTCGCCGCGCACCCCGAGCGGCTGTCGGTCCTGCACTGGCTGGTGTCGGTGCAGGGCCTGCCGACGGCCGCCGCGGTCCGGGCGCTGACCGAGCCCTTCGCCGGCCGCGAGGCCTTCATCTGCGGCCCCGGCCCGTTCATGGAGCTGGCGTCCGAGGCGCTGGCCGCCGTGGGCATGCCCGCCGAGCGGGTGCACGTGGAGAAGTTCTTCTCGCTCGGCGGCGACCCGTTCGCCGAGAACCCGCCGGAGCCGGAGACCGAGACGGGCGAGGGCGCCGTCGAGGTCGAGGTCGACCTCGACGGCCAGACCAGCACCGTCGCCTGGTCCGGATCCGGCTACCTGCTCGACGCGCTGCTGCGCGCCGGACTGGACGCGCCCTTCTCCTGCCGCGAGGGCTCCTGCTCCGCCTGCGCCTGCGTGGTGCTGGAGGGGGAGGTCACGTTGGACGCCAACACCGTCCTGGACGACCAGGACCTCGCGGACGGCCTCATTCTCGCCTGCCAGGCGAAATCCGTCAGCGACAGACTCAAGATCAGCTACGACGGCTGACATCCACAGACACCCACCGGGAGATCAGGCGATGAGCGAAAGCGTGCTCGACAAGATCATGGAACGCGCGGAGGAGATCCGCGAGTGCGGCCCCTCCAACGAGTCCCTCGGGCGGCTCGACGACAAGGCCGCCAAGGTGCTGCGCGACGCCGGCGCCATCCGGATGCTGCAGCCGGCCAAGCACGGCGGCCTGGAGGTCCACCCCCGCGAGTTCGCCGAGACCGTCATGGGCATCGCCTCCCTCGACGGCTCCACCGGCTGGGTCGCCGGCATCGTCGGCCTCCACCCGTGGGAGATGGCCTACGCCGACGAGCGCGTGCAGCAGGAGATCTGGGGCGAGAACCAGGACACCTGGATCGCCTCCCCCTACGCCCCCATGGGCGTGGCCCGCCCCGTCGACGGCGGCTACATCCTCAACGGCCGCTGGCAGTTCTCCTCCGGCACCGACCACTGCACCTGGATCTTCCTGGGCGCCATGGTCGGCGACGCCGAGGGCAAGGTCGCGCAGCCGCCGGCCGCGCTGCACGTCATCCTGCCGCGCTCGGACTACCAGATCGTCGAGGACTCCTGGAACGTCGTCGGCCTGGAGGGCACCGGCTCCAAGGACATCATCGTCAAGGACGCCTTCATCCCCGACTACCGGGTGCTGAAGTACAACGAGGTCATCGACGGCACCGCGGTCCGCCGCGCCGGGCTGACCAACCCGCTGTACCACGTGCCCTACACCTCGATCTTCCCGCTGGGCATCACCTCCGCGGTGGTCGGCATCGCCGAGGGCGCCCTGGCCGCGCACCTGGCCTACCAGCGCTCCCGCGTCCAGATCACCGGCACCAAGATCAAGGACGACCCGTACGTCCTGTACGCGATCAGCGAGGCCGCCGAGGAGATCAAGGCGTCCCGCGTCCTGCTGCTGGACTACATCTCCCGCATGTACGACAAGGCCGCCGCGGGCCACGAGTTCACCTTCGCCGAGCGCGCCGCGGCCCGCCGCACCCAGGTCCGCTCGGCCTGGCGCGCCGTCCACGCCATGACCGAGATCGTCGTGCGCTCCGGCGGCAACGGCCTGCGCAAGGACAACCCGATCCAGCGCTTCTGGCGCGACGCCCACATGGGCCTGGCCCACGCCATCCACGTGCCGGGCTCGGTCTACCACGTCTCCGCCCTCACCCAGATGGACATCGAGCCCCCCGTGGGCCCGATGCGCTCCATGATCTGACGGCACGGACACGTCGAGGCCCCGCTCCCGGAAGGGAGCGGGGCCTTTCCCGTCGGGCGCCGGACGGGCGGATCCCCGGCCGTGCCCGCCGCGGCCGCGTTCAGGCGAGCCGGACGGGGAGGGTGCGGAAGCCGCGGAGGACCGGGCTGTCGATGCGGGTCGGCGGGGCGGCCGGCGCGATGCCGGGGAAGCGGCGGTAGAGGGTTTCGAGCGCGATGGACGCCTCCAGGCGGGTCAGCGCGTGGCCGAGGCAGTGGTGGATGCCGGTGCCGAAGGCGAGGTGCCCGGAGTGGTCGCGGTCCGGGCGGAAGTCGTCGGGGTCAGGCCAGCGGCGGGGGTCGCGGTTGGCGGAGGCGATGAGGGCCAGGACGCGGCTGCGGGCCGGAATCGTCACCCCGTCGAAGACGACGTCGGTCGTGGTCATGCGGATCAGGCCCTGGGCGGGGCCGTCGTGGCGGAGGGTCTCGGCGACGATGGCCGGGGCCGATCCGGGATCGGCGCGCAGGCCGTCCGCCGCCTCGGGGTGGGTGAACAAAGCGTTGACGGCGTTGGAGATGAGGTTGGTGGTCGTCTCGTTTCCCGCGACGAGCAGCAGGACGCAGAACGCGACGATCTCGGAGGCGGTCAGCGCCTCTTCGGGATCGCCGGCGACGAGCATGCTGATGAGGTCGTCACCGGGGTTCTTGCGGCGTTCACGGACCGTCTTCGTGAAGAACCAGGAGATCGCCAGCGCGCTGCGTGCCGACCGGAGACCGCCGCCGCTGGTCAGAAGGCCGTCGATGAGCCCGTCGGACCAGCGTTTGAAATCGTCGCGGCGGTCGGCGGGGATGCCCATCAGTTCGGCGATGACGACCGTGGGCAGCGGCGAGGCGAACTCGTGGACCAGGTCGACGGACGGCCGGTCGGCGCCGCGGGCCGCCATGTCCGCCACGAGCCCGTCGGTGACCTCCCTGATGCGGGGCTCCCAGGAGGCGATGGCGCGCGGGGTGAACGCGCGGCTGACCTTGCGGCGGAGCATGGTGTGGTCGGGCGGGTCGATGCTCAGCAGGATCCGGGGGGAGGGGAGGCGCCGCAGGACCGCGGCGAGCGGACGCGAGGGGCGTTGATCCGGAGCGAACGGGTTGTCCGTGATGTTGGACCAGCGGCCGAGGTCGGAGGAGAACCGCCCGGCGTCGCGCACGGCGACGGCCGCGTCCTCGTACCGGCTGAGGAACCACAGGTCGAGCTCGGGGTCGTAGTGCACGGGCGCGGAGTCGCGGAGGGCGGCGTAGCGGGGATAGGGGTCGTGGATGGTGCCGGGATCGTTGAGCCGGAACGCCGTGGCGGTCATCTGGATGCTCCCAACGTCGTCATCAGGGTGTTCACCCACTGGCCGATGAACCGTTCGTCGTCCATCGCGAACGGGGCGGCCTCGTAGATGTCGCGCATGATCCAGTAGCTCTCGACGGCGCCCAGCCAGATCGCCGAGAGAGCCTCGAAGTCGTGGCCGGCCCGGTCGGGGGCGGCGACGGCCAGGTAGTCGGCGAAGAACCGGTAGGAAGCGGCGAACAGCCGGGCCCGCGCGGTGGCCATCACCTCGGGGAACTGCTCCGACTCCTTCATGATCACCCGGATCAGGTCGCGCCAGCCGCTCATGAGCTGGAGCGAGCACCGCGCGATCAGCGTCAGCTCGGCCCGCAGGTCCCCCAGCGGCAGCATCGCCGAGAGGTCGAGGCGCTCGGCCACCCCGGCGGCACGCTCGACCGCCGCGACCATCACCTGCTCTTTCGACCCGAAATGGGTGTACAGCGATCCCGACCTCGGCGACAGTCCCGCCGCCTTCTCGATCGCCGCCACGGAGGTCGCCGCGTATCCCTGCGCCGCGAACAACCGCAGCGCCTCGACGACGATCCGTTCTCGAGTACCGTCGACCACGGTTCTTCCAATCACTTGTTTGGACGAACCGATGATGACCCGGGACACCCCGAGGCGTCACCCCCTCCGGCCGGGTGCGGCCATGCTCCCGGGGCGGGGCGCGGTCAGAGCTCCGAGACGAGTTTGGGGGTCCAGACGACCCTGCCGAGGAAGCGGTCCGCCTCGGGGGAGGAGGCCAGCCACACGACGGCACGGCCGGGGGCGTCCTCGGGAGTGGGGGTGAAGCCCTTGTCGGCGATGGCCGAGGTGCCTCCCCTGGCCGCGCCGGCCTCGGTGACCACGAAACCGGGATCCAGGTTGAAGGCGCGGACGCCGCGGTCCAGGTACTCGGCGTTGACCGCCCCGGCGAGGCGGCCGAACGCCGCCTTGGACGCCGAGTAGGCCACGCCCCAGCCGCCCTCGCCGGGCGGGGCGGGCGGGTCGGTGGTGGCCGAGCCGGAGCACAGGTTGACGATCGTGCCGCCGCCCTGTTCGAGCATGGCCGGGACCACCGCCTGGATCAGGGCGAGCTGGTGGAGGTGGTTGCCGGTCATGGTGCGGGCGGCGACGTCGAGATCCAGGTCCAGCAGGCGGTCGTGGTTGCCCGCCAGGTGCGCCACGGCGTTGTTCACCAGGAGGTCGACGCGTCCCCACTCCGCCAGCACGGTGCGGGCCGCCTCCCGGACGCTCTCCAGGTCGAGCAGGTCCATCCGGACGGGCAGGGCGCGTGCTCCGAGCTCCTCGATCTCGGCCCGGCTCTTCTCCAGGCTGCCCGGAACGGAGATCTCCGATCCCGTCCCGCTCCCCTGCCTCGGAGGTATGCGGCCCTGCCCCTCGGCGACGGTGCGGGCGGTGAACGCCACGTCGTACCCCGCGCCCGCCAAGGCCAGCGCGATGTGCCTGCCGATACCGCGGCTCGCCCCGGTCACCAGGGCCACCGGCCTGCTCGATGCCGTCATCCGACCTCGCTCTCGTTCGTGGTGTCCGCCGATGACACCGGGCTCGCGGAGGGCGGAGGTGACGACTCTCACTGAGCGGGAAAGGCCGCCCGGAGGTCCGCGCGCTTTGAGAGCTTGATCCTGCGGGCGGAGGTTCGGCCGCGCATCGTTGAGGATGGGATCGAGGACGCTACATGACGCAGATCCGGGGACTCGGTTATCTGAGGGTCCAGACCGCCCACATCGACCGCTGGCGCGAGCTGGCGATCGACTCGCTGGGGTTCGCCGAGGGGTCGGGACCCGATCCCGACGGGCTCTACCTGCGCATGGACGAGCGCAGGTACCGGCTGGCGCTGCTGCCCGGCGACCACGACCGCGTCCTGGCGGTCGGCTGGGAGGTGCGCGACCAGTTCGCGCTGGCCGCCGTCCGCGAGGCCGTGCAGAAGGCCGGCGTCGAGGTGACCGACCTGTCTCCGAAGGAGGCCGCGGCGCTGGACGTCGAGGCCGCCATCACCTTCAAGGACCCGGCGGGCACCCCCGTCGAGGTGTTCTACGCCCCGGTCCTCGACCACAGCCCGCTGGTCAACAAGCTGGCGCACAGGTTCGTCACCGGCGACCACGGCATGGGCCACGTCGTGCTGCCCAGCCCGAACTTCCAGGCGACCTACGACTTCTACTGCGAGGTCCTGGGCTTCCTGCCGCGCGGCGCGATGAAGGTCGGCGGCGGCCACGCCCGGGTGCGCTTCCTCGGCGTCAACCAGCGCCACCACAGCCTGGCGGTCTGCCCCGCCCCGCACGACGGCGACCCGGGCATGGTCCACCTGATGGTCGAGACCGAGGAGCTCGACACCGTCGGCCGCGCGCTGGACAACATCAACAAGCGCGGCTTCTCGCTCTCCTCCACGCTGGGCCGCCACACCAACGACAAGATGGTCTCCTTCTACGTCCGGGCGCCCGGCGGCTGGGACATCGAGTACGGCTGCGAGGGCATGCTCGTCGACGAGGCGCACTACACCGCCGAGGAGATCACCGCCGACAGCTACTGGGGCCACGACTGGTCCGGCTCCGAGCCGCTGGCCGCGTTCGTCCCCCCGGGGAAGTGACGCCGGTGACCTCTTCCGTTGAAGCGGTCGCGCTCGCCGAGGTCGGCGCGTTCGACCACGAGTGCGACGTCCTGGTCGTCGGGTTCGGCGCGGCGGGCGCCGCGGCGGCGTACGAGGCCGCGGCGGCCGGCGCGAACGTGATCGTGCTGGAGCGCGCGAGCGGCGCGGGCGGCTCCTCCGGCCAGTCCGGCGGCGAGCTGTACCTCGGCGGCGGCACCGGGACGCAGAAGGCGCTCGGTTTCGACGACACGCCCGAGGACATGTACGCCTTCCTGGAGAAGGCGCTCGGCCCCCACGCCGACACCGAGAAGCTGCGGCTGTACTGCGACGGCAGCGTCGAGCACCACGACTGGTTCGTCGCGCGCGGCGTGGAGTTCAAGCACACCTTCTTCACCGGCCACGCCTGGATGCCGTTCACCGACGACGGGCTGATGTGGCTGGGCGAGAACGCCTGGCCGTACAACACCGTCGCCAAGGCGGCCCCGCGCGGGCACCGTCCGGCCGCCCCCGGCTTCGCCGGGAACCTCCTCATGCAGAAGCTGGAGGAGGCCGTCACCGCGGCCGGCGCCGTCACCCACACCGACACCGTCGCCGCCAACCTCGTGATGGACGGCGGGCGGGTCGCCGGCCTGGTGGCACGCAAGTTCGGCCAGACCGTCACCTACCGGGCGCGCAAGGCCGTCATCGTCACCACCGGCGGGTTCGTCGACAACGAGGAGATGCTGGCCCACCACGCCCCGGCGCTGCTGGGGCTCGGCAAGGTCAGCGACGGCCTCGACGACGGCTCGGGCATCCGGATGGCGACCGCGATCGGCGCGGCCACCCGGCGCATGGGCGTCGTGGAGATCTCGATGACCGCGCTGCCCGCCCTCGTCGCCCGCGGCATGCTGGTGAACGGCAGGGGACAGCGCTTCGTCAACGAGGACGTCTACCCCGGCATCTACAGCACCCACGCCATCCTCCAGGAGCCCGGCCCCTACTGGGGGATCATCGACGAGGAGGGCTTCGAGTCCATCCCGCCGGGCGACCTGTGGCAGGTGCAGCCCAAGTACGTCGAGGAGACCCTCGCCGAGCTGGAGGAGGCGCTGGGCATGCTGCCCGGGACCCTCGAGCACACCGTCGAGGTCTACAACCGGCACGCCGAGAACGGCGAGGACCCCCACTTCCACAAGGACGCCCGCTGGCTGCGCCCGCTGAAGGGCCCGTTCGCCGCGGTCGACCCGCGCGACGGCTTCTTCGGCACCGGCGCGGGCAAGGGCTCCGGCGCGGCCGGGTTCACCCTCGGCGGCCTGCACACCACCGTGGACGGCGAGGTCCTCAACGTCTCCGGCGAGCACATCCCCGGCCTGTACGCGGCGGGACGGGCCTCCTCCGGCATGCACGGAGAGGGCTACATCAGCGGCACCTCCCTGGGCGACGGCACGTTCTTCGGCCGCCGCGCGGGCAAGGCCGCCGCACGAGAGGAATAGGGCAAGAGTGAAGTACGCGGTTCTGGCGCCCGTCGCGGCGGGCGTCACCGCAGACCCCGCGTGGATCGGCGCCTACGCCGAGCACGCCGAGGCCTGCGGGTTCGAGTCGATCGTCGTCGTCGAGCACGCGGTGGTGGCCAGCAGCTACTCCAGCGTCTACCCCTACGACAAGTCGGGGAAGATGGAGCTCGCCGACGATCTGGACATTCCGGACCCGCTGGATCTGCTGGCGTTCCTGGCCGGCCGCACCAGCCGGATCGGGCTCGCCACCGGCGTGCTCGTCCTGCCCAACCACCACCCGGTGGTGCTCGCCAAGCGGGTCGCGACCCTGGACGCCCTGTCGGGCGGCCGGGTGCGGTTGACCGTGGGCATGGGCTGGATGAAGGAGGAGGTCGAGGCCTGCGGCGTCGACTTCGACACCCGCGGCCGCCGCGCCGACGAGCAGCTCCAGATCCTGCGGGCGCTGTGGGCGGACACCGCTCCCGAGGGGGCGGCGTTCGACGGGAGGTTCTTCAGCTTCCAGAACCTGATGAGCTACCCCAAGCCCGTGCAGGAAGGCGGCGTGCCGATCCACATCGGCGGCCACACCAAGGCCGCCGCCCGCCGCGCGGGCCGGTACGGCGACGGCATCCAGCCGCTCGGCCTCATGGGCGAGGAGCTGCAGTCGGTGCTGAAGCTGATGCGCGACGAGGCCGAGAAGGCCGGCCGCGACCCCGAGGCGCTGGAGCTGACCCTCGGTCACTCCCTCTCGGTCGTCACGCCCGAGAAGGCCGAGAAGCTGGCGGTCCAGGGCGCGGGCCGGCTCGTGCTGCGCTCCACCCCCACCAAGGACCTCTCCGAGGCCAAGGACGAGCTGTCGGCGTGCGCCGAGCGGCTCGGCCTGGCGGGTTCTTGACGCTCTCCACGGGCGACCGGGTCGAACTCACCGACCTGGTCGCCCGGTACGCACTGCTCACCGACGCGCGTGAGTTCGAGGCCCTGGCAGGGCTGTTCGCCGCCGACGCGGTGCTCGTGCTGCCGGACCCGCCCGCGTCGCTGGAGCCCGTCCTGGAGTACCACGGGCCGGAGGAGATCCGCGCGGCGATAGGCCGCGTCGAGTTCTTCCCCGTCACCTCGCACTTCCTCGGCGGCCAGGTCCTCGATCCCGGCCCCGAGCCCGGCACGGCCACCGGCTGGGTGAGGTGCGCCGCCCACCACCTCTCCGTGCGCAAGGACGGCGCCCCCGCCGACCTGGTGTGGCACATCCGCTACGAGGACGCCTACCGGCACGAGGAGGGCGTCTGGCGCTTCACGCGCCGCGCCCTGCACATCGACTGGATCGAGACGAGGCCCGTCCGCCGCATGCGCGGCTGACCCGGCCGGTGAGGAACGCCCCATGACCCGCACCAGCATCGTGACCGGCGGAGCCCTGGGCATCGGCGGCGCCACCAGCCGCCGCCTCGCCGCCGACGGCGACCTCGTCGTCCTCAACGACATCGACGCCGAGGCCGCCGAGAAGACCCGCGCGCAGATCGAGGCCGCCGGCGGCCGCTGCGTCACGGTCATCGGCGACATCGTCGAGGACGACACCGTCAAGCGCGTCACCGAGACGGCCCTGGAGGTCGGCGGCGGCCGCGTGGACGTCCTGGTCAACAACGTCGGCGACTTCCGCCCGGCGTCCCTGACCTTCCAGGACAGCACCCCCGAGCAGTGGCAGCGCCTCTACGAGCTCAACCTGCTGCACGTCTTCAAGCTCACCCACGCCCTCCTGCCCACGATGGTCGAGCAGCGCAAGGGCAGCATCGTCAACAACTCCACCGTCGAGGCATTCCGCGGCATCCCCGCCCACCCCGTCTACTCGGCCTTCAACGCCGGCGTCTCCGCCTTCACCAAGAGCCTGGCGGTCGCCGTGGGCAACCAGGGCGTCCGCGTGAACGCCATCGCCCCCGACCTGGCCAACACCGAGCAGACCCCCGCCGCCTGGATGCTCCGCGACCACGACCCGGCCCTCATGCACACCTGGGTCCCCCTCGCCCGTTTCGGCGAGCCCGAGGACTACGCCTCCGTCATCGCCTTCCTCGCCTCCGACGACGCCGCCTTCGTCACCGGCCACACCATCCCCGTGGACGGCGGCACCCTGGCCGCCTCCGGCTGGTTCAGCCGAGCCGACGGCAAGGGCTGGACCAACCGCCCCCGACGCACCTGACCCACCGCCCCACCCACCCTGCGACCCCGGCCTTCGACCACCTGCCGGGTGACGGGTACGGCGACTGCGTCGAGCACTTCGGCTGAGCGCGATCTCAGATCTGCGGCTCGGGGGCGGAGAAGGCGCGGCGGGTGTGGGGGAGGAGGGCGCGGAGAGCGGGGGTGCGGGTGTTCTTCCAGAGCAGGAGGAGGAAGGCGGGAGAGCGGGCGTCGTCGACGGGGAGGGCGGTGAGGCGGTCGCGGTAGGAGGCGGCCATGGACTCGCTGAGGACGGCGACGCCCAGGCCGCGGGAGGCGAGATCGGCCATGGCTTCGGCGGCGCCCGCCTGCAGGGCGATGCGCGGGGCCAGGTTCCGGGCGGCGCAGGCCTGGTCGAAGACGGTGCGCAGGCCGGTGCCCGGGGGCATGCAGATGAGCGGGTGGGAGCACAGGTCGTTCAGGGTGACCCGCCGCTGTTCCGCCAGGGGGTGCGCGGGAGGGACGGCGGCGACGAGGCGCTCGCTGATGATCGTCAGGGACTCCAGGTCCTCGGGGGCGGCGGCCGCGCCGACGAGGGCCAGGTCGAGGGTTCCGGCGCGGACCCGCTCGGTGAGGTGGTCGGAGTCGGCCTCCAGCAGGGAGATCTCGACTCCCGGGTGGGCGCGGTGGAAGGCGGCCAAGGCGTCGAACAGGGGCGTGATGGTGCAGCCGACGACCATGCCGACCGTGAGGCTGCCGCTGACCAGGTCGTTCACCTCGTCCACCGCCTGACCGACGGCCCGGGCCGCGGCGAGGGCGGCGCGGGCGTGGTCGAGGGCGGCCTTCCCGGCGACGGTCAGGGCGGCGGCGCGGGTGGAGCGGTCGAACAGCTCGGCGCCGAGCTCCCGTTCCAGGCGGCGGATCTGGGCGCTGACGCCGGACTGGCTGATGTGCAGCCGCTCGGCGGCGCGGGTGAAGTTCCGCTCCTCGGCGACCGCGACGAAGTACTCCAGCTGGTGCAGTTCCATAAGCATGGATTCTAGTTTCCAGAAGAATCATCTGTTGGACTTCTGATAAGGCACCGGGGCAGGCTGGAGCCATGACGAACTACGACGAGTACGAGAAGGCCATGCGCCCCGAGGACATCACCCGGTTCTTCGTCGAGCGCTCCAACGCGGGCGACGCCGCCGGTGTCGCGGCGCTGTACGAGGAGGACGCCGTGCTGGCCTACCCGCCGGGCGGCCGGACGGTGGGCCGCGAGGCGATCCGGGAGCTGTGGGCGAAGGTGCTGGCGAACCGCCCGCGCTTCGAGCCGGAGGAGCCGCTGCCGACCCTGGTCAGCGGCGGCATCGCCCTCACCTCGACGCCGCCGCGGGACGGTGCCGGGGCGCGGGCGCAGGTCGTCCGCCGCCAGCCCGACGGAAGCTGGCTCCGCCTGCTGGACCAGCCGGAGTTCGTGAACCCGGCGGGCTGACCCGGGAGGCGCGGGCCCCATGGCGGGGCCGGGCCCCGCGGCAGGCCGCGGGGCCCGGGTCGGACGGGGGCGCTCAGACGGCGGCGCTCAGGCGGGGGCGGGGGCGGGGGCGGAGGCTCGGGGGCGGGAAGTCGAAGTCGAGGGCGACGCGTCGCGGGTCCCGCGGGTGGACCCAGGCGGTGACGACGGACAGGTCGTGGGGGAGGGGCTGCTCCAGGAGGTCCTCGGCCATGCGCTGGCGGACCCGGATTCGGTAGGGGGCGGCGTCGTCGGCGGTGACCTCCACGAGGAACTCGCAGACGCGCTCGGTCACGCCGTCTCCGCGCCGCACGCCGGTGCCCAGCGGGACGACCTCCAGCAGCTCCGCCCGCGCGGCGCGGCCGATCCGCACCGTCTCGGCGTCCACGGCCCCGATCAGCTCGCCCAGGCCCCGGGTGATCCTGCCGAACAATCCCATCTTCGCTCCCGCGTCCGCCCGGCTCGCTGCCGGATCTGACGGGTATGACGGGCTTTTCGGGTGCCGGGTTCCCGCAGAAGTCATACGAATCACCCCCTCACAGCGCGCCCGCCCGCGCCGCCGCCAGGGCCGCGGCGGCGGCGCGGTCCGCGAGCTCCTCGGTCAGCGGTTCGCCGGTGTTGAGGAGGGCGTAGTACAGGGGCGCGGAGACCTGGGCGACGACGCGGCGGGC
This sequence comes from Actinocorallia libanotica, assembly GCF_039525175.1. Classification (NCBI taxonomy): domain Bacteria; kingdom Bacillati; phylum Actinomycetota; class Actinomycetes; order Streptosporangiales; family Thermomonosporaceae; genus Actinocorallia; species Actinocorallia libanotica. Next base: position 133,677 of record NZ_BAAAHH010000003.1, read on the forward strand.
ATCGGTGCCCGCCGGGAGGTCGCCGCGGGCGACGGCGTCGGTGACGCAGCCCGCCCACTCGTCGATGCGCACGGCGTAGAAGCGGTGCAGGGCCTCGGCGGCCTGCCCGTTGCAGAGGGAGGCGGCGATCAGCGCCTTGAAGAGGCGGCCCTGGCGGGGGTCGGTGAGCGAGCCGGCGACCAGGCGGGCGTTCTCCCGCAGGTCGGTGGCGACGTCGCCGGTGCGGGCGCGGGGGAGGGACTGCTCGGCCATGTCCGCCAGGAGGTCGGCGGCGAGGGCTCCGGGGGTGCCCCAGCGGCGGTAGACGGTGGTCTTGCCGACGCCGCCGGCGCGGGCGATCTGGGTGAGGTCCAGGGCGGCGAAGCCGTGCTCGGCCAGGGCGTCGCCCGCCGCCTCCAGGACCGCCGCGCGGACGCGGGCGGTGCGCCCGCCGGGACGGACGGTGCCGTGCGGCGCTGTGTCGGTCATGATCAGCTCCTTCTCCGGATAAATGGAACTGTAGTTCCCTTACGGGGTGGTCGGGTGCTACGGTCTTCATCGTAACGGAACCAAGGTCCCGTTTGTGGCTCTGCCGCCCCCTGCCCTCTCCGCCGCCGCGCCACGGCGGCGGCCGAAAGGAGACCGCCCCCATGTCCACCGCCGAACTCCTCCCGGAGGCCGAGACCTCCGGCCGCCTCCCGCAGCGGCTGACGGGCCGCCAGAAGGTGGTCCTCACGGTGCTGCTGGTCGCCCAGTTCATGCTCGCCGTCGACTTCTCGATCCTGAACGTCGCGCTCCCCGCGATCGGGGACGGCCTCGGGTTCACCCTGTCCGGCCTCCAGTGGATCGCCACCTCCTTCGCCCTGGCCGCCGCGGGCTTCACCCTCTTCTTCGGCCGGGTCGGCGACCTCGTCGGCCGCAAGCGCGTCTTCCTGGGCAGCCTGGCGCTGCTCGGCCTGTCCTCCCTGGTCGGCGGGCTGGCCACCAGCCCCGCGGTCCTCATCGCCGCCCGTGTCGCCCAGGGGCTCGCGACCGCCGCCGCCACCCCGGCGGGCCTCGCCCTGCTCACCACCTCCTTCCCCGAGGGGCCGCTGCGGCAGAAGGCGCTCGGCCTCAACGGCGCGCTGATGTCCGCGGGCTTCACCGCGGGCGCCGTCCTCGGCGGCGTCCTCACCGACCTGCTCTCCTGGCGCTGGGCGTTCTTCGTCAACGTCCCCGTCGCCGCGGCCGTCCTGCTGATCGCCCCCGGCGTCATCCGGGAGTCGCGCCCCGCCGAGCGCCCGAAGATGGACCTGCCCGGCGCGCTGACGGTCACCCTCGGCCTGCTCGCGCTGGTCTTCGGCCTCACCCAGGCCGGTGAGCACGGCTGGAGCCACCCCGTCGCCCTCGTCGCGCTGGCGGCCGGCGCCGTGCTGCTCGCGGCCTTCTACCGCATCGAGAGCAGGGCGGCGCAGCCCCTCGTCCCCGTCCACGTCCTGAAGAAGCGCACCGTGGCCTGGGGCAACGTGCTCGGCCTGCTCGCCTTCGCCACCGAGACCTCGCTCGTCTACCTCCTCACCCTGTACATGCAGGAGACCCTCGGCTTCTCCGCGCTGGCCGCCGGGATCTCCTTCGGCGTGCTGGGCGCCGGGACCGTGGCCGGCGGCCTGCTCGCGGCGAGGTTCATCGCCCGCACCTCCACCCTGACCGCGCTGGTCGCCGGAGGGCTCCTTCAGGCGGCGTTCACCGCGGCGCTCCTGCTCCTCGGCGGCACCCCGGCGTCGATGGCGCTGCTGCTGCCCGCCACCTTCCTCGGCGGGGCGGGCAACATGCTGGTCATCGTCGGCTTCATGGTCACCGCCACCACCGGCCTGCCCGACCGCGAGCAGGGCCTGGCCACCGGCCTGGCGTCCATGTCCCAGCAGGTGGGCATCACCCTGGGCACCCCGATCATGTCCGCGATCGTCGCCGCCGCCACGGCCGGCGCGATGACCGCCGGCGCGATCCTGCACGGCGTCACCCTCGCCATCGCCGCCAACACCGCCCTCGTCCTCCTCGGCGTCCTCATCGCCGCCACGGCCCTGCGCACCCGGCGCACCTGAGGCGGCGTGCCCGGCGCGGCGACCTCCGTACGGTCTCGGCCCTCCTCCCGACAGGGGCGGCCGAGGCCGTTCGGCGGTTTCCGCTCAGCGGGATCGGTCCCTGCGGTGGGAGGCGGCCACCGGGTTTCCTGTGGGAGGTCTCTCGGGAGAGGAGCGGCATGCCGCAGGGCAGGGGTTCGAGCGGGGTTCTGGCCGATGACAGGCCCGCCGAGGAGGTGACCTTCGCCGGGCTGGTCGAGGCGCGGGGGGACGACGACCGGGTCGGTCTGCGGTTCGAGGAGCGGTCCTGGAGCTGGCGGGAGGTCGTCGAGCAGGCGCGGCTGCGCGCGGGGATCGTGCTCGGGATGAGGGGAGAGGGAGCCTGGCACGTGGGGCTCTTCCTGGAGAACGGGCCCGAGCACGTGTTCTGGCTGCTGGGGGCCGCCCTGGCGGGGGTGCCGGTCGTCGAGCTGAACCCGACGCGCCGGGGCGCGGAGCTGGCGCGGGACATCACGTTCACCGACTGCGGGGTGCTGGTCACCGAGACGAGCCGGGCGTCGCTGCTCGAAGGGCTCGTACCGGACGTTCCCCGGCTGGTCGTGGACGGCGAGGCGTACGCGGAGACGCTGGCGAAGACCGAACCGGCGGACGTCGCAGGTGCGGAGGTGCGGCCGGAGGCGATCTTCTCGCTGGTGTTCACCTCCGGGACGACGTCGGCGCCCAAGGCCGTCATCTGCACCCAGGGCAGGCTCGGCCGGATCGCCGTCCAGCAGCAGCAGCGCCGGAACCTCACGGCCGACGACGTCTTCTACGTCGTGATGCCCATGTTCCACTCGAACGCCCTCATGGCGGGCATCGCTCCGGCCGTCAGCGCGGGGGGATGCGTGGTGCTGCGCCGGAAGTTCTCCGCCTCGGGCTTCCTGCCGGACGTGCGCCGCTACGGCGTCACGTTCTTCAACTACGTGGGCAAGCCGCTGAACTACATCCTGGCCACCCCCGAAAAGCCGGACGACGCCGACAACCCGCTGCGCATCGCCTTCGGCAACGAGGCCGCGCAGCGCGACATCGAGGCGTTCTCCCGCCGCTTCGGCTGCAAGGTCTTCGACTCCTACGGCTCCAGCGAGGGCGAGATCCGCATCGTCCGCGTCCCCGGCACCCCGCCCGGCTCCCTGGGCGTGGCCGAGGAGGGCACGGTCGTCGTGAACCCGGCGACCCTGGAGGAATGCCCCCGCGCCGTCTTCGACGAGCACGGCACCCTCCTCAACGCGGAGGACGCGATCGGCGAGATCGTCAACAAGGCCGGAGCCGCGGTCTTCGAGGGCTACTACAACAATCCCGAGGCCACCGCCAAGCGCATCCGCAACGGCTGGTCCTGGTCCGGCGACCTGGCCTACCGCGACGCCGACGGCTTCTGGTACTTCGCCGGCCGCGACAGCGACTGGCTCCGCGTGGACGGCGAGAACTTCGCCGCCGCCCCCGTCGAACGCCTCCTCGCCCGTTTCGAGCCCTTCGCCGATGTGGCGGTCTACGCGGTCCCGGACGAGCACGTGGGCGACCAGGTCATGGCCGCGGCGGTCCTCAAGCCCGGCTCGGCCTTCGATCCCGCGGCCTTCGCCGCTTTTCTGCTCGCCCAGCCTGATCTCGGCACCAAGTGGTCTCCCCGGTACATCCGGCTCACTGAAGCACTACCGCGCACGGCCACCAGCAAAGTGGTCAAACGCCCCCTGCGCACGGCGGCCTGGCACACCACCGACCCCCTCTACCGCCTCGAGGACGGCGCCTACCGCCGATGGCGCGCGTAAGGGCCTTCCTCCGGGGGGGGGGCTCAGCCGCAGTGGTCCTCCTCGGCGGCGCAGTGCCCGCCCCCGCTCGGCGGGACGTCCAGGGTGGGGTTGCGGTCGAAGAAGCCGACGGGCTTGAGCGTGAAGCCGGTGTGGTCGACCGGCATGATCGGCCAGTCCTCGGGACGCGGCACATGGCTGAGGCCGAAGGTGTGCCACACGACGATGTCCTGGCCGTCGATGTCGCGGTCGGCGGCGACGTAGGACGGCAGCCCGGCGCCGCCGGGGTGCTGGTTGACGAAGTCCCCGGCGGCGTAGCGTTCGGCCGGGTCGTAGCGGGTCACCCACAGGTGTTCGGCGGCGAAGCCGGCGCGGCGCCGGATGGAGGAGCCGTCGGCCGCCAGCAGCGGCGGCTGCCCTTCGGGGTGCAGGACGTAGGAGAGGGGACGGCCGAGCGCGTTGCGCTTCTCGGTGTTGACGATGTGCCAGGTGCGGCCGACGGAGGCGTCGGCGAGCCGGTGGCCCTCGGATTCGGTGCGCAGCGGCGTGGTGGAGGTGGTGAAGGCGTTGCCGCGCGGGTTGCCCTCGCTGACGGGCACCCTGCGGAAGTCCACCTCCTCGACGCGGTTGGCGTCGCCGTCCACCGTCATGTCCAGACGGGCGCTGAACAGGTGCTGGTGGTAGGGGGCGCCCAGTCCCGGCGCGATCTCCGACGCGTACGGGTGGTCGCCTCCGGGATGCGCGGAGGTGAACACGATGCCGGTGGCCTTGGCCTCGAACGCGATGGTGCCGTCGAGGTAGAGGTACCAGTAGAAGCCGTAGTCGTAGTTGCCGACGGTGGTGAAGAACGACAGGACGAGCCTGCGCTGGCGCCGGACGATCGACGAACCCGCCCAGACGTCGGTGTGCTTGTAGAGGATCCCGTGGTCCTCCTCGTGGATGCAGACGGCGTTGGCGAGCGTGCGGGGAGCACCGAACTCGTCGGCGATGACGGCGTCCAGGTAGGTGATCTCGCCCAGGCAGTCGCAGCCGAGCTCCAGGGTGTTGGCGTAGCGGCCGACGAGGTACTCGCCGGTGTCGAAGTAGTTCTGCCATGACCGGATGGGCGAGGGGTCCCCGTACGGCACGACCATCTCGCAGATGGACGCCCGGTGGACGATGGGCCGCTCCCGTCCGCCCTGGTCGCGGTCGCGGAAGGAGATCTGGTGCAGCACCAGGCCCTCCCGGGCGTCGAAGCCGACGCGCACGGAGAAGTTCTCCCAGGTCAGCAGGTCGCCGTCGAGGGTGAAGGAGGGCCCCTCCGGCTGGGTGATGAGGATCGGCTTCTGCGAGGTGCGGTACTCGCCGCGCACGGCGGGGTCGTCGAAGTTCCCCGAACCCGCGGGGATGGGGACGGCCCCGGTGTCGATCACCTCGGTGACGGTGCGGGACACCGCGTCGACGTAGCCGACGAGCCCGTCGATCGGGTGCGCCCAGGCGTGGTCGGCCGCGTGGTCCTGGCGGAAGGCGAGCCCGCGCAGGATCCGCCTGCCCGCCTCCTCCGCGTACTCGAAGACCCCCGCCGACAGGGGCGCGACCCGCACGTCGGCGACGTCGAGGCCGCGCGCCTCCAGGGCCGCCAGCCACCGCGCGTCGCCCGCGAGGACCTGCTCGATCAGCTGGAACTCCTCGTCCAGGACGGGAAGCTGGCCGTCGACGGCCCCGTCCAGGTCGTACGCCTTGAGGACGGCCGAGGCGCCGACGTCCACCCGCACGTCCTTCGGCGCGACCCCGGCGACGTCGTGGAGCATGACGCGCGCTCGCCGGGGGATCGGCTCGCCCGCTTCGCGGCGGCGCAGTTCGGCCTTGGTCGGCTCGTCGAGCCCGACGTAGACGAACCGCGTCGTGTCACGGACGAGTCCGGCGTCGGTGAGAATCCGGCGAATATCGGTGATCTCATCACCGGTGAGAGAGGACAGCGGGTGGATGGCCATGGGCATCTCCTCTGGTTTCTCTCACGGTAGGAACCAAAGGGCGTCGACGACATCTCACGCCGCAGTAAGACACAGCGATGTATCCCCGGCTCTCGCCTTCGGCGCCGCACGGTCCGCGCCGCGCGAAACGGCCGGTCAGGGCGGTGGCGGCGCGTCGGAGGAGATCTCGTCGGACCAGGCGAGGAAGCGCCGGAGGTGGGTGCCGGCGGGGTCGAGGAGGACCCGGGGGCTGCCCGCGGCGATGTCGCCGCCGGTTCCGTCGATGGTGAGGAGGGTGTCGGGGGAAAGGAGGCGGTCGGCGATCGTCGCGGAGCCGTTCGCGGCGTCGAAGGCTAGGCCGCCGACGCCTACGACGGCGGGCTTGCCCATGGACCGGGCGACGACGGCGGCATGGCTGGCCGGTCCGCCGCGCGCGGTGACGATCCCAGCGGCGACGGCGATGCCGCGCATGTCGTCGGGGGAGGTCTCCGGGCGCACCAGGACGACCGCAACGCCCGCCGCCGCCATGCGCGCCGCCTCGTCCGAACTGGTCGCGACCCGTCCGGTCGCGACGCCGGGACACGCACCGATGCCCCGGGCGAGGATCTCGGCCTCCGCCGGGTCCAGGCGCGGCGTACGGGCGTGGCGGAGATGCTGCGGAGACACCCTCCGCAGCGCTTCACGCCGCCCGATGACCCCCTCGTCGACGAGTTCGACGGCCAGGCGGACGGCTGCCGCCCCGCCGAACCGGCCCGGCCGGAGCTGGAGGAACCACAGCTCTCCTGCCTCATAGGTGAACTCGACGTAGCAGGCGTCGCGGTAGTGCCGTTCGATCCGGCGCAGCGCGTCGCACAGTTCCGCCCACACGGCAGGCTCCCGCCCGGCGAGCTCGCGCAGCGGCAGGGTCGTCGCCCCGCCGGAGACGACGTCCGTCCCCTGCCGTTCGAACAGGACCTCGCCGAACGGCACGTTCTCCCCGGTGTTGGGGTCGCGGCTGAACGCGACACCGGTGCCGCTGTGCTCGTCCCTGTCCCCGAACACCATCGCCTGCACGATCACGGCGGTGCCGACGTCGTCCGAGATGTCGTTCAACACGCGGTAAGTCCGGGCGCGTGGCACGTCCCACGACGCGAACACCGCCTCGACGGCGCGTACGAGCGGATGGAGGCGCGACCGTGCGGCGGAGGCAAGGTCGTCGGGCGCGGCGGCCTCGTCCTCGTCCTCGGCCTCGGAAGTGAGGCCGAGATTGAGGATCGTGGTGAGCATGCCGGGCATCGACACGGGCGCGCCGGAGCGGACCGAGACCGCCAAGGGCCTCTCCTGCGCGCCGAAGACGCGGCCGGTGCGGTGTTCGAGGTCGGCGACGGCCGCTGCGAGCTCGTCGCGGAGACCCTCGGGGAGCCGCCCCTCCCGGAGGAAGAAGCGGCACGCCTCCGCGGTGACGACGAAGCCGTCCGGCACCCGCAGCCCGAGGCGGCGCAGAAGGACGAGGCCGAGCGCCTTGCCGCCCAGGTTCTCGGCGCTCTCCTCGACCTGGGAGGAGAGCGCGCGAATCCACCTCACCGGCTCCTCCCGAGGGTGAGGAGAAGGTCTTCGTGCCACTCGGCCCACACCGTGTGATACGACGTGGTGCTGTCGGTCACGTACTCCAGCGCGCCCGAGGAGGCGCGGTCGAGGGCTTCGGCGAGCCGGACGCGGTAGCGGCCGAAGCGGGGCAGCACCTCGTCCAGTTCGGCGCAGACGGCCGCGGCGCGCCGGTCGAGGTCGGCGAACCGGTCGAGGACGCGCGCGTCGTAGGCGGCGTCGCCGTGGTCGTTGGCGACCATGGCGCCGTCGACGGTGCGCAGCTGCCAGGCCGTGCAGAGGTCGAGGAGCTCCGGATTGAGCACCAGGAACCTGTCGAAAGCGGCCTCCACGGACGCGCGTGCCCCGGCCGCCGCGAGCTCGTCGGCGATCAGCCGGGCGTGCTCGGCGCGCCCGGCGTCGGTGAGTCGCCAGCAGGGCGGGTCGTCGGACACCCGGGCGGTGAGCCCGTCCACCGTGTGGTCGATGAGGACGAAGTCGAGCCGGGCCGCGTCCAGGCCCGTCACCGCGCGGAGGCGTGCGAGCCCGCACGCGCCCGCGCAGCGCAGCGCGTGCAGGACCAGCAGGCGCGGGTCCGTCTGAGGGGTTCGTGGCCGGTTCAAGTTCTGTTCCCTTCGGAAGGGGTCGGTCGTGAGGCGAATCTCTGGTGAGCCGCCTGTTTGGAGACGCCGAGGACCGCCGCGATCGTGCTCCAGGACGCACCCGCGCAGCGCGCGTTCCCGACGAAGTGCTCGACGAGCGCATCAGCGGTGTCGTCCAGCGCGTCGGCGAGCGCGCTCGCCACGGCCAGACGGGCGGTCCCGGACGGGCTCCACGCGGTGACGCGGGAGATCAGCCGTCCGAGGGACGGCTGTCCCGGGACGAGCGGCGCCGTCACTCCTGGCGGCCGTAGGCGCGGACGGCCAGGGGGCAGAAGACGGCGAACAGGAGGCCCGACCACAGGAGGGCGAGGCTGGTGCTCCCGTCGTCGGGTGTGCCGTTGAGCAGTGCGCGGCAGGCGTCCATGACGTGGGTGACGGGGTTGACGTCGGCCCAGGCCCGCAGCCATCCGGGCATGGTGTCGGTCGGCGCGGCGAGGCTGCTGCCGAGCTGCAGCGGCAGGAAGGCGAGGAAGCCGAACGCCAGCACGGCTTCGGCGCTCCGGACGAGCACGCCGAGGAAGACCGTGACCCAGCTGAGGCAGAACCCGAACAGGACGGCGAGCCCGGCCGCGCCCAGCGCGGCGAGGGCTCCTCCCTGCGGGCGGAACCCGAGGAGCGCCCCGAGGCCGAACAGGACGGCCACCGCTATCGCGTACCGGAGGATGTCGGCCAGCACCGAGCCCAGCAGCGGCGCGGTACGGCTGATCGGCAGACTGCGGAACCGGTCGGTGACGCCGTTCTTCAGGTCGAGGTTGATCGCCGCCCCGGTGGAGATCATCCCGGCCAGTCCCGCGCCCATGACGAGGATCCCGGGGAAGAGGTACCGGAGGTACTCGGCGGTGGAGCCCGCGACGGGGCGGCCGAACAGGTAGAGGAACAGGACCATGAACAGCGCGGGGGTGAGGACGCCGTTCACGATCGGGCCCGGATTGCGGGCGGACTTGGCGAGGCTGCGCCGGGCGAGGATGCCGCTGTGCCGCAGGACGGCGAACGGCCGGGGCCGCGCCGTGCGGGGGTGGATCGTGGTCATGCCGCCTCCTTGGCGTCGCGGGTGGGGGCTCCGGTCAGGGAGAGGAAGACCTCGTCGAGGCTGGGCAGGCGGAACGCGAGCTCGCCGACGGCGACGCCTTGCGCGTGGAGGCGGCCGACGATCTCGAAGAACGCGGTGTCCCCGGTGACGGGCGCGACGAGCTCGTGGCGGCGGGTCCGGTCGGGGTCCTGTCCGGTGACCTGGGCGAGGATCGCCGCCGCGCGTTCGAAGGCGCCGCTGTCGCCGGTGTCGGCGGGCCGCAGGACGACCGTGTGCCCGCCGACCCGGTGCTTGAGGTCGGCGGGCGTGCCGGACGCGATCACCCGTCCGTGGTCGAGGACGGCGATCTCGTCGGCGAGGGCGTCGGCCTCTTCGAGGTACTGGGTCGTGAGCAGGACCGTGACGCCGTCCCGGGCGAGCTTGCGGATGATCTGCCACAGCTCGTCGCGCTTGGCGGGGTCGAGACCGGTCGACGGCTCGTCGAGGAAGAGCACCTCGGGTTCGCCGACGAGGGCGGCGGCGAGGTCGAGGCGGCGCCGCATCCCGCCCGAGTAGGTGGCGGCGGGCCGGTCCGCCGCCTCTTCGAGCCCGAACCGGGACAGCAGCTCGCCGGCCCGCCGGAGGGCGCCGGCGCGGCCGAGGTCGAGCAGCCCGCCGATCATGACGAGGTTGGCGCGGCCGGAGAGCTCGTCGTCCACGCTCGTGTGCTGGCCGGACAGGGCGATGCGCCGGCGCACCTCGGCCCGGTCGCGCCGGACGTCGAGCCCGGCGACGCGCGCCGTGCCCGAGTCGGGGCGCAGGAGGGTGGCCAGGACGCGCACGAGGGTGGTCTTGCCCGCGCCGTTCGGGCCGAGCAGTCCGAGGACCCGTCCCCGGGCGACGGACAGGCTCACCCCGTCCAGCGCCGTCGTCCGGCCGAAGCTCCGGCGCACCGCGTCCATCTCCAGGCCGTGGTCGGTCATGTTCCAACTCCGATGGTCACTGTTTTCGGATGACGTCAACATCTGGATGTTGTTTGTATCATGACACGGGCGGAGCGGAAGGGGAGAACGATGGCGAGGCTGACCCGTGCCGAACAGCAGGAGCGGACCCGGGCGGCGGTGCTGCTCGCGGCGCGGCGCGAGTTCGCCGAGCACGGCTACGCCGACGCCAAGGTCGACCGGATCGCCGAGCGGGCCGACCTGACCAGGGGCGCGGTCTACTCCAACTTCACCGGCAAGCGCGCGCTCTACCTCGCGGTGCTCACCGACGCCGCCGAGCAGGCCCGCGCCTCCGCGCAGCCCCCCGAGGCGTCGCCCGGCTCCGTCGCCGCGGCGCTCGGCGCGTTCGCCCGGGTCTGGCTCGAACGGCTGCCGCTCGTGGGCGAGACTCCCGGGAAAGGACATCTCCGGCTGCGCTCGCTGACCGGAGTCCTCGACACCGAGGAGGCGCGGACGGCACTGGCCGAACTCGTCAGGTTCGAGGCGCTGCTGCTCGCGCTGGCGCTCGAACCGCGCCGCGCGCCGCGGCCGCGGACCGTCCGGCTGGCGGGCCTCGCGCAGACCCTCCTGCACGGCGCGGCCCACCTCGCCGAGAGCGCGCCCGGCGCCGGAGACCCGTTCGATCTGGCCCGCGCCGCCGAACACCTCGCCGGCATCACCCTCACCGACGGCGCCGACCCGGCGCATCTGCCCTTCGTCGACCCCGCCCGGCCCGCGGCGGACCGGTGGACGCCGCCGCGCGGCCTCCACGACGAGATCACCGGCCGCCCGGTCGACCTCGGAGACGACGGAGTGGTCGTCGTGCTGGGCGTCGGACGTCTTTCCGCGGCCCAGGAGGCGGTGCACTCGGCGCGTTCCGGGGACGCGGTGACGTTCGCCGTCGTGACGGGCGACCCCGCCGAGACCGGAAGGCTGGCCAGGCTGCGGATCGCCGACCTCGTCGGCTGCCTGCGCCGGGTGTTCGCGGCCGACGACCTCCCGTGGCCGCGCGTCGTGGTGGACGACGGCGCGGAGGTCCCCGCCGCCCTCGGCCTGGCGGCGGCCGACGACCTCACCGAGGCGGCGGTCCGCGTCCGCGACGGCCTGGTCGTGGCGCGCGCGGACGGCCGCCGCTCCGGCCACGCCGCGGCGAGGTCCGGCGAGCGGCGTCCTTCACCCGCACCGGCCGAGCAGGCGGGCGGCGGTCCTGCGGGCCGTTGAGCCGCGCGCCGGTCAATGACGCCCTGGAGCCCGCCCGCGGCGGTACAAAGGTGGTCTGTTGTGTTTCGTAGAGAGGGCCCACTTTGGGGGAGTACCAGTACTACGAGTTTCTCGCGGTGGACCGCCCGCTGAGCGCGGTGGAGCAGGCCGAGGCGCGGGAGCTGTCCACCCGGGCGCGGATCACCGCGACGGGGTTCGTCGACGAGGACGAACGGAGTGACTTCAAGGGGGATCCCGCGCAGCTGGTGGAGCGTTACTACGACGCCCACCTGTACCTGGCGGACTGGGGCACCCGCCAGGTGATGCTGCGCCTGCCGAAGGGGCTGCTCCCCTCCGAGGCCCTGGGCGGGTTCCTGGTCGAGGGATACGTGGCGGCGTGGGTCCGCGGAGAGCACGTCATCGTGGAGCTGACCAGCGAGGAGGAAGAGGACGGCGACTGGCCGGAGCAGGTCGGGGAACTGCTGGAGACGCTCGCCGAGGTCCGGGCCGAGCTGGCCGGAGGCGACCTCCGGCCGCTGTACCTGGCCTGGCTGGCCGCCTACGGAACCTGGGAGCGCGACGAGGACGCCTTCGACGAGGAGCACGAGGCCCGGTGCGAGCCGCCGGTCCCGGCGGGGCTGGGCTCACTGACCGAGCCGCAGCGCACGCTGGCCGAGGTCCTGCGGCTCGACCCCGACCTGCTGGCCGTGGCCGCCGCGCAGAGCCCGCCCCTGCCGTCCGCCGCGGACGACGACCGGCGCTGGCCCGACCGGATCGGCTCGCTCCCCGAGGCAGAGAAGAACGCTCTGCTGCTGCGCGTCGTCCACGACGAGGCCGCCCGGGTCCGCCTGGAACTCCTGAACCGCTTCCAGGCGGCGCCCCTCCCCGCCGAGGGCCCCGGCGCACCGTGGGCGCCCTCCTCGACGCCGCGGCCGAACGGCGCTCCGGACGCGGAGCCTGACGGGCGGAGAGGGCATACGAGAAAGGAGGGCGGCACGGGGCCGCCCTCCTTCTTCGTCGCGGGAGCGTCAGCTCGCCGGGGGGAGCATGCGCTTCATCGCGGCGTGGGCCTTGGCGACGAGGACCGAGCGGGGGAAGCCCGCGCGCTTCTGGACGTCCTCGTAGTTGCCGCCGGCGACCCAGATGGGCCCCTCGGTGAGGTGCTCCAGGCCCTCGCGGGCGACGTCGTCCGGCTCGGCGACCTTCATGCCCGGGATGTCCATCTTGAGGCCGGCGCGGGCCATCGCGGGGGTGCGGGTGACGCCGAGGATCAGCTCGAGGACGTCGACGCCGTGCTCGCGCATCTCCAGCCACAGGCCCTCGGCGAAGACGCGGCCGAAGGACTTGACGGCGGAGTAGATGCTGATCTGGGCCTGGCCCATGTAGCCGGCCATCGAGCCGACCAGGATGATGCCGCCGCGGCCGCGCTCCTTCATCAGCGCGCCGAAGTGGTGGGTCAGGGCCAGCTGCGCGGTGATGTTGAGGTCGATGACGCCCTGGAAGCGGTCCAGGTCGCCGGTGACGAACTCGTGCCCGTAGGTGTTGGCGCCCGCGTTGAAGATCAGCAGGCCGACCTCGAGGCCGTCGGTGACCTCGCGGACCGCCTTCAGCGGCTCGGGAGCGACCAGGTCGAGCTGCAGGGTGCGCACCTCGACGCCCTTGGCGCGGACCTGCTCGGCGGTCTCCTCCAGCGGGCCGGGCTTGCGGGCGATGAGCACCAGGTTGATGCCCGCGTCGGCCAGGCGGTGGGCGAAGGCGGATCCGACGCCCTCGGAACCGCCGGCGATCACGGCCCAGGGCCCGTACTTGTCGCTGTCGATCATTGTTCTCCGTCCAGGTTCGGGGTCCAGGCGACGCCGTTGATGTGCGAGCCGCCGTCCACGAACAGGGTGTTTCCGGTCAGGTAGCGGGCTCCGTCGCTGGCGAGGAAGACCACTACGGGGGCGATGTCGGTTTCGGGATCCCCGAGCCGACCCATGGGGTTGGCGCTGTCGGCGGCCGCGGCGATCTCCGGGTTGGTCGAGGCCACGCGCTCGAAGGCGGCGCTCTTGGCTCCCGGGCACACCGCGTTGACGACGACACCGGTCGGCGCCCACTCGCGGGCGGCCGTACGGGTGAGGGCCCGCAGAGCTTCCTTCGCCGAGTTGTACTCCAGGGTTCCGACGTGGGCGTTGACGCCGTTCAGCGAGCACATGTTGACGACGCGGCCCCAGCCGCGCTCCTTCATGTGCGGGAAGGCCGCCTGCATCGCCCACAGCGGGCCGTAGTAGCCCATGGCGAAGCCGCGCTGGAGGTTCTCGTCGGTCTTGGTCTCCACCCGGCTGGGGACGCCCAGGGAGCCCCAGGCGTTGTTCACCAGGACGTCCACCGAGCCCCAGGCCTCGACCGCGGTGGCGACCATGGCCTGGACCTGGGACTTGTCGGTGACGTCCGTGGGCAGGAAGAGCGCCTGCGCCCCGAACTCCTCCTCCAGCTCACGGGCGACCCGCGCGCCGGTCTCGGCGTTCAGCTCCGCCACCAGGACCTTGGCCCCCTCGGCGGCGAAGCGGCGGGCGACGCCCTTTCCGATGCCGTCGCCCGCACCGGTCACGATGGCCGTGCGTCCGGCCAGCGCTCCATCACTCATCGACGACCTTCACGGCGCCGTCCAGGGTCGCCTGCTGGATCGTCGCGCGCAGGTCGGGGCAGGTCTCGTACCGGTCGGTGCGCAGGTTGGGACAGTCGTCCATGGCCTGCTCGCTCCACTGGATGGAGGTCTGCTCCCAGCTGGACTTGCGCACCAGCACCGGCCCGTCGCACCGACGGCAGCGCAGCGCCTGCATGGGCGCGTCGGCCAGCCGGTTGTCGGGGCGGACGGCGGTCATGACTGCCCTTCGGCGGCGGCGCGGGCGAGGTTCTCCTCGCACTCCCGGGACCAGGACTCGACCGGGCGGGTGGTGTCGATCTCGAACTCGAAGCGGTCGGTCATCTCCGGGGTGACGTCCGCGGCGTCGGTGTAGAACTGCTCGTACCAGCGGCGCAGCTGGTAGACGGGGCCGTCCTCCTCGCACAGCAGCGGGTTGTCGATGCGGGTCTTGTTCTTCCAGATCTGGATGTCCTGGTCGAAGCCCTTGAGGATGAAGGTCGAGAGCTTGCCCGCCATGATCTCCGCGGCCTCCCGGGGGAGGTTCTCGCCGTGCTTGGCGATGATGCCCGAGTGCAGGACGAAGGAGTTCTCGTCGATCGGGTAGTGCGAGTTGATCAGCACCGAGTGCAGGTCGAAGCCCTCGTAGTGGTACGTCAGCTCGTCGATCATGAAGGACGGGCCGTGGTAGGTCGCCACCGAGGTGTTGCCGATCATCTTGTTGCCCTCGGCGTCGGGGCGCGCCACGTCGGGGCGGGTCTTGCCCTTCATCACCTGGGAGGCGGTCTGACCCTCGAAGATGTTCTTGAAGTACGTCGGGAACGAGTTGTGGATGTAGAAGAAGTGGGCCATGTCGACCACGTTGTCGATCACTTCACGGCAGTTCGTGTTGACGATCGTCGTGGTCCAGCGCCAGTCGGTCCAGTTGTCGCTGGTGGCGCCCTCGATGCGCGGGATCGTCACGTCCGCCGGGGGCTGCTTGCCCTCGGGGTCGTTCCAGACGAACAGCAGGTGGTCCTGCTCCAGCGTCGGCCAGGAGGCGGTGCGGGCGCGCAGCGGCACACGGCGGGAGTAGGGGATCTGCTTGCAGCGGCCGTCGCCGCCCCAGCGCCAGTCGTGGAACGGACAGGCGATCGTGTTGCCCTTGACCGTGCCCTGGGACAGGTCGCCGCCCATGTGCCGGCAGTAGGCGTCAAGAACGTTGACCTTGCCGTCCTCGCCCTGGAAGACCACCAGCTTCTGGCCGAAGGCGTTGATGGTGTGCGGCTTGCCGTCCTTGAAAGTCTCGGCCAGGCCCAGGCAGTGCCAGCCTCGGGCGAACCGGTTGCCCACCGCCTCCGCTTCGATGGCGCGGATAGCATCGGTGTCAGCTGCAGCCACGATGATCATCCCTTCAGGGGCGTTTCTGATGGACAGAACGCTATTCGCAGGTCATGACCCGGAATCGGCGAGTCTCATTGGCCGGGACGCCTTGCCAGGGCCCTCCGGGCACCGTGGTCTGCTGCTGAGGTGACCCGAGCCAATGAGGAGGAGGGCCATGAGTGACGAGGTCCTGCAGGCGGTGCGCGGACTGCTGCCGAAACTCGCCGAACGGGCCAGGACCGTGGACGACAAGGGGCGGATCCCCGCCGCGTCCATTCGCGAGCTGACCGAGGCCGGGGTCTTTCGCATGCTGCTGCCCGCCCGGTACGGCGGCGCGGAGGGCGATCTGATCGACTTCTACCGGGCGGTCCGGGAGATCTCCGGAACCTGCGGGTCCACCGGCTGGGTGGCGGGCGTGCTCGGCGTGCACTCCTGGCATCTGGCGCTCTTCCCCGACGAGGTGCAGGACGAGGTGTGGGGCAGGAGCCCGGACGTGCTGCTCGCCTCCTCCTACGCGCCGATCGGGCGGCTGACCCCGGTGGAGGGCGGCTACGAGCTGTCCGGCCGCTGGGGGTTCGCCTCCGGATGCGAGTTCGCCTCCTGGATGCTGCTGGGCGGCCTGGTCGTGGGGGCGCAGGGCAAGCCCGTGGACTTCCTCACGGTGCTGGTGCCCAAGAGCGACTACGGGATCGACCGGGTCTGGGACACCACCGGCCTGCGCGGCACCGCCAGCGACGACATCGTGGTGGACCGCGCGTTCGTGCCCTCGCACCGGGTGGTGCGCAACTACGACCAGGCGCAGCTGCGCGCCCCCGGCCTCAAGGTCAACACCGGGGCGCTGTACAGGATCCCGTTCGGGACGGTCTTCACCACCACCGTCGCGTCCGCGGTGATCGGCATGGTGGCCGGCTGCTACGACTTCTACGTGGCCTCGATGCGCGACCGCATCCGGCTCAGCCTGGGCGGCGGGCGGTTCGTGGACGACCAGTTCGCCCAGGTCGCGGTGGGCCGCGCCGCCTCGGAGGTCGACGCGGCGGTCCTGCAGATCGAGCGCAACCTGCAGGAGATGCGCGGGCACACGGTGCGCGGCGAGCAGATCCCGATGGAGCTGCGGCTGCGCGCGCGCCGCGACCAGGTGCGCGGCACCGAGCGTGCGGTCGAGGCGGTCGACCTGTTGTTCAAGACCGCGGGCGGCAACTCCCTGCGGCGCGGCAACCTCATCGAGCGGGCCTGGCGCGACGCCCACGCCGGCCGCAGCCATGTGGCCAACGACCCCGAGCGCGCCCTGGCGATGTACGGCCGCGGGGAGTTCGGGCTGACCATCGAGGACAACCTCGTCTGAGCCCGCCCTTCCCCCGCTCGAAGACGGCGGCGGGCCCCCGCGCGCCCGCGCGTATGGTGTGAGGGAGATCCACACGGAGCGGGAGGGTGTGAGGGTGGGAGCGTACTCGGAGGCATACCGGCTGAGCCTGGGCGATCCGGAGCGGTTCTGGCTGGACGCGGCTCGTCTGATCGACTGGAGTTCCTTTCCCACCAGGGCGCTGGACGACTCGGGCGCGCCGTTCTACCGCTGGTTTCCCGACGGCGAGCTGAACACCTCCTACAACGCGCTCGACCGGCACGTCGAACGCGGCCACGGCGACCGTGACGCGCTGATCTGGGACTCGGCGATGGTCCCCGCCCGGCGCCGCTACACCTACCGCGAGCTGCGCGACGAGGTGGCCCGGGCGGCCGGGGCGCTGGCCTCGCTGGGCGTGGGCAAGGGGGACCGGGTGGTCGTCTCCATGCCGATGGTCCCCGAGGCCGTCATCACCATGCTGGCCTGCTCCCGGATCGGCGCGGTGCACTCGGTGGTCTTCGGCGGGTTCGCCGCCAAGGAGCTGGCGGTGCGCATCGACGACGCCCGCCCCAAGGTGGTCGTCGCCGCCTCCTGCGGGCTGGAGCCCGGCCGGGTCGTACGCTACAAGCCGATCCTCGACGAGGCGCTGGAGCTGAGCTCCCACCGGCCCGACCACGTGGTCGTCCTCCAGCGCGACCAGGCGCGCGCCGAGCTGCGGCACGGCGAGTACGACTGGCAGGACGTCGTCCCCGGCGCCGCGCCCGCCGACCCGGTGCCCGTCGCCTCCACCGACCCGCTCTACATCCTCTACACCTCCGGCACGACAGGGAAGCCCAAGGGCGTGCTGCGCACGGCGGGCGACCACGCGGTGGCGCTGGCCTGGTCGATGGGCGCGGTCTACGACGTGCGCGAGGGCGACGTCTGGTGGACGGCCTCCGACGTCGGCTGGGTCGTCGGCCACAGCTACATCGTCTACGCGCCGCTGCTGGTGGGCGCGACCACCGTGGTCTACGAGGGCAAGCCCATCGGCACCCCGGACGCGGGCGCGTTCTGGCGGGTGGTCTCCGAGTACGGGGTGCGCAGGCTCTTCGCCGCGCCCACCGCCCTGCGCGTGATCAAGAAGGTGGACCCCCGGGGCGCCGAGCTCGCGAAGTACGACCTCGGCTCCCTGACGGGGCTGTTCATGGCGGGCGAGCGCCTGGACCCGGAGACCTACCAGTGGGCCTCCGACATGCTGGGCGTCCCGGTGATCGACCACTGGTGGCAGACCGAGACGGGCTGGGCGATCGCCGCCAACCCGCGCGGCCTGGAGCCGATGCCGGTCAAACCGGGCTCGGCCACGGTCCCGATGCCCGGCTGGGACGTGCGGATCGTCGATTCCGAGGGCGAAGAGCTCCCCGCCGGCCAGGAGGGCGAGATCGTCATCCGCCTCCCCCTGCCGCCCGGCGCCCTGGCCACCCTGTGGGGCGACGACGAGCGCTTCGTCGAGTCCTACCTCAGCCGCCACGAGGGCTTCTACACCACCGGAGACTCCGGCAGCTTCGACGAGGACGGCTACCTCAGCGTCATGGGCCGCGTCGACGACGTCATCAACGTGGCGGGCCACCGCCTGTCGACCGGCGCGATCGAGGCGGCGCTCGCCTCGCACCCCGCGGTCGCCGAGTGCGCGGTGATCGGCGTCCCCGACCCGGTCAAGGGCCAGGTCCCGCACGGCCTCGTGGTCCTGAAGTCGGGCGCGGACGCCGACGCGGCGGACCTGGGCGCCGAGCTCGTCGCCGCGGTCCGCCGCGACGTCGGCCCCGTCGCGGCCGTCCGCGACGTCACCGTCGTCCCCGCCCTGCCCAAGACCCGCTCCGGCAAGATCCTCCGCAAGACGATGCGCGCCCTGGCCGCGGGCCGCGACGAGCAGCCACCGCCCACGATCGAGGACCCGGCCGTCCTGGAGTCCCTGAAGCCCCTCCTGCGCCGGACCGAGCCGCATCCCTGAGGCGGGCCGCCGGGCGGCGCGTCCTGGAGGGAAGGGCGAGGCCCCGTACCCGGGCGGGTACGGGGCCTCATAGCGGTCGCCCCGGAGGCGGAGGCCTCCGGGACGGGGATCAGCGAGTGCCGCCCGGGTGGCGGTCCCCGCGCAGCTTCTCGACGAACGTGAAGGAGTCCTCGAAAGAGGAGTCCAGGACGCCGCGGTGGTCGACCCCCTGGTAGACCTTGTAATCGATCTCGCCGCCGTCGCGCAGGGCGTCCACCAGCAGGTCGGTGGTGGCCTTGGAGACCAGCACGTCCGCGGTGCCCTGCACGACCTGGGTGGGCACCCGGAGGTCGAAGTCGACGGGGTCCTGGGAGCGCAGGTAGGCCGTCAGGGGGGCGAGGTCGGCGCCGGGGCGGAAGACCTTGTCCAGCGGGAAGGTCAGGGCGATCTCGCGGTGCCGGGCGGTGCACTCGGTGCGGCCGGCCTTCAGCAGCGTGGCGATCGCCTCGTCGGTCAGCAGCTCCTCGGGCACGATCGAGGGGTCGGCCGCCTCGGCCCCGGTGATGAGGGTCGGCAGGAACGCCAGCGCGTACTGGGCGCCGGGCAGCTGCTGCCGGATGTAGTCGACGGTCAGGTGGAGGTCGTAGCCCCCGGGCGCCGCCGCCACCGCGCCCTTCAGGTTCAGCTGCCCGGTCCGCTGGCGGGCCGCGGCGGTGGCCAGGGCGGCCTGGCCGCCCTGGCTGTGGCCGACCGCGAACCAGTCGCGCCCGATCCGGTGGTCGAGCCTGCGGGCGGCGTGCACGAGGTCCACGACGGTGTTCGCGGCGCTCTCCCCGTTCATGTACGGGTGGCCGCCCTCGGTGCCCAGGCCCTCGTAGTCGGTCTGGACGACGGCGTAGCCCCGCGCCACCCACCTGTCCAGGTAGGCGGAGGTGATCGAGACGTAGTCGTCGACGGGCCCGCCGGGGACCGAGGCGGAGGGCGCGCACACGTCGGCGGTGCCGGTCGTGCCGTGCGCCCAGCTGATCACCGGCCAGCCGCCGCGCGGGGGCGCGCCCTGGGGCAGGGAGACGGTTCCGGAGACGGTGATCCGCCTGCCGTTCACGCCCTGGGAGGTGTAGGAGACCAGCCGGTTGGCCGACGCGCTGGGCAGCGCCGCCGTCCCGGCGAGCGCCTTGGCGTCGACGACCCGCCCGCGCTGGCCCGGCGGGACGTCCGCCGCGGCCGGAGCGGGGGAGAGTACGGCGACGGCGGTGGCGGCCGCCGCGGCCAGGGCTGCGGCGCGTGTGTTGAAGGTTCTCATCTGCCCTCTCCCTGCATGTGCTGGACGGCGCGGTAGGCGAACACCATGGCGGTGCCGATGGGGATGCCGGGACCCGGGTAGTAGGGGCCGGTGAAGGAGGCGCTGCTGTTGCCCGAGGCGTACAGGCCGGGGATGGGGGCGCCGCCGGTGTCCAGGACGCGGCCGTCGGGGTCGGTCTGCAGGCCGCCCTTGGTGCCGAGGTCGCTGAGGACGATCTTGGCGGCGTAGTAGGGCGCCTGATCGACGGGGACGAGGGCGGGGTTGGGGCCCTTGCCGGCGGCGAAGAACCGGTCGTAGGCGTCCTCGCCGCGGTGGAAGTCCTCGTCGACGCCCTTCTCGGCGAAGGCGTTGAAGCGCTCGACGGTCGCGGTGAGGGCGTCGGCGGGCAGGCCCAGCTTCCCGGCCAGCTCGGCCAGGGTGTCGGCCTGGACCCAGGTGCCGGCCGCCAGGTGCTCCTCGGGCACGGAGGGGGGCACGGTGATCGCGGGCAGCCCGCCGGAGCGCGAGTCGAAGATCAGGTGGGCGGGCACCCGGCCGGGCGCCTCGGCCATCTTGCGGCCCATCTGGTCGTACGGCAGCGACTCGTTGGCGAAGCGGTTCCCGGCGGCGTCGACGATCAGGCCGCCGCGGAAGCCCAGGGTGAAGGCGGCGCCGCCGTCGGGGGTGGCCGTACCGGGGCACCACCAGCCCTGGTCCATCAGGCCGGTGGCGGCGCCGATCCCCGCCGCGGCGGCGATGGCGCCGCCGGTGTTGGATCCGGCGGGGGCCATGGTCCACTCCGCGGAGCCGGGGACGCCGTGGGCCTCGCGGGTCGCGGCGTCGCGCTCGAAGCCGCCCGCGGCCAGCAGCACGCCTCGCTCGGCGCGCACCCGCACCGGCCCGTCGGGGCCCTCGGCCTCGACGCCGACGACACGCCCGTCCTCGACGACCAGGCCGGTCAGCGCGGTGCCGGTGCGGACGACGGCGTTGCCGGTGGCGGTCAGGGCCAGCAGCAGCCGCCCGATCAGCGCGCGGCCCTGGACGAGCGGCGCCTCGGGGTCGTGGCCGAGTCCGGCCCGGTCCCGGTCGACCGGCGGGCGCACCAGGGCCGCCAGCTCGCCGATCCGCTCCCGGGGCAGGGCGCGCGGGATGAAGGAGCGGCCCATGTCGAGCCGGCCGGGGGCGTTGAAGTAGTCGGGGAACGGCTGGTACTTGAACTCGATGGCGGGGTCGTCCTCCAGGAACGCCACGACCTCGGGCGCGGTGGCCAGGAAGGTCTCGCGGTGCTCGGCGTTCTCCTCGCCCAGCAGCGCCTTCAGGTAGGTGCGCGCCGACTCGGTGGAGTCGCCCGCCCCGTCCCGCTCCTGCACCTGGCTGCCGGGCAGCCAGATGGCCGCGCCGGAGTAGGCGGACGTGCCGCCCAGCAGCGGCGTCTTCTCCAGGACGACGGTCCGCAGGCCGTTCGCCGCGGCCGCGAGCGCGCCGGCCATGGCTCCGGCTCCGGATCCGGCCACGATCACATCGGCGTGCTCGTCCCAAGGAGCCCCGGAAATCCCCATGCGATGTCCTTTCACGTTGTGCGGACCCCAGGCAAGCAGCCGCTTATACACTGGAGTACCCCTCATCCCACTCACCGGTATCGTGGACGGGCCCGCAGCCGCGCCCGCGTCAAGATGGTGGGGCAGACATCGAGGTGGACAGGGGGAGCCGTGCCGAGGATCGCAGCCGCGAGGCCGCCTGCCGAGCCCAGCTCGCCCGAGCAGCACGACCGCAGGCAGCGCATCCTCCGCACGGCGGTGCGCATCGGCTCGGAGAAGCCGCTGGAGCGCGTGCAGATGCACGAGGTCGCCAAGGCCTCCGGGGTGGCCATCGGCACCCTGTACCGCTACTTCCCCTCCAAGATCCACCTGTTCGCCGCCGTGATGGCCGCGCAGGTCGACCGCTTCCGCGACGAGATCCGCCCGCCCGCGCTCGCCGCCGTCCCCGAGGACGTGGTGGCCGACCTCCTGGTGGCCGCGAGCCGGGAGCTGCTGCGCCGGCCGGTGCTGGCGACGTCGATGCTCCAGTCGGCCAACACCGCCAACGTGGCGACGGTGGCGGACGCCCTCAAGATAGACCGCATGTTCAGCGCGATAGTGCTGGAGTCCCTGGGCATCGAGGTGCCCAGCGTGCAGGACGTGACCCTGGTCCGGCTGATGATGCAGTGCTGGTACGGGGTGCTGCAGTCCAGCCTGAACGGGCGCATGTCCATGTCCGACGTGGAGAACGACATCCGGATGGCCTGCCGGCTGCTGCTGGCCCCCCGTTCCAACGCGCCGAAGCCGCAGTGACCGCCGCGTTCCGTTGACCGGGACGGCGGGAGGAGACCGGGGTCACACCGGGTACTTTCCGGGCATGAAGCGTTTTGACGGTGTGAAAGTGCTGCTCACCGGGGCGGCGTCGGGGATCGGCAGGGCCACCGCGGTCCGCCTCGCCGCCGAGGGGGCGACGATCTTCGCGGTGGACCTGTCGGCCGAGGGGCTCGCCGGGACGGTCGAGGCCGCGGACGCGCCGGGCGCCCTCACGACCCGGGTCGTGGACGTCACCGACGAGCCCGCGGTGGTCGCCGCGGTGGCCGAGGCCGCCGAGGCGATGGGCGGCATCGACGTCCTGGTCAACGTGGCGGGCGCGCACCGCACCACGCCGATCGACACGCTGAGCGTCGCGGACCTGACCTTCCTGTTCTCCGTCAACCTGGTGGGCACCGCCCTGTTCTGCCGGGAGGCCCAGCGGCACCTGCCCGACGGCTCGGGCGTGATCGTCAACGTCTCCTCGCTGTCGGCGACCCAGGGCAACCCGTACATGAGCGCCTACTCGGCGTCCAAGGGCGCGGTGCTGTCGTTCTCGCTGAGCCTGGCCGCCGAGCTGAGCGGGCGCGGGATCCGGGTGGTGCCGGTCTCGCCGGGCACCACGGACACCCCGCTGACCCGGCGCCCGGACATGCTGCCCCCGGGACTGGACCACAGGTACTTCAGCAAGGTGCGGGCGCCCCTGGGCGCGGCGGTCCCGGAGCAGATCGCCTCGGTGATCGCCTTCGCCGCCTCCAGCGACGCCTCCTATCTGACCGGCCTCGACCTGCGGGTCGACGGCGGTTCCCACATGTGAGTAAGGACCAAGGAACATGACACGCACCATCGCGGTGAGCGGATCGGCGTCGGGCATCGGCAAGGCGCTGACGGAACTGCTGCGCGCCCGGGGCGACGAGGTGATCGGCATCGATCTCGTCGAGGCCGAGGTCGTCGCGGACCTGAGCACCGAGGAGGGCCGCGCCGGCGCGGTGGAGGGGGTGCTGGAGCGTTCGGGCGGCACCCTGGACGGGGTGGTGGCCTGCGCCGGGCTGTCCGGGCCGCTGACGCTGGCGGTGAAGGTCAACTACTTCGGCGCGGTCGCCCTGCTGGAGGGCCTGCGGCCGGCGCTGGCGCGGGCCGAGCGGCCCCGGGCGGCGGCGGTCGGCTCGATCTCCGGCACCCAGCCGGTGGACGAGATCGTGCTGCGCTCCTGCCTGAACGGCGACGAGCGGGCCGCGGTCGAGGCGGCCGACGAGGCGGTGGACAAGGGGCGGGGCCGCACGCTCTACCCCTCGTCCAAGGCGGCGCTGGCCCAGTGGCTGCGCCGGTCCGCGGTCTCGCCCGCCTGGGCGGGGGAGGGCATCGCGCTGAACGCGATCGCGCCGGGCGTGGTCCTCACCCCGATGAGCGCGCCGCTCTTCGCCGACGAGCGGATGCGCAAGGTGATGGACGAGGCGGTCCCGATGCCGCTGAACGGCTACGCCGACGCCGTGGTGATCGCCGAGGCGCTGGCCTGGCTGGTCTCCCCGGCCAACTCGCACATGGCCGGGCAGGTCATCTACGTGGACGGCGGCGCGGAGGCCGTGCTGCGCGGCTCCGAGGTCTTCTGACGCGGTGACGGACGAGGCCGCCCCCTCCCGCGCGTGCGGGACGGGGCGGCCTCGGCGGTACGCGCGGGGGTCAGCCGCCGAACTTGGTGGTGCCGGTGGTGTCCAGGGAGGCCACGCTGTAGGCGGCGTAGGTCTGGTACGGGTCGCGGCCCTCGAAGTACGGGGTGATCTGGGAGCTGATCTCCTCGACGGAGAAGACGCCCTCGGCGGCGGTGAACTTCTGCTCCACCACGGGGGCGGCCATCAGCGCGACCATGTCGCCGTAGACGATGAAGACCTGGCCGCTGATGCCCTCGGCGGAGGGGGAGGCCAGGTAGCCCACGAACGTGCCGACCCGCTCGGGCGCCATGGAGTCGAGGCCGCCGGGCGCGGTGCCCTCGGCGAAGGACTCGGCGGTCATCGCGGTGCGGGCGCGCGGGCAGATCGCGTTGGCCTTCACGCCGTAGCGGGCCAGGCCCTGGTGGGTGGAGAGGGTGAGGGCGACGATGCCGGCCTTGGCGGCGGAGTAGTTGGGCTGGCCGGCGCTGCCGAACAGGAACGCCTCGGAGGCGGTGTTGATGACCCGGCCGTAGACGGGGCCGCCGGCGGCCTTGCTGGCGCTGCGCCAGTACACGGCGGCGGCGCGGGAGACGGCGGCGTGGCCCTTGAGGTGGACCTTGATGACGTCGTCCCAGTCGGACTCGTTCAGGTTGAAGAGCATCTTGTCGCGCAGGACGCCCGCGTTGTTGACCACGATGTCCAGCGAGCCGAAGGAGTCGACGGCGGCGGAGACGAGCTGCTCGCCCAGCGACCAGTCGCTGACGTCGCCGGTGACCGCGATGGCCTGGCCGCCGGCCGTCTTGATCTCGGCGACGACGCCCTCGGCCGCCGGCCCCATGTCGTTGACGACGACGTTCGCGCCCTGCGCGGCCAGGGCCAGGGCCTCGGCCCGGCCGAGCCCGGCGCCCGCGCCGGTGACGACGGCGGTGCGGCCCGCCAGGGAGAGGTCTGCGTTCATCGGTTGCTCCCGCTCAGGTTCGAAAGATGGCTACCAGACACTAGTACGAATTCTAGTTCTCCGAATGCGGCCGTCCCGTTCAGTGGGTCGATCGGCTGAGTTGTCCAGGGAAGACTCACTGAGTGGGACCCCCCTTGTCGGCCAACGAAACGAATTCTAGATTCCTGGCATGACGACGCTCAATCTCGCGAGTCTCCAGGAGGCGGTCGCCGCCGCCGTCCCCCAGCGTACGGCCGTGGTGTGCGGCGGGCGCAGGCTGACGTTCCAGGCCCTGGACGAGCGGGCGAGTGCTCTGGGGCACGGGCTGCTCGCCGCCGGGATCGAGCCGGGCGACCACGTGGGGCTCCACATGGTCAACAGCGCGGAGTACGTGGAGGCGCTCCTGGCCTGCCTGAAGATCAGGGTGGTGCCGGTCAACATCAACTACCGGTACACCGACCGGGAGCTGGAGTACCTCTACACCAACGCGGACCTCACGGGCCTCGTCGTCGACGAGGAGTTCGCCGCGGCCGCCGCCCGCGTGGCGGACCGGTGCCCGAAGCTCCGCGCGGCCGTCGTGGTGGGCGCGGGCGAGACTCCGGACGAGAAGCCGTCCTGGCCGTCCCACGTGCGCCCCTCCGGATACGAGGAGACCCTCGAAGGGCAGCCGGTGACCCCGCCCCTGGCGGACGAGCGCAGCTCCGACGACCGCTACATCGTCTACACGGGCGGCACTACCGGCCTGCCCAAGGGCGTCGTCTGGCGGCACGAGGACTTCTACATGGCCGCCCTGAAGGGCGGCAACCACTACGGCCCGCCGTACCTCACCGCGGAGGAGCTGGCCGCCGCCGCGGCCGCGAGCCCCGAGGGCTTCACCTACATGCTCACCGCCCCGCTGATGCACGGAGCGGCCTCCTACAACCTCTTCACCTCGCTGCTCGGCGGTGCGAAGATCGTCATCATGCGCCGCTTCGAACCCCTGGAGGCGCTGCGGCTCATCGACGAGGAGAAGGTCGGCATCATCATGGTCGTCGGCGACGCCATGGCGCGGCCGCTGGCCGACACCCTCCGCGCGCACCGCTCGGAGTTCGACCTCTCCTCGCTGTTCGTGCTGGGCTCGGGCGGGGCGATCCTCTCCCGCAGCATCCAGGAGGAGTTCAAGGAGCTGCTGCGGCCGGACCTCTTCATCAACAACGGCTTCGGCGCGTCGGAGTCCGGTGTCGACGGCACCATCCAGATCGGCGCCGACGGCCTCATGCGGCTGGCGCCCAACCCCCGCGTCAGCGTCGTGGACACCGGCCTCAAGCCGATTCCGCCCGGCTCCGAGGAGACCGGCACCATCGCCCGCAGCGGCCACGTCCCCCTGGGGTACTACAACGACCCGGAGAAGACCGCCCGCACGTTCCCCGTCATCGACGGCGTGCGCTGGTCGATCCTCGGCGACATGGCCCGGGTGGAGGAGGACGGCACCATCGTGGTGCTCGGCCGGGGCTCCGGCTGCATCAACACCGGCGGCGAGAAGGTCTTCCCCGAAGAGGTCGAGCAGGCGCTCAAGGCCCACCCCGCGGTGATGGACGTGCTCGTGGCCGGTGTGCCCGACCGCCGCTTCGGCGAGCGCGTCGCCGCCGTCGTCGAGCTGCGCCCGGGCGCCCCCGTCCCCGGCGTCGAGGAGCTGCGCGACCACTGCCGCGCCCACCTGGCGGGCTACAAGATCCCGACACTGATCACGTTCAGTGAGTCCATCATGCGCTCTCCCAGCGGCAAGGCCGACTACCGGTGGGCCAAGAAGTACCTGACCAGCCAGAACGACGAGAAGGAGACCCCCCGTGCCTGAGGCAGTGATCGTCGATGCCGTCCGTACCCCGGTCGGCAAGCGCAACGGCGCCCTGAGCGGGCTGCACCCGGCCGAGCTGCTCGGCCTGACCCAGAAGGGGCTGCTGGCCAAGGCCGGGGTCGACCCGGCGCTGGTCGGGCAGGCCGTCGGCGGCTGCGTCACCCAGGCCTCGGAGCAGGCCAACAACATCACCCGCAACGCGTGGCTGGTCGCCGGGCTGCCCTACCAGACCGCCTGCACCAGCGTCGACTGCGCGTGCGGCTCGGGCCAGCAGGCGGTGCACATCATCGCCGGCCTGATCGCCTCCGGCGCCATCGACGTCGGCATCGGCTGCGGCGTGGAGGCCATGAGCCGGGTCTTCCTCGGCGCGGCCCTCGTCCCCGGGGGCGGCATGCCGGTCCCCGAGGGCTTCGCCCTCGACATGCCCGACCAGTTCACCGCCGCCGAGCGCATCGCCAAGGACAAGGGCATCACCCGCGAGGCCGCCGACGCGCTCGGCCTGGCCTCCCAGCAGAAGGCCGCCCGCGCCTGGGCCGAGGACCGCTTCGCCGGCCAGATCCTGCCGGTCGAGGCGCCGGTGATGGGCCCGGAGGGGCCGACCGGCGAGACCGCGACGGTCACCCGCGACCAGGGCCTGCGCGAGACGAGCATGGAGAAGCTGGCCGGGCTGAACCCGGTCTACCCCGGCGGCATCCACACCGCCGGCAACTCCTCGCAGATCAGCGACGGCGCCGCCGCGGTGCTGCTGATGAGCGAGGAGAAGGCGGCCGAGCTGGGCCTGCGCCCGCGCGCCCGGATCATCGCCTCCGGCATGGTCGGCTCCGACCCGTACTACCACCTGGACGGCCCCATCGCGGCGACCACCCACGTGCTGAACAAGGCGGGCATGAAGCTGTCCGACATCGATCTGGTCGAGATCAACGAGGCCTTCGCCTCGGTCGTCCTGTCCTGGGCGCAGGCACACGAGCCCGACATGGACAAGGTCAACGTCAACGGCGGCGCGATCGCGCTCGGCCACGCCGTCGGCTCCACCGGCTCGCGCCTGATCACCCAGGCCCTCTACGAGCTGGAGCGCACGGACAGGTCGACGGCCCTGATCACCATGTGCGCGGGCGGGGCACACGCCACCGGCACCATCATCGAACGCATCTGAGAGAGACCATGACGATCGGACTGACCGAGGAGCACCGCGACCTGCGCGACGCGGTGCGCACCTTCGCCTCCCGCGAGGTGACACCGCAGGTGCTGCGCGCCGCGGTGGAGGCCGAGCGCGAGGAGCTTCCCCCCTTCTGGAAGGGCCTGGCCGAGCAGGGGCTGATCGGGCTGCACCTGCCCGAGGAGAACGGCGGCGCGGGCTACGGCCTGGTCGAGCTGGCCGTCGTGCTGGAGGAGCTGGGCCGCGCCCTGACCCCCGGCCCGTTCCTGGCCACCACGCTGGCCGGCGCGGTCCTGCACCGCGCCGGGCACACCGCCCACCTGGAGGGCCTGGCCGAGGGCGGCACCGTCGGCGCGGTCGCGCTGCGCCCCGGCGGCCTGACCCTGACCCGCGACGGCGACCGGACCGTGCTGGACGGCGAGTCCGAGCCGGTGCTCGCCGGGCAGGTCGCCGACCTGTTCGTGCTGCCCGCCCGGGACGGCGAGGAGACCGCCTGGGTCGTGCTGCCGCGCGACGCCGTCGAGGTCACCGCGCTGCCCAGCCACGACGTCACCCGCCGCCTGGCCGCGGTGAAGGCCGACGGCGCGGTCGTGGCCGGCGACGCCGTCCTCACCGGCCTGGCCGCCCAGGACGTGCTGGACCTGGCCGCGGTGCTGTTCTCCGCCGAGGCCTCGGGCCTGGCCGACTGGGCGACCGCCACCTCCGCCGACTACGCCAAGGTCCGCGAGCAGTTCGGCCGCCCCATCGGCCAGTTCCAGGGCGTCAAGCACCGCTGCGCCCGCATGCTGTCCCTGGCCGAGCAGGCCCGCGCCTGCGCCTGGGACGCCGCCCGCGCCCAGGAGGAGGACGCGGCTTCGGCCGAGGCCTCGCTGGCCGCGGCCGTGGCCGGCGCGACCAGCGTCGAGAACGCCTTCAGCACCGCCAAGGACTGCATCCAGACCCTCGGCGGCATCGGCTTCACCTGGGAGCACGACGCGGGCTTCTACCTGCGCCGCGCCCAGAGCCTGCGCCTCCTGCTCGGCTCCACCGCGCAGTGGCGCCGCCGCGTCGCCCGGCTCACCCTGGACGGCGTCCGCCGCGAGCTGAGCGTCGAGCTGCCCGAGGAGGCCGAGCGGATCCGCGCCGAGATCCGCGCCGAGCTGGAGCCCGCCAAGGCGCTGGAGGGCCAGGAGCGCCTGACCTACCTGGCCGAGCGCGGCTACACCTCCCCGCACCTGCCCCGGCCGTGGGGCAAGGGCGCCGACGCGGTCACCCAGCTGGTGATCGCCGAGGAGATGCGCGGGGCCGGGCTGCGCGCCGCCGACATGATCATCGGCAACTGGGTGGTGCCCACCCTCATCGCGCACGGCTCGCCCGAGCACCACGAGCGCTTCCTGCCCGCCTCGCTGCGCGGCGAGCTGCGCTGGTGCCAGCTGTTCAGCGAGCCCGGCGCCGGCTCGGACCTGGCGGCGCTGTCCACCCGGGCCGAGAAGGTCGAGGGCGGCTGGAAGATCACCGGCCAGAAGGTCTGGACGTCCATGGCCGTCGAGGCCGACTGGGGCATCCTGCTGGCCCGCACCGACCCGGCCGCGCCCAAGCACAAGGGCCTGTCGTACTTCCTGCTGGACATGAAGTCGCCCGGGATCGACATCCGGCCGCTGCGCGAGCTGACCGGCGAGGCGCTGTTCAACGAGGTCTTCCTCGACGACGTGTTCATCCCCGACGACCTGCTGGTCGCCGGGACCGGCGACGGCTGGAAGCTGGCCCGCACCACCCTGTCCAACGAGCGCGTCTCGCTGTCGCACGACTCCTCGCTGGGCAGCGGCGGCGAGGCGCTGCTGGGCCTGGTCGCCGCCGAGGGCGGGCAGGCCGACGACGAGCGGCTCACCACGCTCGGGAAGATCCTCTGCGACGCCCAGTCCAGCAGCCTGTTCAGCCTGCGCACCACGCTGCGCTCCCTGTCGGGGGCGCAGCCCGGAGCAGAGGCGAGCATCAGTAAACTGATCGGAGTGGAGCACATCCAGCAGGTGTGGGAGACCGCCATGGACTGGGCGGGCCCCTCGGCCCTGGCCACCACCGGGCGCTCCCTGTCCACCGGGAGCCCGGACGCCACCTGGATGTTCCTGAACTCGCGCTGCATGTCGATCGCCGGCGGCACCACCGACGTGCAGCTCAACGTGATCGGCGAGCGGTTGCTGGGCCTGCCCCGCGACCCCGAGCCGGTGGGGAAGGGCTGACCGGAATGACGATGGAACTCTCCGCTCCCGTGCGGGGAACCGGCGCGGACGCGGCTGCCGCCGCGGCCCGCCGGGTCATCGCGGGTCTCATGCGCGCCGGCGACATCTCCGGCGCGGACATGGACGAGATCGCCGGCCGCCTGAACGCCATCGCCGACGATCTGGACGCCACCGCTCCCGAGCTGCAGGAGCGGATGGTGGACATGTGGCGCGGTGACGGCCGTACCAGGCACGACGCGGTCGCCGGGACGGAGAACCCGCTGGCCCCGCCGCTGGACTACGCACCGGGGCCGGACGGTTCCATCACGGCCGAGGTGGTGCTGGACCTGCCCTACCAGGGCCCGCCCGGCTGCGTCCACGGCGGGATCTCGGCGCTGATCCTGGACCACACCCTGGGCGTCGCCAACGGCTGGGCCGGGGTGTCGGGCATGACGGCGGAGCTGACCCTGCGCTACCGGCACACCACCCCGCTGTTCGAGCCGCTGACCGTCACGGGCCGCCAGGTCTCGGTCGACGGCTCCAAGATCCGCACGGTGGGTTCGATCTCGGCCGGCGGCCGCGAGTGCGTCACGGCCGAGGGCCTGTTCATCGCCAAGCATCCGCCCCGTCCCCGCTGACGGGAACGCTCCAAGGCCCCGCCGTCCTCAGGGACGGCGGGGCCTTGGGCTTTTTGCCGGGAGGCTACCTTTTCGTGCAGATGTGCGGGGAAGGCGCACGGCTAGCATGGTCAGGGGGTCCTGCCATGAGCAGAATGGGGAAACCGGCGCACGAGGCGATCTTCAGTGCGGCCGAGCATCTCTTCGCCGAGCTCGGATACGACCAGACGACCGCGCAGCTGATCGCGGACGCGGCGGGCGCGCCGGTCGAGGCCGTCACCGAGGAGTTCGGCGGGAAGAAGCAGCTCTACCTGGAGGTCATGGAGAACGTACGGACGGAGGGTGAGAAGACCCTCCGGAAGCTGGTCGAGAACTACACGCCGGACGCGTCGGGCGTCCACCACCTGGTCGACAGCACCCTCGACCACTTCCTCCGCCGCCCGCAGGACGCGGGACTGTGGATACAGCGCCGGATGCAGGACGCCGCGGACTTCACGGACGTCGAGAGGAAGGGAGCCGGCCCCCAGCTGACCCGGACGCTGGCGCTGACGGAGGGCGTCTTCCTGCCGCACCTGGACTCCGGGCTCATCCTCCAGGACCTCTTCTGGTCCGTGCACGACTTCGTCCGCAACGGCATCTTCGACGACGCCGGCGTCCCAATGGGCTCCGACGACCCGGAGGCGGTGGACAGGTTCCGCCGCCACCTGCACCAGATGGTCGAGCTCTACACGGGGGAGACGGGGTGATCCCGCCTCCCCCGAGGCGCGCGTCAGCCCGCGGCGGGAGCGGCGGCGAGGCCGACGGACTCCTCGACCGCGCGGCGGATCACCTTGCCGGTGGCGTTGCGGGGCAGCGGCGCGGAGGTGATCTTCCAGCGCGACGGGACCTTGAAGTAGGCCAGGCGCTCGCGGGCGAAGTCCACCAGCTCCTGCTCGGAGGCGGGGGAGTCGGCGAAGACGACCACGGCCATGACCTCCTGGCCCAGGTCCGGGTGGGGGGCGCCCAGGGCGATGCACTCGCGCACGCCGGGGAACTCGGCCAGCGCGTTCTCGATCTCGGCGGGGTAGACGTTCTCCCCGCCGCGGATGATCAGGTCGGAGCGGCGGGTGGTCAGCCGCAGCCGGCCGGCGTCGATCATGCCGATGTCGCCGGTGCGCATCCAGCCGTCGGGGCCGATCGCCTTGGCGGTGGCCTCCTCGTCGGCCCAGTAGCCGGTCATCATGTACGGGCTGAGGACGCAGATCTCGCCCTCCTGGCCGTCGGGCAGCGCGTTGCCGTCGGCGTCGCGGATCTCCAGCCGGACGCCGGTGACGGGGCGGCCCAGCGAACCGGGGGCCTCCTGCAGGTCCATCGGGGTGGCGACGGCGATCGCGGTGCAGGACTCGGTCAGCCCGTAGCTGTCCACCAGCGCGTCGCGGGCCGGCGGGAACGCCTCGCGCAGCTTGGCCTTGAAGGCGGGGGAGGAGGGCGCCGAGGCCAGCGCGAACGCGGTCAGCGAGGAGAGGTCGTAGCTGGAGACGTCACCGTGCTCGACGATGCGGTTCGCCATGGTCGGCACGGCGCCCCAGTTGGTGACCTTCTCCTTCTCGATCAGGCTGAGTACCCGGTCCACGTCGAACGCGCCCTGGTGCATGATGACCGCGCTGCCCGTCGCCAGCCGGGCCACCGCCAGGTTGTGCAGGCCGGCGATGTGGAACAGCGGCAGCGCCAGCAGGTGGCGCTGGTCGGCCGGGTCGATCTTGATGCCCCACTGGGCGGCCAGCTCGACGGACATCGCGTTGTTGAGCCGGTGGTACTCGATCACCGAGACCAGGTTGCGCTGGGAGTGCACGGCGCCCTTGGGCCGGCCGCTCGTCCCGCTGGTGTAGAGGATGATCACCGGGTCGTCGGACTCGGCGGCGTGCACGACCAGTTCGGCGCCCTGGTGGCGGGCGACCGCGGCCGGGACGTCCTCCTCCAGGGTGAGCACCCGCGCCCGGTCCCCGATGAGGGCGGCGCGCTTGGCGTCGGCGATGACCAGCTTGGGGGTGGTGTGCCCGAGCGCGTACTCGATCTCCAGCGGCGCCCACCAGGCGTTGTAGCCGACGGCGATGGCGCCGACCGCGACCGTCGCCCAGAAGGAGACGATCCAGTCCGGGGAGTTGGCGGCGTCGATGGCGATGCGGTCGCCCGGCTGGACGCCGTACTCGGTGCGCAGCGCCTCGGCCAGGGCGGCGACCCGCGCGGCGTGCTCGGTGAAGCTGAGCCGCTCGGTGGCGGTGACGATGTAGTCGCGGTCTCCGTAGGCGAGGGAGGCGGTGAGCACCTCGCCGAGATCGCGTGCGGCGCCGGCGAAGCCGGGGGCTCGCTGTCCCGGGGTCTCCACCAGGGCGAAATCGCCACCGGGACCGGTCAGCCGTCCCATGACCTCGGCCATCATCGTCGCCACGTCACTCATCGGTTACCTCTTCCTCCTCTGCCGCATGACGCACGTCACTTTAACGGCCATCGAAGCTCATTCTGGACAGCTCTGGCAAACATCGCCAAGTTGTCTCGATCAGTGGGATGTCGCTGATGAGAGGGCTCTTCACGCAGCGTTCCGCTGAGTGGGACTGATCCCTCCAGGTGTTGGGGGTCACATCACTATGGCGATCCGTTGTGACCTGGATAACTAGGAGGACCATTGCGAAGCCTATCCGGCCAGGTGGCGATCGTTACGGGCGCGGGCCAGGGCGTCGGCCAGGGGATCGCACTGGCCCTCGCCTCCGAGGGAGTCGAGATAGCGGTCCTGGGCCGCACGGCCGCCAAACTCGAGACGACCTGCGAGCTGCTCCGCGAGCGGGGCGTCCGCGCGGAGCCGTTCACCTGCGATGTCCTCAAGACCGAGACCATCCCCGGTGTCGTCGACCAGGTCGTCGAGACCTTCGGCGGTGTCGACATCCTCGTCAACAACGCTTATTCGGGAACCTATGGGCCGCTGCTGTCGATGGACGACAGGGCCTTCCAGAAGGGCTTCGTGAGCGGCCCCTTCGCCGCCTTCGCCTTCATGAAGGCCTGCCACCCGCACATGAAGGCGCGGGGCGGCGGGAACATCGTCAACCTGGTGTCCTCCTCCATGGTGCGCTGGGACCCGACCACGTACGGCGCGTACGCGGCGGCCAAGCAGGCGCTGCGGTCACTGACCCGCACCGCGGCCGCGGAATGGGGGCCCGACGGCATCCGCGCGAACTCCATCGCACCGCACGCCCTGTCACCCGGGCTGAAGCAGTGGACCGAGGCCTTCCCCGAGGAGGCCGAGGAGTTCCGCAAGACGATTCCCCTGGGCTACATCGGTGAATGCGAACAGGACATCGGCCGCGCGGTGGTCGCGCTCGTGGGGCCGGACATGCGCTACCTCACCGGTGCGACCCTCCCCCTCGACGGAGGCCAGGCCTTCTTCGGCTGAACCCTCCGCCACCCTCACCCCCACCTTTTCGAAGGAGCACAACCCCCTATGAAAGCCAGCAAGTTCGGGCGCATCACCGCAGGCGTCCTGTCTCTGATGCTGCTGGGCACCGCCTGTGCCGGCCAGCGTTCCGGTTCGGACGGCTCGGACACCAAGTCCGAGACCAAGGCGTCCGACAACATGTTCGGCACGCTCGCCTCCCCGTGCGGGGCCGGGGACGCCAAGGGCGCCACCGCGCAGGGGGTCACCGACTCCGAGATCGTCATCGGCTACGGCGACGACCGCGGCTTCGCCCAGTCCCCCGGCCTGAACAAGGACATGGGCGACGCCGTCAAGGCGATGATCGACTGGTGCAACGAGCAGGGCGGCATCAACGGCCGCAAGATCAAGGGCAACCAGTACGACGCCGCCTACATGCAGTCGGTCAGCGTCATGCAGAAGGCCTGCAAGCAGGACTTCATGCTGGTCGGCCAGGGCTTCGCCATGGACGAGGCGGCCGAGCAGTACCGTGCCGCGTGCGAGCTGCCCACGGTCGCGGGCTTCACCGTCGGCCCCAACGCCGCGATGGGCCCGAACAAGTTCGAGGCCGTCCCCTACCCGGTGGACCGCTACAACGCCTCCGGCCTCATGCTGGCCATGGAGAAGTTCCCCGAGATGAAGACGGATCTCGACGCGATCAACTCGACCTCCCCGGCGATCACGACCGGCACGCGGAAGATCGAGAGCGTGCTCAACGGGATGGACGTCAAGTTCAAGAACTGCGGCGTCCAGCTCAACGTCAAGGGCGACGCGACCTTCGTGCCGTTCGCCGAGAAGTTCAAGAAGTGCGACGTCAAGGCGCTGTGGACGTCCAAGACCCCGGACCCCGCGGCCCTGGGCATGCTCGAGGCCCTGGACCGGGTGGGCGTCGACGTCCCGTTCATCGGTGAGGCCACCTGGTACACCGACTTCATCTCCAAGTGGAACACCAGCGGCCAGGGCGACAACATCCACCTGAGCATGATCTTCCAGCCGTTCGAGAACGCCGACAAGGTCCCGGCGGTCAAGAAGTACCTGGAGATCGTCGAGGGCGCGGGCGGCAAGACCGCGCTGCTGGGCATGCAGGCCACCTCGGCGTTCCTGCTGTGGGCGAACGCGGCCAAGGCCTGCGGCTCCGACCTCACCCGCGAGTGCGTCGCCAAGGAGATCTCCCAGGTGCACGAGTGGACCGGCGGCGGCCTGCACGCGGCCACCGACCCCGGCGCCAACCTGCCCGCCAAGTGCTCCATGATGCTCAAGCTGACCGGCACGAAGTACGAGCAGATCGCTCCGGCCGAGAAGGGCGAGTTCGCCTGCCCGGAGAACGCCGTGGTCGACACCGACAAGTCGCTGTGGGGCACCGAGCTCAACAAGGACCGGATCGCCACCACCTTCCTGAAGTCCTGATGTGACCGTGCCCCGCGCACGGACCCCGCGGGCCGGCCGCTCCGGCGGCCGGCCCGCCCGCCCCTCTCCCTCATCTCCACAAGGGCGACCATGACCACCTTCCTTACCTTCACGATCCTCGGGCTCGTTCTGGGGTCGGTCTACGCCATCGCCGCCTCCGGTCTGGTCCTGACCTACAACACCTCCGGCATCTTCAACTTCGCGCACGGCGCGCAGGCCATGCTGGGGACCTTCCTGTACTGGCAGCTCTCCGTGGGCTGGGGACTGCCGGTGTGGTTGTCCCTGCTGCTCGTGGTGGGCGTCTTCGGCCCGCTGATGGGCCTGCTCCTGCACAAGCTGATCATGGGCGCGCTGCGGGACACCGCCGAGGTCGCCAAGATCGTGGTGACGGTCGCGGTCATGCTCGGCATGGTCTACCTGTCCCAGTGGATCTGGGACCCGGTCGAGCCCCGCACGCTGACGATGTTCTTCGGGTCCGACGCCTCCATCGAGATCGCGGGCGTGGTCGTCCGGATCCACGAGATCCTCTGCCTCGTCGTCGCCCTGGCCATCGCGCTGGGCCTGCGGATGCTCTTCCACCGCACCCGGGTGGGCGTGGTCATGCGCGGCACCGTGGACTCCCCCGACCTGCTGCGGCTCAACGGGCACGACCCGGCGCGGGTCGCGGCGATCTCCTGGGCGCTGGGCTCGGCCCTCGCGGTGCTCGCCGGCATCCTCATCACCCCGGTCAGCGGCGGTTCGCTGGAGGCGAACGCGCTCACCCTGCTGGTGATCGACGCCTTCGCCGCCGCCATGTTCGGCCGCCTGCGCAACATCCCCCCGGCCTTCGCCGGAGCGATGGTGCTCGGCCTCCTCGGCGCCTACGTGACCGCCTACTTCCCCAGCGACTGGACCTGGACGGGCAACTTCCGGGTCTCGCTCCCGATGATCCTGCTGTTCATCGTGATCGTCGTGCTGCCGCAGGACCGGCTGCGCGGCGCCGCCACCCGCACCCGCGAGCGCTACCGGGTGCCGAGCGTGCGCGCCGCGGCGACGTGGGGCCTGGTGCTGCTGGGGATCGTGTTCCTGTACTCGCTGCTGCTGGCCGACTCGGGCATCACCACGCTCGGCCTCGGCATGGCGTTCGCGATCATCGCCCTG
The DNA here is from genome assembly GCF_039525175.1 of Actinocorallia libanotica. Taxonomy (NCBI): domain Bacteria; kingdom Bacillati; phylum Actinomycetota; class Actinomycetes; order Streptosporangiales; family Thermomonosporaceae; genus Actinocorallia; species Actinocorallia libanotica. Next base: position 170,139 of record NZ_BAAAHH010000003.1, read on the forward strand.
TCCCTCACCCTGCTGACGGGCTACGCGGGCGAGATGAACCTGGCGCCGATGTCCTTCGCCGCGATCGCCACGGTCATCGTCTTCCACTTCGGCATCACCGGCAGCGGCCTGGACGCCAGCCTCAACCTCCCGGGCATCGTGCTGGCCGTCGTGGCCACCGCGGTCGTCGGCGGCCTGGTGGCCCTGCCGGCGCTGCGGCTGCGCGGCCTCTACCTGGCGCTGGCCACCCTGGCCTTCGGCGCGCTGCTGTCGAACATGGTGCTGCGCGACACCGTCGAGCACACCCTGGCGGGCTTCACCTTCACGCTGTTCCCCGACGGCACGCTGATCATCCCCAAGCCCAGGTTCGGCCCGGTCGACCTGGGCGACCCGCTGACGTTCCTCCTGGTGGCCACCGCGCTGTTCGCGCTGATCGCGACCGGCCTGGCCGTGCTGCGCAACAGCGGCTACGGCCGCCGGCTGGCCGCGATGAAGGACAGCCCGGCCGCCACCGCGATGCTGGGCCAGAACCTGGTCAAGCTGAAGCTGAGCGTCTTCATGCTCTCGGCGGCGATCGCCGGCCTGGGCGGCATCCTGATGAGCTCCGCCATGGGCTCGGTGGAGGGCGAGAGCTTCGGCCTCATGGCCAGCCTCGCGCTGGTGATGCTGGTGGTCGTCGGCGGCATCGGCTACATCAGCGGCGCCCTGTTCGGCGGCGTGATGTCGGGCATCGGCTTCACCCTGCTCGTCGGCACCTTCAACGACCTGGCCATCTCCCAGCCGCAGGCGGCGACCTTCTTCGAGCTGCTGGGCAATGTGGTGATGGTCGGCACCGCCCTGGTCGGCATGGGCGTCGGCAAGACCCCCAGCGGCTCGGTGCAGGGGATCATGGACGGCTACCGCTCCCTGCGCGGCGCCAGGCCCGTCCTCATCGGCGGGGCCGTGCTCGTGGCGGTGCTGTACGCGCTGGCGCTGGCCGGCCTCTACGGCAGCTGGACGTTCACGCTGCTGGCCCTGGTGGTCGTGATGGCGCTGCCGGCCGTCGGCCAGAAGCTCATGCCGCACGCCGTCGCCCCCGTCGAGGGCCACGGGCACTCGGACGAGATCCGCGACGACGAGCCGTTCACCGCCACGCTGCGCGACCGGCTCGACCTGGCGCTGGGCCTGCCCGCGCGGGTCCCCGGCGTCCGGGCGGCCGCTGCGCAGAAGGGAGAGGAAGTCAATGCCCCTGCTTGAGACCCAGGGAGTCACCGTCCGCTTCGGCGGCAACACCGCGGTGAACCAGGTGAGCATCGGGGCCGAGGAAGGCCGGATCACCGGGCTGATCGGCCCGAACGGCGCGGGCAAGACCACGCTGTTCAACACCGTCACCGGGCTGCAGAAGCCCACCGAGGGCAAGGTCCTCATCGACGGCGTCGACATCACCGGGATGTCCCCGGCCAAGCGCGCCAAGCTCGGCCTGGCCCGCACCTTCCAGCAGCTGGAGCTGTTCCTGTCGCTGTCGGTGCGCGACAACGTCAAGGTCGCCGGGGACATCCTGCGGGCCACCACCCGCAAGCGCATCGACCTGGACGCCGAGACCGACCGGATCCTGGAGCTGACCGGCCTCACCGACATCGCCGACCGGGACGTCTCCGACATCCCGACCGGCCGGGCCCGGGTGGTGGAGGTCGCGCGGGCGCTGATGACCTCGCCGCGGGTGCTGCTGCTGGACGAGCCGGCCTCCGGCCAGACCGAGCAGGAGACCGAGGCGTTCGCCGAGCTGCTGACCGGCCTGGCCGAGGACGGCCTGGCGATCTGCCTGGTCGAGCACGACCTGCCGCTGGTGATGCGGCTGTGCACCACCATCCACGTGCTCGACTACGGCTCGGTCATCGCCTCGGGCTCCCCGCGGGAGATCCAGGAGTCGCCCGAGGTCATCGCGGCCTACATCGGAACCGAGGAGGTGGCATGAGCACGGAGACCGGGGCGCCGGGCGCCGTCGCGGAGGCGGAGCAGCGGACGCCCGTGCTCGAACTGGCCGGAGTCCGCGCGGGCTACGGCGCGATCCAGGCGCTGCACGGCGTCGACCTGGTCGTCCACCCCGGCTCGGTGGTGGCGCTGCTGGGCCCGAACGGCGGCGGCAAGTCCACCACCATGAAGGTGTGCACCGGGCTGCTGCCCCTGAACGGCGGCGAGCTGCGCCTGGCCGGGCGCCGGGTCAACGGCCTGTCGGCGCAGGAGATCGCGAAGCTGGGCGTGTGCGCGATCCCCGAGGGCCGCGGCGTCTTCCCGAACCTCACGGTCCGGGAGAACCTGTGGATCGCCACCGGCACCGGCACCGACCTGAAGAAGCTCGAAGCGGTCGCCTACGACCGCTTCCCCATCCTCGGCAAGCGGCGCAACCAGCTCGCGGGCTCGATGTCGGGAGGCGAGCAGCAGATGCTCGCCCTGTCGCGGGCGCTGGCCACCGACCCGGCCGTCCTGCTGCTCGACGAGCTGTCCATGGGCCTGGCGCCCATGATCGTGACCCAGATGTACGAGACGGTCGCCGAGCTCGTCGCGGGCGGCCTGTCGGTACTGGTCGCCGAGCAGTTCGCCCGGGTGGTGCTGCCGATCGCGGACACCGCCGCCCTCATGCTTCACGGCCGCATCGTGGACACCGGCACGCCGGACGAGATCGAAGGCCGTCTTTCCAGCGAATACCTAGGAGGTTGACCCCCATGACCACGACCCACAGCGAAGAGCGCCGTGCGAAGTTCGCCCAGGACGTCGCGGACCAGAAGATCGGCGCGGGCAACGCCTCCGCCGCCGACGGCAGGTTCCGGATCCTCGGCCTGGTCGTCATGATCCTCGGCGTGGTGGGGACCTTCGTCTCCTACAGCAACTCCCTGGCCCTGGACGACAACCGGGACGTCGCCTCGAACCAGATCCTGGCGATGGCGTTCCTGGCCGTCACCGTGCTGGGCGCGGCGCTGTACGTCGCCGCCGCCGTCACCCGGGTGCTGCGCCTGTGGCTGATGCGCCAGCTGGCGGAGTCCCAGTCCCACACGGAGGCCATCACCGAGGCGCTCACCCGGCGTTGATCCGCAGGTAAGGCCCTTGCTCCCAGTCAGCGGGATGCCCTCGTACCGGGGGCATCCCGCTGACTTAGTTTGACTGCGCACCCTCATGCGGGGTGCTCGTTTGAAGGACATTCCGTTGGCCCGGTAAGTCGCAGTGCATCCGCTGCAACAAGTGCATGATCAAGATCTACGGCCGGGGCGGCGCGCACCGCGCGCCTCCCCACACGGCCGCCGCCTGAGGGAACGAACTTTGCGCAACGAGACGATCGCCGAACTGCTGCTGGCCCGGGTCGGGGACGACCGCCCCGGGCTGCTCAGCCGTGACCGCTCCTGGACCTGGGACGAGGTCGTACGGGAGAGCGCGGCCCGCGCCTCGCTGGCCGCGAAGCTGCGCCGGGAGGGCCCCTTCCACATCGGCGTCCTGCTGGACAACGTGCCGGAGTACGTCCTGTGGCTCGGCGCCGCGGCGCTGGGCGGGGCGACCGTCGTCGGGATCAACTCCACCCGGCGCGGCGCCTACCTGGAGCAGGAGGTCCGCCACACCGACCTGCAGCTGGTCGTCACCGACCGGGCCGGGCTCGCACTGCTGGAGAGCCTCGACATCGGGGTGCCGCGCGAGCGGTTCCTCCTGGTCGACGACGAGGACTACCCGGCCCTGGTCGCCGGGCACGCCTGCGAGCCCGCCGCGGACCCGTCCATCGACCCGAAGACGCAGCTGCTGCTGCTGTTCACCTCCGGCACGACCGGCGCCTCCAAGGCCGCCCGCTGCTCCCAGGGCAGGCTCGCCGAGCTGGGCCGCAACAACAGCGCCAAGTACGACGTCAAGCGCGAGGACGTCTGCTACTGCCCGATGCCGCTGTTCCACGGCAACGCGCTGATGGCCCTGTGGGCGCCCGCGCTGACCGTGGGCGCGACCGTCGCGCTCACGCCGAAGTTCTCCGCCTCCGGCTTCCTGCCGGACGTGCGGCACTACGGCGCCACCTTCTTCACCTACGTCGGCAAGGCCATCGGCTACATCCTGGCCCGGCCCGAGCAGGACGACGACGCCGAGAACACCCTCACCCACGGCTTCGGGACCGAGGCCTCGCCCGAGGACCGCGCCGAGTTCCTGCGCCGCTTCGGCGCCCGGCTCGTCGAGGGCTACGGCTCCAGCGAGGGCGCGGGCATGATCAAGCAGACGCCCGACACCCCCGCCACGGCCTTCGGCCGCCCCATGCACGCCGGGGTGCGGATCGTCGACCCGCAGACCCGCGAGGAGTGCCCTCCGGCCGTCCTGGACGCCCACGGCAAGGTCGCCAACCCCGAGCAGGCCATCGGCGAGATCGTCGACACCGACGGCGCGGAGAAGTTCGAGGGCTACTACAAGAACCCCGAGGCCGACGCCGAGCGCGTCCGCCACGGCTGGTACTGGACCGGCGACCTGGGCTACCTCGACGCCGACGGCTTCCTGTACTTCGCCGGGCGGTCGGGGGACTGGATCAGGGTGGACTCGGAGAACATCTCCTCCCTGCACACCCAGCTCGTGCTGCGCCGCCACCCCAAGGTCATCGACGCCGTCGCGTTCGCGGTGCCCGACTCGCGCTCCGGCGACCAGGTGATGGCCGCGGTCGAGGTGCCCGAGGGCGTCTCCTTCGACGACCTGGACCTCCCGGCGTTCCTGGCCGCCCAGGACGACCTGGGCACCAAGGGCGCCCCCCGCTTCGTGCGCTTCTCCCACTCCCTGCCCACCACCGGCTCGGGGAAGCTGGCCAAGAAGCAGCTGCAGAACGAAGGCTGGCGCACCGGCGAGCCCGTCTACCGGTGGGTGGGACGGGGCACCCCCGACTACACCCCGATGACCGAGGCCGACAAGGAGGCGCTGCGCGAGGAGTTCGTCGCCAGCGGCCGACTGCGCTTCCTGCCCTGACCATCCAGAGAGAGAGTGCCCATGGATCTGCGTGAGTCCGCAGCGCAACAGGAGCTGCGCGCGGAACTTCGTGCCTATTTCGCCAACCTCCTGCCCGCGGACGTGCGCCGCCGGGTCGGCGAGGAGGGCGTCGGCGGCAGCCAGTTCCGCGAGGTCGTGAAGATGCTCGGGAACGACGGCTGGCTGGGTATCGGCTGGCCCGTCGAGTACGGCGGCCAGGGCCGGTCCCTCTCCGACCAGTACATCTTCTTCGACGAGGTGCAGCGGGCCGGCCTTCCGTTCCCGTTCGTCACCGTCAACACCGTCGGCCCGACCCTGATGAAGTACGGGACCGAGGAGCAGAAGAAGAAGTACCTGCCCGGCATCCTCTCCGGCGACATCGTCTTCGCGATCGGCTACACCGAGCCGGACGCCGGCACCGACCTGGCGTCGCTGCGCACCAAGGCGGTCCGCGACGGCGACGAGTTCGTCGTCGACGGCAGCAAGATCTTCACCAGCGGCGCCAACACCGCCGACTACGTGTGGACCGCCGTGCGCACCGACCCGGACAAGCCCCGCCACAAGGGCATCTCCATCGTCATCATCCCCACCGACGCCGAAGGGTTCTCCTGGAGCCCGATCCAGTGCGTCGGCGGCATGATCGTCACCGCCACCTACTACTCGGACGTGCGGATTCCGGCCGAGAACGTCGTCGGCGAGGTCGACGGCGGCTGGGGCCTGATCACCAACCAGCTCAACCACGAGCGCATCGGCCTGGCCGCGCTCGGCGGCCGCATGATCCGCCTGTGGGAGGACGTGCGGGACTGGGCGCGCGACAACGGCGTCATCGACCTGCCGTGGGTGCGCCGCGACCTGGCCCGCACCTACGCCAAGCTCGAGGCGATGGCGCTGCTCAACTGGAAGATGACCTGGGCGGTGGAGACCACCGGCGACCTGTCGGGCGCCCAGGCCGGCGGCACCAAGGCCTACGGCACCGAGACCCACATCGACGTGCAGCGCACCCTCACCGGCATCCTCGGCGCGGCCGGGCGGATCCGCCCCGAGTCGCCGGGCGCGGTGCTGTTCGGGCAGATCGAGCAGCTCTCCCGCCAGGGCATCGTCAACACCTTCGGCGGCGGCGTCAACGAGGTGCTGCGCGACATGGTCGCCGTCCAGGGCCTGGGCCTGCCGAGGGCGAGGGCCGGCCGATGAGCGAGGGCTACCCCGACTACGAAGCCCGGCTCCAGGCCTGGGTCGGCCGGGAGGCGGTCGCCGAGCGGCGCGGCCAGGACCCGGTCAACGTGCCGATGATCCGGCACTGGGTCGAGGCCATGGAGGACGCCAACCCGGTCTACCTGGACGACGAGGCGGCCAAGGCCACCGGACGCCCCGGCGTCGTGGCACCCGCGTCGATGGTGCAGGCCTGGACGATGCGCGGGTACGCCGCCACCGTGCGCCCCGACGGGAACGCCTCCACCGGGATGGACGAGCTGACGGAGCTGCTGGCCGAAGGCGGTTACACCTCGGTGGTCGCCACCGACTCGGAGTTCGAGTTCCACCGCGAGCTCGTGCCCGGAGACCACGTCAGCGTCTCGGAGACCATCGAGTCGATCTCCCCGGAGAAGAAGACCGGGCTGGGCGCCGGGCGCTTCATCACCACGGTGCGCACCTACCGCGACTCCGACGGCGAGACCGTGGCCGTCCAGCGCTGGCGCCTGCTGCGCTTCAAGCCCGCGGCGAAAGTCGCGCCCAAGGCCAAGCGCCCCCGCCCCGCGATCAACCCGGACAACGCCTTCTGGTTCGAGGCGGCCAAGGAGCACCGGCTGGTCATCCAGCGCTGCTCGGCCTGCGAGTCGCTGCGGCACCCGCCCGGCCCGTGCTGCCCGGTGTGCGGCTCGTTCGAGTGGGACACCGTGGAGTCCACCGGCGAGGGCACCGTCTACAGCTACGTGGTCGCCCACCACCCGCGGCACCCGGCGTTCGACTACCCGCTGCTCATCGCGGTGATCGAGCTGCCCGAGGGCACCCGGCTGACCGCCAACCTCACCGGCGTCTCCCCCGAGGACGTCGAGATCGGCATGCCGGTCTCGCTGGAGTGGCTGGACGCCGACCCCGACCTGACCCTGCCGGTCTTCCGGCCCGCCGTCCCGAAGAAGGAAGACTGATGGACTTCACCCTTGGCGAGGAACTCGAAGAGGTCCGGGGACTGGCCCGGCAGATCTTCACCGACTACGCCACCGCCGACCGGCTGCGCGCCGCCGAGCAGAGCGAGAGCGGCGTCGACGACGGCCTGTGGAAGGCGCTGGGCGACGCCGGGCTGCTCGGCATCGCGCTGCCCGAGGAGGACGGCGGCGCCGGCCTGGGCGTCGGCGGGCTGTGCGTCCTGCTGGAGGAGCAGGGCCGCCACGTCGCGCCCGCCCCGGTGTGGCCCGCGCTCGTGGCGGGGCTGACCATCGCGCGGCACGGCGACGCCGCCCAGCGCGAGGCGCTGCTGCCGGGCATCGCGGAGGGCGCCGAGCGCTTCACCGTCGCGCTCGAGGAGTTCGCGCCCGCCGACCCGGCCGACCCGCGGTGCTCGGCCGTCCCGGACGGCGACGGCTGGAGGCTGACCGGCGTCAAGGCCGTCGTGCCCTCGGCCGTCGGCGCGAAGTACGTGCTGGTCACCGCCCGCACCGAGGACGGCCCCGGCGTGTTCGTCGTGGAGGCCTCCGCGGCGGGCGCGCAGTGGGAGTGGACCCGGTCCACCACCTACGACGCGGCCGGGAACCTCACGCTGGAGGGCGTGCCCGCCCAGGCGCTGGGCGAGGGCGCGCTGCGGACGGTCCTCGACCTCACCCGGATCGCGGTCACCGCCGCGCAGGCGGGCGTCGCCGACGGGGCGATGCGCCTCGCGGGCTCCTACCTGTCCGAGCGCGAGCAGTTCGGCCGCCCGCTGGCGACCTTCCAGGCCGTCCAGCACCAGCTCGCCGACACCTACATCGAGATCGAGGCGATGCAGGCGTGCCTGTGGAAGGCCGTCTCGCTGCTCGAAGCCGGCGAGGACGCCACCGTCGCGGCCCTGACCGCCAAGTGGTGGGCCGACGAGGGCGGCCTGAACGCCGTCCACCGCGCCCAGCACCTGCACGGCGGCATCGGCGTGGACGTCGACTACCCGGTGCACCGCTACTTCCTGTGGGGCAAGCAGCTCTCGGGCGTCCTCGGCGGCGCCTCGGCCGACCTGGCCGAGCTCGGCGACCTCCTGGCGGAGGCGGCGTCATGAGCCGCGCCTACCAGGACGTGCAGGTGGGGGAGGCGCTGCCGGAGCTGAGCATCCCGCTCACCCGCACCATGATCGTGGCGACCGCGCTGGCCAGCCGCGACTACCAGGACGTGCACCACGATCCGTCCCTGGCCGCCGAGCGCGGCTCTAAGGACGTGTTCATGAACATCCTGACCAGCAACGGGGTCGTCGACCGGTACGTGACCCAGTGGGCCGGGCCCGCGGCCGTGGTCAAGAAGATCAAGATCCGGCTGGGCGCGCCCAACTACCCCGGCGACACCATGGTGCTGACCGGCAGCGTGACCGCCAAGGACGACGACGGCCGGCGGGTCGAGATCTCGGTGAAGGGCGTCAACGCGATCGGCCCGCACGTCACCGGCACCGTCGTGGTCCAGCTCCCGGAAGGAAGTGAAGCGTGACCGTGCTGCCCGGAGCCGCCGCGATCGCGGGGATCGGCGCCACCGAGTTCTCCAAGGAGTCCGGCCGCAGCGAGCTGCAGCTCGCCTGCGAGGCGGTGCTGGCCGCCATCGTCGACGCGGGCCTGGAGCCCTCCGACGTGGACGGCATGGTGACCTTCACCGCCGACACCTCCTCGGAGATCCACATCGCCCGCAACCTCGGCATCGGCGAGCTGAAGTTCTTCTCCCGCATCGGGCACGGCGGCGGCGCGGCCTGCGCCACCGTCCAGCAGGCCGCCATGGCCGTCGCCACCGGCGTCGCCGACGTGGTCGTGTGCTACCGCGCGTTCAACGAGCGCTCGGGCGAGCGCTACGGCCTCGGCCAGGCCGAGCGGCCGATGGACGTCAGCGCCGACCGCGCCGCCTACTCCTGGATGACGCCGTTCGGCCTGTCCACGCCCGCCCAGTGGGTGGCGATGTTCGCCCGCCGGTACATGCACGAGTACGGCGCGACCAGCGCCGACTTCGGCCGCGTGGCCGTCGTGGACCGCAAGCACGCCGCGACCAACCCCAAGGCCTGGTTCCACGGGCGTCCCATCACGCTGGAGGAGCACCAGGCGTCCCGCTGGATCGCCGAGCCGCTGCACCTGCTGGACTGCTGCCAGGAGAGCGACGGCGGCCAGGCGATCGTCGTGGTCTCCGCCGAGCGGGCCCGCGACCTGCCCCACCCGCCCGCCGTCATCTGGGGCGCCGCGCAGGGCTCGGGTCCCGACCAGCTGATGATGACCAGCTACTACCGGCCCGAGATCTCCGGCATCCCGGAGATGGGGCTGGTCGGCAAGCAGCTGTACGCGCAGAGCAGGCTCACCCCGGCCGACATCCAGGCCGCGATCCTGTACGACCACTTCACGCCGCTGGTGCTGCCGCAGCTGGAGGAGCTCGGCTTCTGCGGCAAGGGCGAGGCCAAGGACTTCATCGCCGACGGCAACCTCGAACTCGACGGCCGGCTGCCGACCAATACCCACGGCGGCCAGCTCGGCGAGGCCTACATCCACGGCATGAACGGCATCGCCGAGGCCGTCCGGCTGGTGCGCGGCACGTCCGTCAACCAGCCGGGCGACGTGCACAACGTCCTGGTCACCGCCGGGACCGGCGTGCCGACCAGCGGCCTGATCCTGGCGGCGGACACGTGAGCGGGAAGGAAGAGACCGTGAACTCCGGAGAATGGCGCAGCCGCGACCTCGGCACCCGTACCGAGGCGTACGGCGAGACCGACGCGATCCTCTACGCGCTGGCCGTCGGTGCCAAGGCCACCGACCTCGAGCTCGTCTTCGAGGAGAAGCTGAAGGTCCTGCCGACCTTCGCGCTCACCCGCGCCCAGTGGGCCCCGGACGTGCTCGGCTCGGCCGGCGCCTTCGACACCGGCACCGCCGTGCACGGCTCGCAGCGCCTGCGGGTGCGCAAGCCGCTGCCGCGCTCCGGTGACCTGGAGATGAAGGCCGTTGTCTCGGAGGTCTGGGACAAGGGCGGCGCCGCGGTCTTCGAGGTCGCGGTCGACACCGAGTACCTCGAGGCCACCTGGTCGATCTTCGCGCCCGGCTGCGGCGGCTTCGGCGGCGACCGCGGCCCGTCCGCGGCCCGCCGTCCCGAGCGGGAGCCCGACCACGTGTTCACGCTGCCGATGGGCACCGAGCAGGCGGCCCTCTACCGCCTCCTCGGCGACCGCCACCACATGCACATCGACCCGGAGGCGGCCAAGGCCGCAGGCATGCCCAGGCCGTTCATGCACGGCCTGTGCACCCTCGCCGCCGTCACCCTCCCCCTGGCGGACCTGGCCGGCTCCCACCCGGCCGACCTGGTGGAGCTGGACGGCCGCTTCGCCTCCCCGGTCTTCCCCGGCGACGTCCTCCAGGTCGAGGCCTGGCGCGAGTCCGACGGCGCCCTCCTCTTCGAGGCCTCCGTCGACGGCAGGACGGTCCTCTCCGCGGGCCGCGTCCTCTTCGGCTCGCCGGAGTAGCCGCCGGTTCCGCTGCCCGGCCCCAGGTCCCGCCGACCTCCCGGTCGGCGGGGCCGGGCTTCTTTCTTCGCGGTCCGGGCGGAGGCCCTCAGGGGACCAGACCGACGCCGGCGAGGACTCCGGGAAAGGCCGACGGGCCGGTGGGCGCCGGGTCCGGCTCGGCGGGGCCGGGGCGCCAGTCCCAGGTGGGGACCACGCCGGGCTCCAGCAGGCGGGTGCCGTCGAACAGGGCCTCGATCTCGCGGGCCCCGCGGAGGTACAGGCCGGAGGAGGTCTTCTGGTAGGTGGAGTCGGCCTGCCGGGTGCGGTCGGCGTCCAGGCCGTCGGCGGTCCCGTGGGCCAGCGCCAGATGGGAGCCGGGGGCCAGCCGGTCCAGGTGGGAGCGCATCAGGCCGGCCAGGTCGCCGGGCACGAAGTGCAGGACCGCGACCATCAGCAGGCCGATCGGCCGTGCCGGGTCCAGCAGGCCGGTGTGCTCGGCCAGCTTCCAGATCTCGTCGGGCTCTCGCAGGTCGGCGGTGATGACGCTGGTGCTGCGGTCACCGGCGAGCAGGGCGCGGCCGTGGTTGAGGACGATGGGGTCGTTGTCGACGTAGACGACCGTGGAGCCGCGGGCGACGCGCTGGGCGACCTGGTGGAGGTTGTCGGCGGTGGGCAGCCCGGAGCCCAGGTCGAGGAACTGCCGGACCCCGCTCGCCGCCATGGCCGCGGTGGCTCTGCGCATGAAGGCGCGGTTCTGGCGGGCGATCACGCGGGTCTCGGGGTAGCGCCGGAGGATCTCGTCGGCCGCCGACCGGTCGGCGGCGAAGTTGTCCTTGCCGCCGAGGTAGTAGTCGTACATCCGGGCGGGATGCGGGCGGGAGACGTCCAGGCCGGGGACGGCGGCTGAGGTCACGGATGCGCTCCTGGTGATCGGCTGCTGGCACCGGTCGAAGCCTGTCATGATCGGAAACTCTCAGGGAGCGCTCCATCTGACCGGTTGCGGCCGCTTCCCGCCGCGTTCGCAGGTCCGCCGGCCTTCCGATCGGCGGACCTGCGCCGTTTCAGGCGGGGAAGCCGCCGGCGCGGCCGAGGAGGGCGGGCGGGGGAGTGCCGAGGAGGCCGCCGAGCCAGGTGCCGGCCTCGGCGACGGCCGCCATGTCGACGCCCGTCTCGACGCCGCTGCGGTGCAGGGCGTACAGGAGGTCCTCGGTGGCGATGTTGCCGGTCGCGGCGGGGGCGAAGGGGCAGCCGCCGAACCCGCCCGCGCTGGCGTCCAGGACGGTGACGCCCTCGTCCACGGCCGTCAGGGCGTTGGCGTAGCCGGTGTTGCGGGTGTTGTGGAAGTGGAAGCGCAGCGCCGCGGAGGGGGCCGCCTCGCGGACGCGGCGGGTCAGGTCGCGGACCTGGGCGGGGACGCCGACGCCGATGGTGTCGGCGAGGGCGATCTCGAAGGCGCCCGCGGCCTCGGCGCGGAGGGCGATCGCCGCGATCCGTTCGGGTGGGGTCTCGCCCTCGAAGGGGCAGCCGAAGGCGGCGGCGATCGTCATGGTGGCGGGGACGCCCGCGGCGGCGGCCGCGGCGGCGATGCCGTCCCAGGCGTCGAGGGCCTCCTCGGTGGTGCAGCCCTGGTTGCGCGTGCAGAAGGTGTCGGAGGCGACCACGACGACGTTCACCTCGTCGACCCCGGCCTCCAGGGCGCGGTCCAGGCCGCGGCGGTTGAGCACGAGGCCGCTGTAGGAGACGCCGTCACGGCGGGGGACGCCCGCCATGACCTCCTCGGCGCCGGCCATCTGCGGGACGCGCTTGGGGTTGACGAAGGAGACCGCCTCGATGCGGCGCAGGCCCGCGTCCACGCAGCGGGTGACGAACGCGATCCGGTCGTCGGGGGAGAGGGCGCGCGCCTCGTTCTGGAGACCGTCGCGCGGACCGACTTCCACCACTGTTGTATGCAATTCGGCTCCTCTTTCGGCATCCACGCTGGTCTCTGAGCGGAGATTCAGCTATGTTGCATGCAATATAGCCGAGAGGGGGAAAGATGTCTGTAGGGCGACGTGCCGCCGACACCGCCTACGAGACGGTGCGGCAGATGATCCTCGACGGGTCCGCCGCTCCCGGTGACCGCCTGGGCGAGAGCGAGCTGGCCGAGACGCTCGGCCTCTCGCGCACCCCCGTCCGGGAGGCGCTGCAGCGCCTGGCCGCCGACGGCCTCGTCGAGGTCCTGCCGCACCGCGGCGCCCGGGTGGTGGCCTGGACCGACACCGACTTGACCGAGATCTTCGAGCTGCGCACCCTCCTGGAGCCCTACGCCGCGGCCCGCGCCGCCCGCGTCGGCCTGGACGCCGCGGCCCTCACCGCGCTGCGCGACCTCTGCGCGGCCACCGAGGAGGCCGCGGACCGCAAGGACATGGCCGAGGTCGCCCGGCTGAACTCCCGCTTCCACGCCGCCCTCATCGACGCCTCGGGCAACAGCCGGCTGCCCGGCATGCTGACGTCCGTCATGCACGCCCCCCTCATCCTCGGAACGTTCCACCGCTACGACCCCGCCACCATGGCCCGCAGCATGGGCCACCACCGCGAGGTCGTCGACGCGATCACCGCCCGCGACCCCGAGTGGGCCGCCTCCGTCATGCGCTCGCACCTGCGCGCCGCCGCCGCCACCCTCAAGGAGGACCAGTGACCGAAACCCCCCGCGCCCTGGACGATCTGCGCGTCGTCGAGATGGGCCAGCTCCTGGCCGGTCCGTTCTGCGGCCAGCTCCTCGGCGACTTCGGCGCCGAGGTCATCAAGATCGAGCCCCCCGTGACGGGCGACCCGATGCGCCAGTGGGGCAGGGAGAAGCCGCACGGCCAGTCCCTGTGGTGGCCGATCCTGGCGCGCAACAAGAAGTCGGTGACCCTGAACCTGCGGGAGGAGGCGGGCCAGGACCTCGCCCGCCGCATCATCGCCCAGGCCGACGTGCTGGTGGAGAACTTCCGCCCCGGCACCCTGGAGCGCTGGGGCCTGTCCCCGGAGAGGCTGTGGGAGCTGAACCCCGGCCTGGTCATCACCCGCGTCACCGGCTACGGCCAGGACGGCCCCTACTCGCCGCGCGCGGGCTTCGGCTCCATCGGCGAGGCCATGGGCGGCATCCGCTACGTCACCGGCGACCCGAACAGCGCGCCCGCCCGCGCCGGCATCTCCCTCGGCGACGAGCTCGCGGGCACGTTCGCCGCCCTGGGCACCCTGGTCGCCCTGCACGCCCGGCGACGCACCGGCAAGGGCCAGGTCGTCGACTCCGCCCTGTACGAGGCCGTGTTCGCCCTCATGGAGTCCCTCGTCCCCGAGTGGGAGCTCGCCGGCTACCAGCGCGAGCGCACCGGCTCCGTCCTGCCCAACGTCGCCCCGTCGAACGTCTACCCCACCTCCGACGGCCCCGTCCTCATCGCCGCCAACCAGGACACCGTCTTCCGCCGCCTGGCCGAGGTCATGGGCCGCCCCGAACTCGCCGACGACGAGCGCTACGCCACCCACGGCGCCCGCGGCGCCAACGCCGAGGAGCTCGACGACCTGATCGGCGCCTGGACCGCCTCCCTCACCAGCGACGAGGTCCTGGAGAAGATGCACGCCAACGGCATCCCCGCGGGCCTGACCTACCGTGCCAAGGACATGCTCGCCGACCCCCACTTCAAGGCCCGCGAGGCCATCATCAAGCTCGCCCACCCCGAGTTCGGCGAGTTCCCCATGCAGAACGTCTTCCCCAAGCTCTCCGGCACCCCCGGCCAGGTCCGCTCCGTCGGCCCGGAACTCGGCGCGAACAACACCGAGATCTACGGCGACCTCCTCGGCCTCACCGAAGACGCCCTGGCCAAGCTCCAGGCCGACGGCGTCGTCTGACACCCGCCCTGCCGTACGGCCGCAGCCCGACGGTGCGGTCGGTGGGCAGGGCGAGGCGGCGCGTCAGGGGAGAAGGCGAAACCGGGCCTCGGGGGTGCGAGGCCCGGCCGGGAGGGCGCGGTTCAGCTCTGCTGCTGCTTGACCAGGTAGCGGGCCGGGACCTCGCCGCCGCCGTGGACGGCGAGGTCGGCGCCGGTCACGTAGGAGGCCAGGTCGCTGGCGAGGTAGAGGCAGGCGTCGGCGACGTCCTGGGGGTCGGCCATGCGCTGCATGGGGACCAGGGCGGCGGTCGACGCGCCGCCGTCCGCTCCGTAGTTGTGGGCGGCGGCCTCGGTCAGGACCAGGCCGGTGGTGATGTGGTTGACGCGGACCTTCGGCGCCCATTCCAGGGCGAGGGCCTTGGAGAACATCAGCAGGCCGGCCTTGGCCGCGCTGTAGGCGGCGGTGCCCGGCTGCGGGTCGATGCCGGAGACGCTGCCGATGTTGATGATCGAGCCGCCCTCCCCGGCCTGCATGATCTTGTTGGCGGGCTGCGCGACGTAGAACGGCGCGAGCAGGTTCAGCGACACGATCCGCTCCACGAACCGCGGCGAGACCGTCGCGGAGTCCGCGTCGGGGGAGCCGCCCGCGTTGTTGACCAGCACGTCCAGCCGCCCGAACCGCTCGGCCGTCTGCTCCACCAGCGCCGCGGCCTGCGCCGCGTCCCGGATGTCGGCGGACAGGAACTGCGCGGTGCGCCCCCCGGCCTCCGGCAGCGCCTCGGGCTCGTTGCGCCCGCACACCATCACGTCGGCCCCGGCCCGCAGGAACGTCCGCGCGATCACCGCTCCGATCCCCTTGGTCCCCCCGGTGACCAGCACCGCGCGCCCCTTGAGATCCACCGTCGTGTTCATCGCCGATCCGTTCCTTTCGACAACCATGCCCGCCCGGACCCTAATCCGCCCGTCCCCCCTCCACACCACTGCGTACCGTTCACCGGGATCCGACCGGGGTCAGCGGGTCAGAATCGTGATGCACGCGTTGAGGAAGAGGAGCGCGAGCGCCGTGGCGGTGATGTTCTCGTAGACGGTCTGCCAGCGGCTCCTGCCCGCGAAGGGGCGGATGAAGGACTTCACCAGGGAGGGGAGGGGAAGGAGGAGGACGGACATGGCGAGCGACGGGAACACCAGTACGGCGGGAACTCCCCGGAAACCCGTCTCGTAGCCGTTCACGCCGTCGCTCCTCGCCCGCACCCGGTCGCCCTGGTCGTAGAAGGCGCCGAACCTGAGGCCGCTCGTGGGCTCGATCGACGGGTCGTCGGGGGTGAAGGTGCCGTGATGGCAGGAGTCCAGCTCGTACACGCCCGGTACGCCTTTGAGCCCGAAGGCGTACGGCAGGCTGTCGTAGGCGGGCAGCATGAACATCGACGCTCCGAAGAGCAGGAGGAGGAAGAGTCCGGCGGTGGACCTGCGCGTCCGGCCGGCGGCGGCATGGTCATGGGTCATCGCCACTCCGATCCGAGAAGAACAAGGCGGGAGCGATGTTCTTCCGGGCGGCCCGGGAACCACCAGATGCCGTGGTCCCCGGTCGCCGGGATCATCTACCGGGACATTTCCGGCCCGGATCGGCGGGCGTCCGGCCGCTCAGCCGGTGGCGGCCGCCCGGGCGTCGTCCTCGAAGGCGGCGCGGATGCCCAGGAGGGCGAGGACGGCGAGGAACATGGCGGGGACCAGGACGAGCATGGCCAGGGCCAGGGGCTCGCCGCCGTAGCCGGTGGACCCGACGAGGTCGGAGGTGAGGCCGATGAGGAAGGGGCCGAGCGCGCCGCCGAGGGTGATGAGGAAGGTGAGGAGGGCGAAGCCCATGCCGCGGCGGGCGGCGGGGACGACGTCGGCGGAGGCGGCGGTGAGGTTGGGGATGGCGGCGGCGAAACCGGCGCAGGCGACGGCGATGAGGGTGACGCGCAGCCACAGGCCGGGCAGGAGGACGGCGCCGGTGAGGGCGACCGCGCCCATGAGAAGGAAGCCGGTGGCGACCTTGACGCGCCAGCCGGGGCGGACGCCGTGGAAGCGGTCGCCCATCCGGCTGCCGATGACGATGCCCACGACGATGCCGGTGCCGCCGACACCGCCGGCCAGACCGGAGGCGGCGTCGTAGCCGAGGTCCTCGGTGCGCTCCAGGAAGGTCGGCAGCCAGTAGAACAGGCCCGCGACGGCCAGGGAGAGCAGCGCCTGGCCGATGATGATGCCCTTGAGGGTGCGGATGCGCAGCAGGGTGCGCGCCTCGGAGAGGAGCGAGGCGCCGTCCGCCTTGAGGGGGGCGCCCGCGTCGTCGTCGGGCTCGCCGTTGCGGAGCCTGTCGAGGCGGTCGCCCAGGCCGCGCAGCGGCTCCTTGACGGTGAGGACGAGCGCGGCGATCAGCAGGCCGGGGATCGCGGCGATGAAGAAGACCGCGCGCCAGTCGAGGGCCTCGGCGATGGCGCCGCCGAGGATGACCCCGGTGGGCAGGCCCATGTAGTAGCCGGCGCGTTCGAAGCCGTAGGCCTTGCCGCGGCTGCGGGCGGGGTAGTAGTCGGCCAGGAGGCTGGAGGCGGGCGGGTTGTAGAGCTGCCCGGCGGCGCCGATGAGGACGCGGACGGCGAAGAACATCACGAAGGTGGTGGCCAGGCCGCTCAGGACCGAGCAGATCGACCAGATGAGCACCACGATCGCGATCGTGGCGACGCGAGGGGCGCGGTCGGCGAGCCGCCCGGCGGGGAGCAGGAGCAGCGCGGCGGCGATGCTGGCGGCGGTCGGGATCGCGCCGCCCGCGGTGTCGCTGAAGCCGAAGTGGTCCTGGATCGCCGGCAGCGCCCCGGAGATGAGGTTGATCTCGACCCGGTCGATGAAGGCGACGAGCGCCACCACGATCGCGGGCCACCATCCCAGCGGCGCCGCCTTGCCGAGGTCGACCGTGCGCGCGGGCCGCCGGGGGAGGACGGTGATCTCCACGATGCCGTCGGCCGGGGCGGCCCGGTCCTTCGGCGGGTCCGCCGCCTTGTCGTGCGTGTCGGTCATACGGGTCTACTCCTGTCGAGACGAGCGGATCAGAACCGACCCGGGGCGGAAGGGCGGCGTCGGAAGGGGGCGGTCCGGCGGGTCACCGGTATGTGAGGGGCATGTTCTTCCGGAGGCTCGCGACCGCGCGGATCAGCTCGGAAGGGTCGAGGAAGTCGAGCAGGAGGTCGGGATGGCCCGGCAGGAAGGCCCACCAGGTCCCGGTCACGCGGCCGTACCAGATGCGTGCTCCCGGCCACCAGAGGCGGATCTCGTCCGCCGGGTCGGTGGTCGCCGTCCTGTCCTGCATCACACCTCCGGGATCCGCCCGCCCGGTTTCCCGGGCGGGGGAGCTGTTCTCGCGGATTCGTGCCGGATTTCGAAAGCGGTCAGTCGTCGCCGGTGACGGTGACGTTCGGGTCGGCGGCGTCGCCGGTGTTCCAGACGTAGTCCTCGGCCGCCGCGTCGCCCATGGCGGCCAGGAGGAACCGCGCGGCCCAGCGGGCGGCGATCTCGATGCTCTGCGCCTGGGGGAGGGACTGGGCGCCCGTCTCGGGGTCGGCTCCGGCCGGGTTCTGGGTGTCGGTGATGCCGTAGTGGTTGGTGCCGGAGACCCGGACGATCTGCTTGGGGTCGTTCGTCAGCTTCGTGTAGGTCGTCTCGGCGTCGGCGGGGAGGGCGACGCCGTCCTGGACGCCCTGGACGAGCTGGGTCGGGACCTGCAGGTCGACGGTGGCGAAGGCGCCGGTCAGGTAGTCCTTGTTGTTCGTGCCGAACAGCGAGGCGGCCTTCACCTGGGTGGGCATCGTGTACGTCAGGCCCGTGCAGAAGGGGAAGACGCACTTCTCCCCGACGACCGACAGGCCGGCCGCGCCGCCGAAGGAGTGGCCGAGCAGGACGAGCCTGGTCGTCTTGACGCGGTCCTCCAGCGGCGAGCCGTCGCGGTCGTCCTCGGCCTTCATCCACGCGACGGTCTGGGCGGCCTGCTTCTGCTCGGGGTAGAAGTCGTCGTCGAAGAACAGCAGCCGCCTGTGGTCGGGCACCACCACGATGAACCCGTACGCGGCGACGGCGCGGGCGTAGGCGGAGTAGTGGGCGCGTCCGACCTGAGCGCCCTGCAGCATGAGCGCGACGGGCGTCCGCTCGGTGATGGCGCTGGGGTAGTAGACGTCGGCGGGGTCCCCGCCCACGGCGCTGGTGAAGGAGGAGACGGGGGCGTCGGCCTGCGCGGGCGCCGGGAGGCCCGTCAGGAAGGCGGCGGAGAGCGCGGCGGGGAGCATGAGGCGGAGCATGCGGCGAAGACCCACAAGGGTTCCTTTCGTCACCACTGGCGAAACATCGTTTCGCTCTGGCGGACACAGTTTCGTTCACCGGCGCGCAGGGGTCAAGACCGATCCGCGCCGGTTTCGCGGTCCGCCGCACGCCCATCCGATCACCGGCCGCACCGCCGCGAGCACGGCCTGTGGAAAAACCGCGCATCCTCCGCGCGACCCCGGCGGGCGCCGCGGGCGGCACCGGCCGGGGCGGTCGGCGGCGCAGGGAGCGCGCCCGCTCCGCCGCCATCAGGCCGCAAAGGCTTCACCGGCATCGCGCGCAATAGTGTGCTTTTCATGAGAAAGCTGATTTCGGCGCTGGTCGTTGTCTTCTCGACCGTCGCCGCGTGCGGAGGCGCGGCTGAGGAGAAGCCGCCGACAGAGTCCCCCGCGGCGACGGCCCCCGCGGCGACGGCCCCCGCCCCGGACCCGTTGACGATGGAGATGCCCGCCCTGTGGAAGTTCCAGGCGACGTCCCTGGACGGGAGGCCGTTCGACGGGGCCAGCCTGAAGGGAAAGCCGGTGGTGCTGTGGTTCTGGGCCCCCTGGTGTCCCACCTGCCAGGGCGAGGGCCCCGCCGTCTCCGCCGCGGCGAAGAAGTACGACGGCAGGGTGGAGTTCGTGGGCGTGGCCGGACTCGACAAGAACAAGGAGCAGATGGAGGCGTTCGTCTCCCGCACCGGCACGGCGAACTTCGTCCACCTGGACGACCGCACCGGTGCCCTGTACAAGCACTTCAAGGTGAAGGCGCAGTCGTCCTACCTGCTGGTGAACCCCGAAGGCGGTACCCATTCGGCCATCGGCCCGCTCAGCGAGGACGCCCTGTCCGAACTGATCGACCAGTTCGCCCTGTAGATGGACACCTTCGCCCTCGCCATGGCCGCGGGCCTCGTCGCCGCGTTCAACCCATGCGGGTTCGCTCTTCTGCCGGGCTATCTGGCGCTGCTCCTGGCGGGTCCCGGCGGTCTGTGGCACGCCCTGCGCCTGGCCGCGGCCATGACGGCCGGTTTCGTCACCGTCTTCGGCACGTTCGGCCTGCTGATCTCCCTGGTGACGGCTCCGCTCCAGCGCCATCTACCCTGGGCGACGGTCGTCATGGGCGTCGCTCTCGTCCTTCTGGGCGTCTGGCTACTGACGGGCAGGGAACTCCTCGTCCGCGTCCCGCGCCTGGGAACACGAGGCCCCGCGGGCTCCTTCGCCGCCCTCTACGGTTACGGGGCCTCCTACGCGGTGGCCTCCCTCTCCTGCACGATCGGCCCTTTCCTGGCCGTCACAGGACTGGCCTCCGGCACCGGAAACGCCATGGACGGTCTTGCCGCCTTCTTCGCCTACGCCCTGGGCATGGGCCTGATCGTCGCGGTGCTCTCTCTTCTCGTGGCCTTCGCCCAGGAAGCAGCCGTTCGAAAACTCCGCGGCGTCCTTCCGTACGTCTCCCGCCTCAGCGGTGTCCTTCTCCTGGCCGCGGGCCTCTACGTCGCCTACTACGGCTGGTACGAATTCCGCCTCCTGAACGGAGCCGCCGCCGACGACCCCGTCATCAGGACCTTCACCGAGGTCCAAGGCGCCGTCACCGGCCACCTCATCGAGCTCGGCGTCCTCCCGGTGGCCGCCGTCCTCGTCCTCCTGCTCCTGCTCGCCGCGGCGCTGAGGAACCACGGACGGCACGGCTCCAGATGATGTGCCGTCCGTGGTCCGGGAGAGGCGGCCGTCAGTTGCGCCGGTCGGCCATCAGCGTGGACAGGCCCGGCACGGCGGTCTTGCTGACGCCCTGGCCGTAAACCTTGGCGCCCAGGTACATCTGCTGGGTGGTGCTGTTCTGGCCGCCTGCCGACGGCACTCCCGAGCGCCAGTCGGCCAGCGGGCCGAACAGGCCGCAGCCGCTGGTGGCGGGCACGGCGAAGGTGTTGTCGGAGACCGTCCCGCCCAGGATGTCGCCGTCATAGAGCTTGAGGGACTTCGGGTCGATGATCAGGTTGAGCTTGATCGGGTCCGTGGCGGAGCCGATGCCGCAGGTGCCCGGGAGCAGCAGGTTGCCGACCTTGAACCGCAGGTCCACGGTGGCCCTCAGGGTGGTGTTGTCCTCGGCCAGCCCCCACTTGAAGTTGCCCGCGTACTCGGGCGTCGCCTTGAGCTTGAGCACGCTCAGGGAGTCGGTGCCCGGGATGCCGAGCAGGCCGCCCGGCACGGACAGCTGCGGAGCGCGCCACTTGAGCACGGTCTCGGTGGCCTCGCCGGTCTTCGGGTCGATGTGCGCGAGGGCGGTCATCGTGATGGGCTGGTCGATCGGCTGGTCGATCCTGCCGAAGCGCATGTTGCCCGAGGCCAGGACGAAGACCTCGCAGATGTACTCCGACGGGTCGCCCACGGCGGGCGGAGCGGCCGGGCAGTCGGCGTAGCTGATGGTCACCGGTGCCGGTTCGGCGGACGCGGGCGCGGCCGTCGCGAGCAGGGAGGCCGGGACGAACAGCGCGGCGAGCGCGGAGGCGCGCAGCCTGGAGGTGATCCGGGAGGACGGAAAACGCATGTGAGCCGCCTTTCCAAGGGGTGGGGGGTGGGCGCTCACCGGTCATCATGCGTATGACCGGTGAGCGCAGACTAGACAGTGATCAATGTCACGATCAAGATTGCGGACGGAATAAAATTCGTGACCGAAATCGGGACCGGTCCCGACCTCCGGGGATCACCGAAAGATCCGAGCCGGTTACCGGTCGGTAGCCACTGGTGCGGCGACCGGAGGGACTCGGACCGCTCAGTTCCCGGAACGGTCCCTAGACTGGGTTCCGTGAGCCAGCCGGACGCGACGACCAAGCCGGAGGCGGGGACGCGCAGGCGGATGACGCCCGGTCAGCGGCGGGCCCACCTCATCGACGTCGCGTTGCGGGTGTTCGCCGACAAGGGCTACCGCGACACCTCCATGGGCGACATCGCCCGCGCCGCGGGAGTGAACCGCTCCATCGTCTACGACCGCTTCCCCACCAAGCGGGTGCTCTTCCTCAGCCTGCTCCAGGAGCAGCACATGGCCGCGCTCACCGCGATGGGCGCGCCCGTCTCGGTGCGCCCCGGCCGGGAGGCCCGGCTCCGCTCGGTCGTGTGCGGCTACCTGGAGTTCGCCGAACGCCATCCGGAGGCGCGCCGCCTGCTCTTCGACTTCTCCGGAGAGGACGATCCGGAGATCAGGGTCGCCCGCTGGGGCGTCAGCGAGAGCCGCACCCGCGTCCTGACCCTCCTGCTCGGCGAGGACCTGCGCGTCCTCGGCCTGGATCCGGCCTCCCCGGCCGCGGCCCTGCACGTGGAGATCCTGCTCTCCGGCCTCGACGGCCTGGCCCGGTGGTGGGACCACAACCCCGGCGCGTCCCGCGACGAGCTGGTCGACACCGCCCTCCGCGTCTTCTGGACCGGCCTCTCCCGCAGGGACGTCACCGGGGAGGAGCAGGCGCTCCGGGAGTGAACTCGTCGCTGTCGCGCAGCCCCAGGAAGAGCACGCGCATGACGGCGTCGACGAGGTCGTCGACCGGTGTCTCGGGGTGGCGCTCCCACCAGCGGGTGGCGCCGTCCAGCGCGGAGACCATCAGCTCGACGATCACCGGCCCGGCCGTGGTGTCCGCGTCGATGTCCATCTGGGCGAAGTCCGGGCGCAGCAGCCTGCGGATGATCTCGGTGGAGGCGCTGCGGGCCTCCCAGCGCACCTGCCGGACCTCGGAGTCGCCCTCCCGGCTGCGGTCGAACATCAGCCGCCAGGCCGCCGGATGGTCCAGCGCGTAGCCGAAGCAGGCGGCCACCACGCTCCTCATCCGCGCCTCGCCCGTCCCCGAGGCCGTCACCTTCGGCCCGACGTAGGCGACGGCGGCCTCCGTCTGGTCCTTCAGGACGTCCAGGAACAGTGCCTTCTTGGACGGGAAGTAGTCGTACATGCCGCTGCGGGTGATCCCAGCGGCCGCCGCGACGTCCCCCAGGGAGGTGCCCGCGTACCCCTTGGCGGAGAAGACCCGCATGGCCTCCGCCAGAATCACTTCCCTGCGCCCCGCCCTTCCCATGCCCCGAGCCTACCGCCGGAGGCCCCGCCGACCATCTGGCCCGAGGCGCTGCCGGCCGTCCGACCGGCCGCGGGTACGGATCCGCGCAGCATGGGCGGGGTGGCCAGGGCGGAGACGAAGGCGGCCTCGGCGGCGCGGGCGGGTCCGGGGTCCCACATGCTCAGCGGGACCGAGCGGAGGCGGCGCCCCTCGGGGGAGAGGAGCTGGCCGGCGAACTTCAGGTTCCACAGGGTCAGGGTGCGGTCGGTGATGGCCAGGTCGGGGATGCGGGAGGCGAGGGAGGACTCGAAGGCGGGGAGGTCGCCGACGTCGCGGAGCCAGACGGTGAGCAGGACGTTGTGGGCGCCGGAGAGGGAGACGTACATGCGGGTCTCGCGGAGGCGGGTGATGCGCGCGGCGACCGAGCCGGTGCCGTCGGCGGGGGCCGTGCCCCAGAAGGTGACCGAGACGGGCCAGCCGGAGTGGGGGCGGCTCACCTCGCAGCGGTAGGCGATCAGCCCCTCCCGGTCCAGCCGGGCCAGGCGGCGGCGGACCGTGGTGGGGCTGGAGCCGGTGCGTTCGGCCAGCGCCGCGGCGCTCTGCCGGACGTCGCGGGCCAGGACGTCGATGAGCGCGAGGTCGTCGGGCGTCAGGGCGCCGCGGCCGGAGAAGCCGGGCGCGGGCGAGGTGCGCGCGGCGGGGAAGGCCAGGCGGTCCAGCCGCCAGCGGCTGCCCTCGGCGTGCAGGGTGCTGGCCACGTGGGTGCGGGTGGCGGTGACGCCGGGGACGGCGCCGAGCCGGAAGCCGATGTAGCTGGCGAGCTGGGCCTGGCCGGTGAACGTCGCGGTGAGCAGGAGGTCGCGCCCGCCGGTGACGTGCTCGATGGTGAACAGGTGGGGGTCGTCGGCGAGCTCCAGCGCCACCTCGTGCACCCGTCCCGGCGCGCAGTCCAGCTCGATGAAGGCGATCAGCGCGCCCGGCGGCAGCCAGGCCGGGTAGCACGACAGCCAGGCCAGGCCCGCCTCGGTGAGCCGTGCCCAGCGGCGGGCCGCGGTGGAGGGGTCGATGCCGAGCTCGCCGCCGATCCGGCGCCACTCGGCTCTGGGCTCGCGCTGCAGGGCGGTGACGAGCAGGTAGTCGAGTTCGTCGAGGGTGGCGGATTCCTGCAAATGATCGGTCATCTCTGCGAGATCCCAGCGTTTTGACGGCGTCCGGTGGCTGACTCCGCAGACTACCGCCATGTTCACGCATGACGACGCCGTTTCCCTCGGCGAGGAGCTGTCCGCGCTGCGCCGTGAGCTGCACCGCGAACCCGAGGTGGGCCTGGACCTGCCGCGCACCCAGGAGCGGGTCCTGCGGGCCCTGGACGGGCTGCCGCTGGAGGTGACCACCGGAAAGGGCCTCAGCTCGGTGACGGCGGTGCTGCGCGGCGGCCGCCCCGGCCCGTCCGTGCTGCTGCGCGCCGACATGGACGCGCTGCCCATCCAGGAGGACAGCGGCGTCGACTACGCCTCCCGCCTCCCCGGCGCGATGCACGCCTGCGGCCACGACCTGCACGTCGCCGGGCTCGTGGGCGCGGCGCGCCTGCTGAGCGCGCACCGGGAGGAGCTCGCGGGCGACGTGGTCTTCATGTTCCAGCCCGGTGAGGAGGGCTACGGCGGCGCCGAGATCATGATCGAGGAGGGGCTGCTGGACGCCGCGGGCGACCCGCCCGTGGCCGCCTACGCGGTGCACGTCTTCTCCACCGGGATGCCCGCCGGGTTCGTCGGGTCCAGGGGCGGCACGTTCATGGCCTCCAGCGACTCCTTCGACGTCCGGGTCGTCGGCAAGGGCGGCCACGGCTCCAGCCCCCACGCCGTGCGCGACCCGATCCCGCCGCTGTGCGAGATCGTGACGACGCTGCAGACGCGCGTCGCCCGCTCCATCAACGTCCTCGACCCGGCCGTCGTCACCGTCGGGACCCTGCGGGCGGGCACGGCCCGCAACGTCATCCCCGAGGACGGGCTGCTGGAGGCCACGGTCCGCACGTTCTCCGAGCAGGCCCGCCAGGACGTCCGCGAGCTGGTCATGGAGACCGTGGCGGGCATCGCCTCGGCCTACCGGGTCGAGGCCGAGGTGGACTACCGGCACGACTACCCCGTCACGGTGAACTCCGCCGACGAGGCGCGGTTCGCCCTGGACGTGGCCGGAGAGCTGTTCGAGGGCCGCACGTTCGAGTCGCCCCAGCCGATCCCCGGCTCGGAGGACTTCTCCTACGTCCTGCAGAAGGTGCCCGGCGCGATGCTCTTCCTCAGCGCCTGCCCGCCCGTCCCCGACCCCGCGGCCGCCCCGATGAACCACGCGCCGCAGGCCGTCTTCGACGACTCCGTCCTGCCCGACGCCGCCCTGCTGCTGGCCACCCTGGCCGCCCGCCGCCTGGAAGGGGCCGCCGAGTGAACGCGCCGGCGAAGTCCTCCGCGAAGTCGATCCGCGCCGTCGTCGGCATCCTCGTCTTCTTCGAGCTGACCAGCGGGTTCCTGCAGATGAGCATCACCCCGCTGCTCCCGGCCGTCGGCGACCTGCACGGCCTGGCCGACTCCGACCTCAACTGGATCTCCTCGGTGCAGCTGCTGGCCGCCGCGGTGATGGTCCCGCTGTTCGGGCGGCTCGGCGACCTGCACGGCCACCGCCGCATGCTGCGGGTCGCCCTGGCCGCCATGGCCGTCGGCACCCTGCTGGTCGCCCTCGCCCCCAACCTCGGCGTGCTCCTGCTCGGCCGCGCCCTGCAGGGGACGTTCGCCGCGCTGCTCCCGCTGGAGATCGCGCTGGTCCGCGACCGGCTCCCCGCCGACCTCGCCCGCCGCGCCATCGCCTGGCTGGTCGGCTCGCTGACGCTCGGCGGCGTGCTGGGCATGGTCGTCATGGGCGCGGCGCACGAGGCCATCGGGAACGTCGGGGCGTCGCTGCTGATCCCGGCCGTCCTGGCGGGAGTGTGCGTCCCGCTGTCCTTCCTCGCCGTCCCCGAGAGCCTGAGCCGGGCCGAGGGCCGCGCCGACTGGCCGGGCCTGGTCCTGCTCGGCCTGGCGATGATCGCGATCCTGGCCGGCGTCTCCCGCGCGGCCTCCGCCGGCTGGACGGGCGCCGCGACGCTGCTGCCGCTGCTGGGCGGGCTGGTCCTGCTCGCCGTCTGGGTGCGGGTCGAGCTGCGCGCGAAGGACGCGCTGGTGGATCTGCGGGAGATGGCCGACCGCCGGGTCGCCCCGTTCTACGGCGTCGCGTTCGTGTTCGGCATCGCGTTCTTCGGCACGCAGACCCCCGACACGACCTTCATGGCCGCCGACCCGGCCGAGACCGGCTACGGGTTCGGCCTGTCGTCCATGGACCTGGCGGCGGTCGCCCTGCCCGCGGCCTTCACCTCGGTGATCGGCGCGGCGGGGACCGCGGTGATCGCGCGCCGCGTCGGCTACCGGCCCGCGCTCGTCGCCTCGTTCGCGCTGGTCGCCCTGGGCCTGCTCGGCCAGGCGGTGGCGCACGACGCCCTGTGGCACTTCGTCGTCCTCAAGCCGCTCATCGGCCTGGGCACCGGCATCGCTCTGGGCGCCATGCCCACCGTGATCGTCGAGGGCGCCGACCCGGCCCGCGCCGGCATCGCCACCGCCCTGTACAACAACGTCAAGACCCTGGGCGGCGCGGTGGCGGGCGGCATCGTCGCCTCCGTCCTGGCCACCATGGCCCTGGGCGCCGTCCCCACCGAGGGCGCCTACGTCACGGTCTGGCTGCTGTGCGCGGCCTGCTGCGTCGCGGCCTGCGTCCTGGTCCTCTTCGCCCGCCGCACCGAGTCCGCCGACGCGCAGGCGCCCGTCCCCGCGCACTGAGCGGGGTCTACCGCGCGCCGCCGTCGTCCGGCCGGGGCCTGGGCCCGCGGCGGCGGGGCCGGTAGACGGGGCGGGGGAGCCGGCCCAGGAAGGTGCGCGGCTGCCAGTCGGGCGCGTTGGGCAGGTTCCAGCCGCGCCAGGCGGCCAGGACGCGCAGGACCGCGCCCGCGAGGATCCCCAGCACCGTTCCGGTGAGGGGCGACCCGAACTCCGTGCCGAGCACCTGGATCGCCGCGACCAGCACCGCGACCGTCGCGTACAGCGCGTTGCCGCCCAGCACCGCCGGGATGCGCTGGAGGAGCAGGTCGCGGCAGGCGCCGCCGCCGACCGCGGTGATCGTGCCGAGCAGGATCGCCGGCAGCCACCCCAGTCCGACGGCCTGCGCCTTCTGCGCCCCGACGGTCGCCCACAGGCTGAGCGCGGCGGCGTCGAGCACCGTGAACACCCGGTCCCAGTCCCGCTCGGAGATGTGGAGCACGAACGCCAGTCCCGCCCCGCACAGCGCGGTGGGGATGTAGGCGGAGTTGGTCAGCGCGACCGGCGGCCCGTTCTGCAGCAGCACGTCGCGGATCATGCCGCCCCCCAGCCCCGAGACCAGCCCGAGCACCACGAACCCGAACAGGTCGAGCCCGTACCGGCGCGCGACGGCCCCGCCGAGCAGCGCGTTCGCGAACACCCCTGCCAGGTCGAGCCCCGTGGTGACCGTCTCGATCCGCACGACGATCATTGTAGGGATCACGTTGTGTGACATTGGGAGAGGGGAGCACCGGAAGCGCGGCCTGCGGCACGAAAGCCCCCTTCCCGTTTTTTCTACCAAGTGGTAAGTAATGGGTGTCTTCGCCGAACCAGAGGAGAACCCCCCGTGCTCCGTCCCTTCCCCCTGGCGGCCCCGGTCGCCGCGGCCTGCGCACTGGCCGTCGCCCCGCCGGCCTCCGCCGCCGCACCCGCCCACCGGACGGTCGAGATCGCCTCCTTCGACGGCGTCAGGATCACGACGCACTTCTTCCGGGCGCCCGGCCTGCGCAAGGGGGAGCGGCGGCCGGTGGTCCTGCTGGGCACCGGCTGGGCCGGGCGGGGCGAGACCGACCCGAAGGCCAAGGACGGCCAGCTCGGCCCGCTGCTGCGCGCCGGCTACAACGTCGTGACGTGGAACCCGCGCGGGTTCGGTTCGGGCGGCGCCGCCCACGTCGACGATCCGCGGGTCGAGGGCCGCGACATGCGGAAGATCATCGACTGGGTCGCGCGGCGGAAGGAGGTGCGGCTCGACCGCAGAGGCGACCCCCGGCTGGGCATGGCGGGCGGCAGCTACGGCGGTGCGATCCAGCTCGTCACCGCGGGCCTGGACCGCAGGGTCGACGCCATCGTCCCGTCGATCGCCTTCAACGACCTGGAGGAGACCCTCTACCGGGACGAGGTCTTCCGGGCGAGCTGGGGGGTGATGCTGTGCAGCGGCGGCCTCATGGGCGGCAACAGGCTCGCTCCCCAGGTGCAGAAGGGCTGCCTGACGGGCCTGGCCAGCGGGCGGCTGCCGGACGACACCCGCCGCTGGTTCGCCGAGCACGGCCCCGACCACCTGGTGCGGCGGATCACGGTCCCCACCCTGGTGCTCCAGGGGACCGTCGACACGCTCTTCCCGCTGCGCCAGGGCATCGCGACGTACCGGACGGTCAAGGGCAACGGCGCGCCGGTGAAGATGATCTGGTTCTGCGGCGGCCACGGAACGTGCGACACCGGTCCGGGTCCCGCCAAGAAGCTGACGAAGGCCACCATCGCCTGGTTCGACCGGTACCTGAAGGGCGACCGCGAGGTGAAGACCGGACCGGGCTTCGAGTACATCGACCAGCACGGCGTCTACCGCTCCGCGCCCGCCTACCCGCTGAAGACACTGCGCCCGCTGCGGGCCGAGGCGTCGGGCGCGCTGGAGTTCTCCCGCCGCGACGCCGACATCTACCTCAAGAGCAAGAAGGGCGAGAAGTCCGGTAACGGCATCCCGGAGTACATGGTCGCCGCCCGTCCGCAGGCCAAGGCCGTCAACGTGGCGCTCCCCTCCGTGGAGGCGGCCGCCCAGACGGTCGGCACGCCGCGCGTCACCCTCCGGTACCGCGGCACGGCGAACAAGCCGCGCACCGCCCTGTTCGCCCAGCTCGTCGACCGCGGGACCGGCCTGGTCGTCGGCAACCAGGCGACCCCGCTGCCCGTCGTCCTCGACGGCAGGGAGCGCACCGTCACCCGCGAGCTGGAGGCCGTCGCCTGGTCCCTGACCCCCGCGAGCCGCCTGGAGCTCCAGATCGTGCCCATCACCGGCCTCTTCGACTGGCAGCGCGCCACCGGCCGCGTCGACCTCACCGCCGACGTCACCCTCCCGCTGGTCGAGCCCGGCCCCCGAAGCTGACACACCCCGCGCCCCGGCCGCCCGGAAGAGGGCGCGGCCGGGGCGCGGCGGTCAGCGGCCGCCCGGGGGCACGGCGCGCCGGAGCGCCTCGGTCCAGGGCGCCCACCGCGGGTCCGGTCCGGTCTTCGGCCAGGTCATGCGGGCGCACGTGTAAGCGACGGCCGTCCCGGTGGCGGGCTGCGCGTAGGCGAGGCGGCCGCCGGCCCCGGCGTGGCCGAAGGAACCGGGACCGAGCATGGGCAGGCCCCCGCGCGGCAGCTCGTAACCGAGCCCGAACCGGGTCGGGTCCTGCGAAGGCAGGCGGTCGAAGGGCGCCGGAGCGGGCAGGCCGTCGGTCCGAGGGGCGGCGGCCCGCGCCACGGCGGCGTCGTCGAGGAGGCGGACGCCGTCCACCTCGCCGATGACCGCGGCGTACATGCGGGCCAAGGAGCGGGCGTCGGAGACGCCGTTGGCCGCCGGGACCTGCGCGGCGTGCGCCCGGCGGGTGTTGAAGCCGGAGATCGACGCGTCGACGGACAGGTGGGCGCCGATGGTGGCGCCGACCAGCGGGTCCTCCGGGTCGAAACCCCAGCCGGAGAGCAGGGCGACGGCCTCGGCCTCGGTGGTCGGCGGGCGGTCGGAGTACTGGGGGACGAACCTGTGCTCCTGCTCCTCGGGCAGGCCGATCCACAGGTCCAGGCCCAGCGGCCGGGAGACGAGCTCCGCCACCGCCTCGCCCGGCGTCAGGCCGGTGACCCGGCGGACGACCTCGCCGAGCAGGTGGCCGTAGGTGAAGGTGTGGTACCAGACGGCGGTGCCCGGCTCCCAGAGCGGCGCCGCCTCCGCCAGCGCGTGCACGCAGGCGTCCCAGTCGAACCAGTCGGGCTCGCCGCCGCGGACGAGACCTGACAGACCCGACCGGTGGGCGAGCAGGTCCGACACGGTGATCCCGGCCTTGCCGCGCGCGGCGAACTCGGGCCAGTACGCGGCGACCGGGGCGTCCAGGTCCAGCAGGCCCCGCCGGGCGAGCATGTGGACGCACGTGGCGAGCACGCCCTTGGTGACCGACATGACGACGGTCAGCGCGTCGCCGCCGGCCGCGCGCCCGGACACCGGGTCGCCGCCGGTCCACAGGTCCACCACGAGCTCGCCGTCCTGGTAGACGGCGAGCTGGGCGGCGCCCCCGTCGTCGCGCTGCCCCAGCGAGAAGCCCTCGCGGACCTCTTCGAAACCGGGCACGGCGGTGCCGTGGATCTCGGCCATGGGAACCCTTCCTCGGGGAGCTCAGCCGCCGTCGGACGGCTTGAGCAGACGCAGGACGTCGGCGACCGGTGTGCGCATGTCGAGGGACCGGTCCGACAACCACTGGAGCTGGATGCCGTCGGCGACGGCCAGCAGCAGGACGGCGAGGCGCTCCGCGGGGATTGGCGAGGCGAACTGCCCCTCGTCCATGGCCTCCTGGACGCGCCGGGTCAGCATCGCGCGCAGCTCCTCGTAGCGCCGGGGGAAGAACTCGGCGGCCGGATGCCCGTGCTCTCCCGCGCTCGCGGCCAGGGAGACGAACAGCTCCACCAGGCCGGGGGTGCGCATGCCCTCGCGGAGGGTGTCCAGCGAGCCGCCGAGGCCGGTGAGCTCCGCCAGCCGCTCCTTCTCCACCTCGTCGCGCCTGCGGAGGACCTGCACGAGCAGGTCCTCCTTGGACTCGAAGTAGTGCATGACGCCCGGCAGGCTCAGCCCGCACCGGGCGGCGACCTTGCGCAGCGACGTCCCCCGGTACCCCTCCTCGGCGAAGATCTCCAGTGCCGCCTGGAGGATCTCGGCGCGCTTGGTCTCGCCCTTCCGGTAGGGGCCGCGCTTGGTCATGACCCGCACTCTAATGCGTGGCGGTCCCGCGCACCGCGGCCACCAGTTCGGCGACGGTCCCGGGGCTCAGGCCGATGCCGAAGGTGGAGAACTTGATGAGGGGGATGCCGCGGGCAAGGCCGATCAGCGGGGAGTCCTCGCGCGCCAGCCCCGCGGCTCCCGCGCGCTTCAGGTGCTCGCCGAGGACCCGCCCGCCGTCCGGGTGGTCCAGCCACTCGCCGAGCGTGGACATCGGCCCGAGCTCGTCGACCAGGCCGTCGCCGGGGGTGGCGGCCTCGGCGCGCAGCCGGATGTCGCGGGAGGAGGCGCCGATCTCCACGGTGAACGTGCCGGGGTCGACGCGCCAGCAGTGCCGGGACGGGGACCAGCGGGCGAGGTCGCGTCCGGTGAGGGCGAAGGAGACGCGCCGGGACTCCCCGGCCGCCAGCCCCACCTTGGTGAAGCCGCGCAGTT
The DNA here is from genome assembly GCF_039525175.1 of Actinocorallia libanotica. Lineage (NCBI taxonomy): Bacteria > Bacillati > Actinomycetota > Actinomycetes > Streptosporangiales > Thermomonosporaceae > Actinocorallia > Actinocorallia libanotica. The sequence goes on from NZ_BAAAHH010000003.1 coordinate 201,457, forward strand.
CGTGCCGGGGACGGGAGGGAGCCTCCTCGTCGAAGGCGATGTAGAGCTGCACCACCTCGTGCGCGAACCGATCGCCGGTGTTGGTGACGGTCGCCTCGACCGTCCAGGTGTTGTCACCGGTCCCGGTGACCTCGAGGTCGGTGTGGGAGAAGCGGGAGTAGCTCAGCCCGTGGCCGAAGGGGTAGGCGACCTCGACGTCGAGGGTGTCGTAGTGGCGGTAGCCCACATAGCGGCCCTCGCCGTGGACGACGTGCCCGTCGGTTCCGGGGAAGTGCAGGTGGGCGGGGGTGTCGGCGAGGCGGAGCGGGATGGTCTCGGTCAGCCGCCCGGACGGGCTGTGGAAGCCCAGGAGCAGGTCGGCCAGCGCGGCCCCGCCCGCCTGCCCGGGCAGCCAGCCCTCCAGGATCGCCCCGGCGGCGTCCCGCCAGGACGCGACGTCGACGACGCCTCCGTTGGCCAGCACCACCGCGACCCGGGGGCAGACGGCCGAGACGGCCCGCAGCACCTCGATCTGGTCGGCGGGCAGCGCGAGCGTGGTGCGGTCGTAGCCCTCGGATTCGGCCTGGTCGGGCAGCCCGAGGAACACCAGGGCGGTGTCGGCCCGGCGGGCCGCGGCGACGGCCTCGGCGAGCAGCGCGGCGTCGGGCTTCCCGTCGAGGGTGAAGCCGGGCGCGAAGGCCAGCTCGGTGGCGGGGCCGACGGCCGCCCGCAGCGCGTCCCAGGAGTTCTCCAGCCGGGTGGGCACGACGTGGGAGCTGCCGTGCCCCTGGTAGCGGGGGGTGCGGGCGAACTCGCCGATGACCGCGACGTGCTGGGCGGCCCCGGGGTCGAGCGGCAGGAGGCCGTCGTCGTTCTTCAGCAGCACGGCCGCCGACCGGGCGGCCTCGCGGGCCAGTTCGTGGTGGGCGTCGACGTCCCAGCCGTCGCGGCGCGGGACGTCCTGGACGCGCCGCACCAGCTGGATGACGCGTTCGGCGGCGGCGGTGACCAGTTCCTCGTCCAGGTCGCCGGCGCGGACCGCCGCGACGATCCGCTCGTCGGTGCCGGTGGGCGGCATCTCCAGGTCCAGGCCCGCGGCCAGCGAGGCGACCCGGTCGTTGACGGCGCCCCAGTCGGACATCACCAGCCCGTCGAAGCCCCACTCCTCGCGCAGGAGCTCGGTCAGCAGCCAGCGGTTCTCGCTCGCGTACACGCCGTTGATCTTGTTGTAGGAGGTCATCACCGCGTACGGCCGCGCCTCGCGCACGATGCGCTCGAACGCGGGCAGGTAGATCTCGCGCAGCGTCCGCTCGTCGACGTCGGCGCTCACCCGCATCCGGTCGGTCTCCTGGTTGTTGACCGCGAAGTGCTTGACGCAGGCGCCGACGCCCAGCGACTGGATCCCGGTGACCAGGGCCGCGCCCATCACCCCGCTGACCAGCGGGTCCTCGGAGAAGTACTCGAAGTTGCGCCCGCACAGGGGGGAGCGCTTGATGTTCACCCCGGGCCCCAGGACGACGTGGACGTCCAGCGCGGACGCCTCGGCGGCCAGCGCCGCCCCGATCCGGCGGGCCAGTTCGGCGTCCCAGGACGAGCCGAGCGTGACGGCGGGCGGGAAGCAGGTCGCCGGGACGCTGTGGCGCAGTCCGAGCGCGTCGCCCGAGGCGGGGTCCTGCCGGCGGATGCCGTGCGGCCCGTCCGCCAGGACGGCCGCGGGCACCCGGCCGCCGGCGGCGGACGTCTCCCACGTGCTGTCGCCCGAGGTCAGGGACGCCTTCTCGGCCAGGGTGAGGTCGCTGGGTGCGGGGAGGTTCATACGTTCGGGCCTCTGGTCGTCACGGGTGGTGGGGAGGCTCCGGCGGCGCGCCGGAGTGGAGGTTGGGGAAGGCCGGCACGTCGCTGAAGTCCAGGCCGAGCCGGGCGAAGAAGGCGACCATGGCGGCGCGCATGTCGACCGCGTCGGGCTCCAGGAGCCACTGGGTCTGCAGGCCGTCCATCTGGGCGAGGAGCATCTGCGCGGTCAGCGCGGGGTCGTAGTCGCCGGGCGGGTCGGTGCGGGCGGCCAGCGCGGCGAAGGCGCGGGTCAGGCGGTCGCGCAGCAGCCGGTACCGCTCGACGAAGTAGCGGTGGGCGGGGTGCTCGGGGTCGGCGGCCTCGGCCGAGATCTTGGCGTGGAGGCCGACGAGGCCGGGGGTGTTCATGTTGCGGTGGGCGATGCCGACGAGCTGGGCCAGGAAGTCCCTCGGCTCGGTGTCGGGGTCGAGCCGGAAGATCACGTGGGCGTCCTCGCGGTCGCGCCGCCCCAGCACCTCGATGAGCAGTGCCTCCTTGCCGGGGAAGTGGTGCAGCAGCCCGGCGTGGGTCATCCCGGCCCGGGCGGCGATGTCCCGCAGCGAGACCGCGTGGAAGCCGGAGCCGGAGAACAGCTCGGCGGCGGCGTCCAGAACGCGGGCGCGGGTGCGCTGCCCCTTCGTGGGCTTGGCGGGTTTCGCCGGTTCCGTCGGGCTGATCTGGTCGGTCACGGAGGGCTCCTGGGATGCTGCTCGGCTCGGTGAGGGTCGCCGTAAGACATTACGACCTTGGTGATCACCCCAGGTCGAGAGCGGAACTTACCACTTGGTAGATTTCATGGCGCAAAACCTACCACGTGGTTAGTTCCGTGTGTATGCTCGCCCAACATCCAGGCGGAATCCCCCATTTCCGCCCCTGATCCGGAGTGAGTGACATGCAGAGATCCGCGAGGACCACCCTGGTCGCCGCCGCCCTCACCGCAGCCTTCGCCCTGTCGGGATGCGCCGACACGGGCGGCGGGTCCGGCGGATCCGACGACACCCTGGACATCGCGACGCTGACCAAACCGCAGAGCCTCGACCCCAAGGTCGCCAACGGCAGCGCCCTGCCGTTCTTCCAGGCGGTGTACGACACCCTCGTCAAGCGCGAGCCCGACGGCACCTACAGCCCGATGCTCGCCACCGAGTGGTCGTTCGACGAGGCCGGCACCGAGCTCACCCTGACGCTGCGCACCGGCGTGAAGTTCCAGGACGGCACCGCGTTCGACGCCGAGGCGGTCAAGGCCAACCTCGAGCGGTTCAAGAAGGGCGGCGGCGCCGACGCCACCGACCTGGCGGCCGTCACCTCCATCGAGGTCGTCGACGCCGCCCATGTCAAGCTCGTCCTCGCCCAGCCCGACCCCGGCCTGCTGTTCTACCTCAGCGACTCCGCCGGGCTGATGGCCAGCCCCGCGGCCTTCGCCAAGGAGGAGGAGCTGAAGACCAAGCCGGTCGGCACCGGCCCCTACCGGCTCGACGCGGCCAAGACGGTCGTGGGCACCAAGTGGGTCTACACCCGCTCGCCCGACTACTGGGGTGAGAAGCCGCCCTACGGCACCGTCACCATGTCCGTCTTCGACAACGAGACGGCCATCGTCAACGGCCTCAAGACCGACCAGATCGACACCGCCCTGCTCCAGGACGTCGGCCAGCAGGTCAGCATGAAGTCCGACCCGAACGTCACCACCACCGACGTGAACTTCGACTTCCAGGGCATCCTGCTGTTCGACCGCGGCGGGAAGGTCACGCCCGCGCTGGGCGACGCCCGCGTCCGGCAGGCCCTCAACCACGCGGTGGACCGCGAGACCATGCTCTCGGCGCTGCGCCAGGGCCGCGGCGAGGTCACCGCCCAGGTGTTCGGCCCCGAGACCGCCGCCTACGACCCGGCGCTGGACACCGCCTACCCGCACGACCCGGAGAAGGCCAAGGCGCTGCTGAAGGAGGCCGGCTACGAGAAGGGCTTCAAGCTCCACCTGCCGCGGGTCACCGCCATCGTCAACGACGCCCTCGCCTCGTCCCTGAAGTCCGACTTCGAGAAGGTCGGCGTCGAACTGGTGTGGGACGCCCCCGACGCCGCCGTGCTCCAGAAGGTCTTCGTGAACAAGGAGTACTCGGGCATGGTCATGAACATGGGGCTCGACACCGTCGACGGGATCGTGCTGCGCACCCTGGTCCTGCCCGGCACCTTCAACATGTTCGGCACCACCGACGACACGGTGCAGAAGCTGGTCGGTTCCATCCAGGCGAAGCCCGACGCGGCCGAGGCCGACCTGAAGGCGCTCAACGAGCACCTCGTCGAGCAGGGCTGGTACCTGCCCTTCTACCGGATGAGCTACCTGCTGGTGTCCGACAAGGACGTCAAGGCGACGCCGCAGTCGGGCATGGCCGTCCCGTCCATCTACAACTACAGCCCCGCCTGATCCGGACATCATGCTGACGTTCATCGCACGCCGGCTCGCCGCCGGCGTGTTCCTCCTCTTCGTCATCTCCCTGCTGGCGTACCTGCTGCTGTCGATCCCCGACCTCGACGTGGCCCGCCAGCTCCTGGGCAGCGGGGCCGGCCAGGCGGAGGTCGCGGCCAAGAACCACGAGCTCGGCCTGGACCGGCCGGTCCTCGTCCAGTACCTGGACTGGCTCGCGCACGCCCTGCGCGGCGACTTCGGGACCTCCTGGTTCAGCGGCGAGGACGTCACCCAGGCCCTGCGCAACCGGCTGCCGGTCACCGCCAGCCTGATGGTCAGCGTCACCCTCATCACGGCCGTCGCCTCGTTCCTGCTCGGCGTCTGGGCCGGCGTGCGGCGCGGCGCCGTCGACCGGTTCGTGCAGGTCCTCGGCGTGGCCGGGTACGCCCTGCCGGGCTTCCTGGTGACGCTGGTGATCGTGCTGGTGTTCGCCGTCCAGCTGCGGTGGTTCCCCGCGATCGGCTACACGGGGCTGACCGAGTCGGCCTCCGGCTGGCTGTCCGCCGTCACCCTGCCGGTGCTCTCGCTGTCGATCGGTTCGATCGCCGGGGTCTCCCAGCAGGTGCGCGGCTCGGTCATCGAGGTGCTGCGCCAGGACTACGTGCGCACCCTGCGCGCCCGCGGCCTCTCCCCGGCCCGGATCGTGTTCCGGCACGTGCTGCGCAACGCCTCCGCGCCCGCGCTGGCCGTGCTCGGCATGCAGTTCGTCGGCCTGCTCGGCGGCGCGGTGCTGGTCGAGCAGATCTTCGGGCTGCCCGGCATCGGCAGCATGACGGTCAGCTACACCACCCGCGGCGACATCCCCGTGATCATGGCGCTCGTCGTGTTCACCGTCATCGGGGTCGTCCTGATCAACCTGGTCGTCGACATCCTCATCGGCTGGCTCAACCCGAAGGCGAGGACCTCATGAGCGGCACACCCGCGCCCCGCAGGGGCGTACCGGGCAGGCTGCTGTGCCACCCGCTCGGCCTGGCCTCGGCGCTCGTCCTGGGCCTCATCGTCCTGGCCGTGCTGCTCGCACCGGTCCTGGCCGCCCAGGGGCCCGGGGCCTCCGAGCTGCGCGACTCCTTCCGCGGGCCGTCCGGCGGCCACCCGTTCGGCTTCGACTCCGCCGGACGCGACGTGCTGTCCCGGCTGCTGTACGGCGGGCGGACCACGCTCGGCGGGGCGGTGCTCTCGGTGGCGGTGGCGCTGCTGCTCGGCGTCCCGGCGGGGCTGGCCGCCGGGTACTACGGCCGCTGGTTCGACGGCGTCGCGAGCTGGGTCTCCGACCTCATCATGGCGCTGCCCGCGATGGTCGTCCTGCTGGCCTCCCGCGCGGTGCTCGGCTCCACCGCCTGGGTGCTCATGGTCGTGCTGGGGTTCCTGGTCGCGCCCGCCTTCTTCCGGCTGGTGCGCGGCATCGTCGTCCAGGTGCGCGGCGAACTGTACGTCGACGCTGCCCGGGTCTCCGGCCTGCGCGACGCCCGGATCATCTCCCGGCACGTCCTGATCGTCGTGCGCGGCCCGATCATCATCCAGACCGCGCTGGTCGCGGGCGTGGCGATCGGGCTGCAGGCGGGCCTGGAGTTCCTCGGCTTCGGCGGCCACGACGGCGCCCCCACCTGGGGCGCCATGCTCAACGAGGCCTTCCAGAACATCCAGCGCGCGCCCCTGCTGCTGCTCTGGCCGGGACTGGCGCTCGGGCTGACCAGCGGCGCGCTCGTCCTGCTGGCCGCCGCGCTGCCCGACGTGCTGGAGGGCCGCGGCGGGAGCACCGGCCGCGCCGTCCGCCGCACGGCCGAGGCCCCGGTCGCGCCGGAGCCCGCCGCCCGCGACGAGCGCGCCGCCCTGCTGTCGGTGCGCGGCCTGGCCGTGGCCTACACCCTCCCGGACGGGAGCGACCGCGAGGTCGTCCACGGGGTGGACCTGGACGTGCGGCCCGGGGAGGTCGTCGGGCTGGTGGGGGAGTCGGGGTCGGGCAAGACCCAGACCGCCTTCTCGGTCCTGGGGCTCCTGCCCGAAGGCGGACGGGTGTCCCGCGGCAGCGTCCTCATCGAGGGGCAGGAGGTCGTCGGGCTGCCCGAACGGCGGCACCGCGCCCTGCGCGGAGACGTGGTGGCCTACGTGCCGCAGGAGCCGATGAGCAACCTCGACCCGGCGTTCACCATCGGCGCCCAGCTCGTCGAACCGATCCGCTGCAAACTCGGCCTCTCCCGCAAGGAAGCGGCCGCGCGGGCGCTGGAGCTGCTGCGGATGGTGGAGATCGCCGACCCCGAGCGGGCGTTCCGCTCCTACCCGCACCAGATCTCCGGCGGCATGGCCCAGCGGGTGCTCATCGCGGGGGCGATGTCGTGCGAGCCGCGGCTGCTCATCGCCGACGAGCCGACCACCGCGCTCGACGTCCGGGTCCAGGCCGAGATCCTGGAGCTGCTGCGCAGGCTGCAGCGCGAACGCGACCTCGGCGTCCTGCTGGTCACCCACAACCTCGGCGTCGTGGCCGACCTGTGCGACCGCGTCGCCGTCATGCGCGAGGGGCGGATCGTGGAGAGCGGCACCGCCGAGCAGGTCCTGCACGCGCCCGCCGACCCGTACACCCGCGGGCTCCTGGACGCGGTGCTCGACCACGTCCCCGCCCGCCCGGCCTGGCGACCGCGAAAGGCGAACGCATGAACATGCACGAACCGGAGCGTCCGCTGCTGGAGGTCGACGGGCTGGAGGTCTCCTTCGCCGCGCGCCGCCGCACCCGCACCAAGGTGCTGAAGGGCGTCTCCTTCGACATCCGCCCCGCCGAGACCTTCGGCCTGGTCGGGGAGTCGGGATCGGGCAAGACGACGATCGGGCGGGCCGTCCTCGGCCTCGTCCCCGTCCAGGCCGGGACGATCACCTTCGACGGGGAGCGCATCGAGCGCGCCGCGCCGCGCCGGCGCCGCGAGCTCAGCCGCGACCTCCAGGTGATCTTCCAGGACCCGTACACCTCGTTGAACCCGTCCTTCAGCATCGGCGACACCCTGATGGAGCCCCTGATCGCCCAGGGGACCACTGTCCGCGAGGCCCGAGGCAGGGTCGGCGAGCTGCTGGAACGCGTCAGGCTCCCCGCGGACGCCGCCGACCGCCTGCCCCGGGAGTTCTCCGGAGGCCAGCGCCAGCGCGTCGCGATCGCCCGGGCCCTGGCGCTGCGTCCGAAGCTCATCGTCTGCGACGAGCCGGTCTCCGCGCTGGACCTCACCACCCAGCACACGGTCCTGGAACTCCTCCTGGAGATCCAGGACCAGACGGCCGTCTCCTACCTCTTCGTCTCCCACGACCTCTCGGTCGTCCGCGCCATGAGCCATCGCGTCGCGGTGATCCATCAGGGAGAACTCGTGGAGACCGGCGAGGCCGACCAGGTCACCGCCCGTCCCGAACACCCCTACACGCGCGCTCTCATGTTGTCGGCACCCGTGGCCGACGTGCACGAGCAGCGCAGGCGCAGGCGGGAACTCGCCCAGGAGACGGGGGCCTCCTGAGCGGCCTCACCACCTGACCGCCGACGGAGGGCGGCCACCTCGGGGTGGCCGCCCTCCGCGCGCTCAGCTCCAGTCGGCCTCGGTCGACGGCATGAAGTCCAGGCCGCGTTCGCGCCACAGGCGGGCCAGGCCGGAGAGGGTCTCGCGATGGGCCTCCCACGGCTCGGGGGAGCCGGTCCAGGCGGTGCCGGCGACCGAGGCGAGACGGGGGAGCAGCAGGAAAGTGAGGTCGTCGAGATCCTGGAGCGACTCGCCGAAGACGGTCGCCTCGATCCCGGCGATCTGGTGGGGGAGGAGTCCGTAGGAGGCGGGGTCCCAGGCCGCGGCGTGGCGTACGTCGCGCGGGCGGTAGTTGAAGCCCAGCCGCGCGGACCGTTCGCGGTGCTCCTCCGGGACGACCGAGGAGTCGTAGGGGCGGTCCAGGTAGAGGTGGGACTGCGGGGACAGAAGGACGCGCCCTCCGCCGTCGGTGATGCGCTTCAAGTCGTCGTTCGTGGGGGTGAAGAAGCGCTTCAGCGCGACGATGAAGGCCATCGTGTGACCGGCCTTGAGGATGTCGGGGCGGGCGGCGCGCTCCTCCTCGTTCGCCGGGAGGTCCATCATCGGGACGTCCACCCACCACTGGCAGACGTCCTCGGGAGTGGTACCGGCGCGGGCGGACTCCTGCCAGCCCAGGGGGCGCTTGCCCGCCGCCCGGACGGCCGCCCGGGAGAACCGCACCGCTTCGGCGAAGGACTCGCCGTCGATGCCGAAGGCCTCGTCTCCGCCGATGTGGACGTACGGGCCGTCGGTGAGGCGGGCGGTCTCGGTCAGCACCTCGGCGACGAACGCGCGGGAGGCCGGGTCGTGCGGGTCCAGCGGGGGAGTGACGGGCGCGTCGGCCGGCATCCAGGAGGGCCGGGGCATCGTCCCCAGATCCGGGTAGGCGCGCATGACCGCGAAGGTGTGGCCCGGCAGGTCGATCTCCGGGACGATCGTCACGAACCGGGCGGCGGCGTAGTCCTGCAGCTCCCGGTACTGGGCCGCGGTGTAGAAGGCCCCCTCCTGCCCCTCGGTGAGGAGGGGGCGGCCGGCCATCTCCAGGCGCCAGCCCTCGTTGTCGGTGAGGTGCAGGTGCAGCACGTTCAGGTGGTGGAGGGCGGCCAGGTCGATCAGGCGGCGCACGTCCTCGACCGGGAGGAAGCGGCGGGCCGGGTCCACCAGCAGGCCGCGCCAGGCGTAGCGCGGGCCGTCCTGCACGCGGCCGCCGCCGGGAACCCCGTCCGGCGCGGTGGCCAGCCCGCGCACCGCGGCGACGGCGGCGCGGAAGACGCCTTCGGGGGTGCGGGCGGTGCAGACGATCTCGTCCGGGGCGACCAGCAGTTCGTGGCGCTCGTCCGGCCGCTCGTCCCCGCGCGGTGAGACGCCCAGCACCTCGGGGCCCGTGCCGCACTCGCCCAGGACGAGGCGGACGGTCCCCGGCGCCCGGCCGTCCGGAGCCGGTCCTGCCAGGTGGGGAGCCAGCAGGGATTCCAGCGTGCCGGCGGTGCCGCGCAGTTCCGGCTCCGCGGTGACGACCCTCCAGGGGCGGGGGAGGGCGCTGCGTCTTTCGGTGCTCATGGCGGGAGTGTACTCTCAAAACCATTCACTGTACGGTTTTCATTTCCCGCAGGCGAGGAGCCGGGCATGCCGGAGCACACGTTCACCTTCCCCGAGGGCTTCCTGTTCGGGGCCTCGACGGCCGCGCACCAGATCGAGGGCAACAACGTCAACAGCGACTGGTGGGTGTTCGAGAACCGCGAGGGCAGCGGGGTGGAGGAGCCGAGCGGGGACGCCGCCGACAGCTACCACCGCTGGCCCGAGGACATGGACCTGCTGCGCGACCTCGGCTTCACCGCCTACCGCTTCAGCGTCGAGTGGGCGCGGATCGAACCCGAGCCCGGCCGCTTCTCCCGGGCTGCGCTGGACCACTACCGCCGGATGGTCGAAGGCGCGCACGCCCGCGGCCTGGAGCCCGTGGTCACGCTCCACCACTTCACCTCGCCCCGCTGGTTCTCCGCGGCCGGAGGCTGGACGGCCCCCGACGCCGTCCAGCGGTTCACCGCCTACGCCGAGGCCGTCGCCCCCATCCTCGAAGGACGGGTCCGCTACGTCGCGACCATCAACGAGCCCAACATGATCGCCCTGATGCACACCGCGATCCGCCAAGGCGGCGCGAACGTCGACTTCAAGCTGCTGGAGCCCGACACCGCCCTCAGCGAGGGCCTGATCGCCGCCCACCATGCCGCCCGTGACGCCCTGCGCGGCGTCTCCTCGGAGTTCCGCGTCGGCTGGACGGTGGCCAACCAGGTCTACCAGCCCGAACCCGGCGCGGAGGAGGTCTGCCGCGCCCACGCCTGGCCGCGCGAGGACCGCTTCCTGGAGGCCGCCCGCGACGACGACTGGATCGGCGTCCAGTCCTACACCCGCACCCGCGTCTCAGCCGACGGCCCGCTCCCCGTCCCCGACGGCGCGGAGAAGACCCTCACCGGCTGGGAGTACCACCCGGCCGCCCTCGGCGAGGCCGTCCGCCACACCGCCCGGGTCGTGGGCCCGCGCGTCCCCATCCTGGTGACCGAGAACGGCATCGCCACCGCCGACGACACCCGCCGCGTCGCCTACACCCGCGGCGCCCTGGCAGGCCTGGCCGCCGCCATGTCCGAAGGCGCCGACGTCCGCGGCTACCTGCACTGGAGCGCCCTGGACAACTACGAGTGGGGCTCCTACCGCCCCACCTTCGGCCTCATCGCCGTCGACCGCCGCACCTTCACCCGCACCCCGAAGCCCTCCGCCCGCTGGCTGGGCGAGATCTCCCGCACCCGCGCCCTCCCGGAGTGAACGCGGGACCTCCGAGGTGCTCTCCCGGACGCCGCGGATCCGGGCGGGGTCAGGGAAGGACTCTGTGGCCCGCCGCCTCCAGCGCGGAGACGGCGGTCTTCCGCAGGCGTTCCGGGGTGAGGACGAGGTCGCCGTGGAAGGTGGAGGCGACGAACACCGGCACGTCCGCCTCGGCCAGCGGGGCGACGACGGAGGCGAGCAGGCCCGGGGCGTCGAGGTCGTGGCCGGTGGCGTACAGGCCGGTCCAGCGTTCGGCCTCGGCCCACGGGGCGGCGTCCCGCACGACCGTGAGGCCCTCGGGCGCGCGGACCAGGGCGATCCAGTCGTCGTCCTCGGGGAGGGTGGTGTGCGGCAGGTGCTCGATCACGAAGGAGGACGGGACGATCCCCAGGGTCAGTGCGGTCATCCGGCCAGTGTAGGAGCGCCGCGCAGCACGAGGAGCGTGATCTCGCTGGGGGCCAGGACGCGGAAGGGCGGGCCCCAGAAGCCGGTGCCGCGGCTGGTGTAGAGCCAGGTGCGGTCGTTGCGGCGGGACAGGCCCGCGACGTGCGGCTGGTCGAGGCGGACCAGGAGGTTGAACGGCCAGATCTGGCCGCCGTGGGTGTGGCCGGAGAGCTGCAGGTCGACGCCCGCCTCCTCGGCGGCGGGGATCTGCTTGGGCTGGTGGGCCAGGAGCAGGACCGGCAGGGCGGGGTCGGCTCCGTCGAGGGCGGCCGCCAGGTCGGCGCGGTGGCCGGGGTGGCCGGAGTGGTGGGCGGTGGCGCCGTCGACGTCCGCGACGACGACCCGGTCGCCGCCGCGTTCGACGACGGTGTGGCGGTTGTGCAGGTGCTGCCAGCCGAGGCCGTCCAGGTGGGCGATCCAGCCGAGGGGGTCGCCGTAGTACTCGTGGTTGCCGGTGACGTAGACGCGGGCGGCCTTCGCCCGGACGTCGGCGAGCGGGGCGGCCTGCTCGCGGCGCTGCGCGACGGTCCCGTCGGCGATGTCGCCGGTGTGGCAGACGATGTCGGCGTCGAGGGAGTTCACCACCTCGGTGACCTTGCGCGACCAGGAGGCGCGGTCGGTCGGGCCGTAGTGGGTGTCGGTCAGCAGGACCACGCGGGTGCCCTCCAGGCCGGGGCCGAGCCTGGGCAGGACCACGTCCACCTTCTCGACGCGGGGCACCCGCATCGCCTCGGCGTACCCCCAGGCCAGCAGCGCGGCGGAGACCGCGAGGACGGCGAGGGCGGCGACCCTGCCGGCCTGCTCGACGCCGGCCGCCGCCAGCACGGCGCGCAGCACGTTGCCCAGCACGGACCACGTGAAGAGCACCCAGGCGACCCCGATCAGGGTGTCCCCGGCCACGGACATGCCGTCGTGCCCGCCGCGGTGCCCGAGGAACTTGAGCCCGGGCATCGCGACCGCGGCCGCCGCGAACAGCACCGATCCGGCGGCGAATCCCGCCGTCCCCCACCCGGGCGCGGCCACGAGCGTCCACCAGGGCACGCCCCACAGCAGGCCCATGACGGTCACCAGCACCGCGCCGATCACCAGCGGCCGCAGGAAACCCGGTCGCGCCGCCGCGTCCACCGCCATGGAGAAACCTCTTTCGTCAGGAACGCGCAGAGAACGAACCGCTCCCCCCGCCGGTTCCATTGTCGCCGAGCCGGCGGCTCAACGACCCTTCCAGCGGGGTGGTCTTTTCTCCACGAAGGACAGGGGGCCTTCCGCGGCGTCCTCGCTCCACATGCGGCGCTCCTCCCAGACGTAGCGGGTGGCGAAGGCGTCCGCCAGCGGCAGGACCGAGGAGGTCGCCGCCGCCTCCTTGATCGCGCGGACGGCCAGGGGAGCGCAGGCCAGCAGGTCCTCCAGCCAGACCTCGACGGCCTTGTCCAGTTCGGCGGCGGGCACCACCTCGTTGACCAGGCCGAGTTCGCAGGCGCGTGCCGCGGACAGGCGGCGGCCGGTGAGGAGGTGGCCGAGCGCGGTGCGGTAGGGCAGCTGGCGGGTCAGCCGGAACACCCCGCCCGCTCCCGCGACGAGCCCCAGCCGCGCCTCGGGCAGGCCGAACTCCGCGTCCTCGGAGGCGACGATGATGTCGCAGGCCAGGGCCAGCTCGAACCCGCCGCCCAGGGCGTACCCGCCGACCTTGGCGACGAGCGGCTTGGCGAGGGAGAACCGCTCGGTGAGCCGGGGCCAGCCCGGCCTGCCGCGGCTGCCGAACGTCGCGGGCCGCGCCCGGCCCGCCTCGGTCAGCGCGACCAGCTCCTTGAGGTCCTGCCCCACCGAGAACGCCCGCCCGCCCGCGCCCGACAGCACGCCCACCCACAGGTCGTCGTCCCGCTCGAAGTCGTCCCAGACCTCCGCGAGCTCCTCGTGGGTGCGCAGGTCGAGCGCGTTGAGCACCTCCGGGCGGTTGAGCGTCACGTACGCGACACGGCCTTCCTTGGCGTACAGCACGCGCGGCGGCACGGCCTCACTCCTCACGACCGGTGACGGGGACGTCGACCAGGACGGGGCGGCCGGACGCGACGGCCTTGGCCACGGCCTCGGTGACCTGCTCGGCCGAACCGGCGCGGACGGCGTCCACGCCGAAGAACCGGGCCGCCTCGGTGAAGTCGAGCTCCGGTGGCCGCAGGTCCAGGCAGCCGGGCGCGAAGCCGTCGAGCCGCCCCCGCCGCGCGACCGTGTCCTTCAACGTGCGGTACTCGCCGTTGTTCATCACCACGAAGACGACCGGCACGTCGTAGCGGGCGGCGCTCCACAACCCCTGGAGCCCGAACAGCGCGCATCCGTCGCCGAGCACCGCGACGACCGGCCGCGACGGGTCGCCGAGCCGCGAGCCGACGGCCATGCCGATCCCCGATCCCAGCCCGCCGCCGACCGTGTGGACGTAGGAGCGCGGCCGTTCCAGCGGCAGGAGCCGCCGCAGCAGCACCCCGCAGGTGATCGCCTCCTCCACCACGACGGCGTCGGCGGGCAGCCCGGCGTCCACGGCGTGGACGGCGGCGAGCGGATCCATCGGCGCGTCGCCGTAACCGGCCAGCGCCCGCTCCCGCAACGCCGCGCGGGCGGCGGTGTGCGCGCTCTCGGCCACCGCGATCCGGCCGGAGGCCTGGGGCACCCGGCCGTCGAGCGCTTCGGCGAGCACGGCCAGGGTCTCCCGGATCCCGCCGGTCAGGCCGAGCGCGACGGGGAACACCCGGCCGGGCTCGGCCGGGTCGTCGTCGAGCTGGACGACGGACGTCCCCTCGGGAACCGGCGGTCCGGGCTCGTAGTGGTGCGCGGTGAACGCCCGCGCCCCGGCGACGAACACCACGTCGTGCCCCTCCAGGGCGGCGCGGATCGCCGAGTTCCGGGGTTCGAGCGCGGACGCGTACAGCGGATGCGTGGTCGGGAAGCCGAGCCCGTCGTTCATCGGCTGGTGGAAGACGACGGCTCCGAGCGCCTCGGCGACCCCGACGAGTTCCGCCAGGGCGTCGGCGCGGCCCACTCCGTCCCCCGCGACGATCGCGGGCCGGTCCGCTCCGGCCAGCAGCGCAGCGGCCTCCCGCCAGCCCGCGGCCGGTCCGGCCCCGCCCAGCTGCGACCTCGCCGGCGGCGGATCGACCGGCCCGTCCTCCTCCAGCAGGTCCATCGGCACCGACAGCAGGACCGGACCCGCGGGCGGCCGGACGGCCTCCGCGAACGCCCGCCGCAGCAGGACCGCCAGGTCACGGGCGTGCTGCACCTCGACGGCGTGCTTCACCGCGGAGCGTGCCAGCCCCACCAGGTCACCCGAGAGCATGGGGTCGTGCACCAGATGCCGCCGGTCCTGCTGCCCCGCGGTGACGACGAGCGGGGTCCGCGACCGGCTCGCGTTGAGCAGCCCGACCAGCCCGTTGGCCAGCCCGGCCGCGGCGTGCAGGCTGACGAACGCCGGACGCCGCACGGCACGCGCGTAGCCGTCGGCCATCGCCACGACCGACGCCTCCTGCACGCCGAGCACGTACGTGAGGTCGGGGGCCCCGGCCAGCGCCTCCACGAACGGCAGCTCGGTGGTGCCCGGATTCCCGAACACCGTCGAAACGCCCTCGTCCCGCAGGACCGAGAGCAGCGCCTCGACGGGCCTCACGAGCCGCCCCGGTCCGCGCCGAAGCGGCCGGCCCTGGTGATGACGTCGTGGCTGTACAGGCGCAGCGCCTGTTCGAGCGCGAACTCGGCGGCGTACCGCCGGAAGTCCTCGGCCGGCTCCTCGGCGAGATTGATCATCCGGCGGTTCGCCACCACGGCGGGGCCGCCCAGCCGCGCGGCCGCCTCCTGGACGGCGGCGCCGACCCGGTGCGGGTCGACCACCTCGTCGCAGATCAGCCGCGCCTCGGGCTCGTGCGCCCAGATCCTGCGGCCGCCCAGGATGACCTGCCGCGCCAGGCGGCCCCCGGCGAGCGCGGTCAGCCGCAGGTTCGCCATGCCGGGCACGATGCCCTCCTGGGCGGCGGGCAGGCTGAAGTAGGCGTCGGCGGCGGCGATCACGTGGTCGACGGAGAACAGCACCTGCATGCCGCCGCCGATCGCGAAGGAGTCGACCGCGGCGATCCACGGCTTGTCCACGGTCCGGCGGGGCCAGGCGTCCTTGGCGCGCACCCCGCGGATCAGCTTGCTGAGGTGGCCCAGTTCGCGGCGGAGCAGGAAGTCCACGTACGAGATGCGGCCCCGGTGCAGGTCCACGAGGTTGATGCCCGCGCAGAACACCCGGCGGCCCCGGTGGCGGGGGTGGCTCATCTCCCCGCCGCGCAGCACGCCCACCCGCACCCGGTCGTCGAGCAGGGCCAGGTCGACGGCGGTCTCCAGGTCGTCGACGAGCCGGTCGTCCTCGGCGTTGAGGCGGCGGTGGCCGCTCAGGGTGAGGTGGGCGACGCCGTCGAGCCGCTCCAGGTGGAGCGAGCCGAACGCCGTCGCGCCGGTGCGGCGCCACTCGTCGAGCAGGGCCAGCGCCCGGGGCGTCGGGTAGAGCATGGACTCCAGGAGGTGGTGGCCGACCCGCCGCGAGCCGAGCACCGCGTGGAAGAAGAACCCCTGGTCGATCTCCAGGCCGTCCTTGTCGGCCTGGGCGAGTTCGCGTTCGGCGGCCATGCGCTCGCGGCAGGGGAGCAGGCCGGGGAAGGCCTCGGCCGCGGCGAACACCAGCTCCGACAGGCGCGGGCGCTCCCGCATCCCGCCGGTCAGCTCGTCGTAGACGGTCTCGGCGTGCAGCTGCAGGAAGGCGTGGCGGACGCGCCGCCGGTCGAGGAGCGCCTCCGCCGCCGACTTCCGCTGGTCCGGGTTCCTGGCGGGTCCGGCGGGCAGCGCGTCCAGCAGCGCGTCGACCTCCGCCGAGGCGGCCGCGAGCGCGCAGGAGTCCTCGGCGAGCGACCCCGTGAACCGCGGGCACGCCCACCGGCGTCCGGTCTCGACCTGCCCGGCGCTCACAGGGCACGCCCCTTCACGCCGCCGCGCAGCCGGGACAGCGTGCGCTCGCACGCGGCCAGGTGCATCCCCAGGGCCTCCTCGAAGCCGGTCACCGCCGCGTCGTGGACGAGCCTCCGCCGGATCGCCAGCTCGTCGGGCTCCAGCAGGGCGGCCTCCGCGGCCATCCGCGCGGCCGCTTCGTGCGGGTCGGGCGCGAGCTCGTCGAGGAGGCCGAGGTCCAGCGCCCGCTCGGCGGAGAGCACCGCCCCGAACAGCACCATCCGCCGGGCCGCGGCGCCGCCGAGCTGGCCGACGAGCCGGTGCACGGCCATCCCCGCCCAGACGCCGCCGTCCCGCACGGGGAGCTCCACCCGGGCGCCCGGGGAGCCGATCCGGTAGTCGCAGGTGAGCAGCACCTCCAGCGCGGCCCCGCCGCACAGGCCCTCCACGGCCGCGATCTT
The DNA here is from genome assembly GCF_039525175.1 of Actinocorallia libanotica. Lineage (NCBI taxonomy): Bacteria > Bacillati > Actinomycetota > Actinomycetes > Streptosporangiales > Thermomonosporaceae > Actinocorallia > Actinocorallia libanotica. Next base: position 217,938 of record NZ_BAAAHH010000003.1, read on the forward strand.
CGCGCCCGGCGCCCGTTCGAGCCGGCGCAGCGCCTTCTCCCACCTGCCCACCAGGTCGACGCCGACGGCGCCCGGCCAGTCCGGCGCGGGTCCGGTCCCGCTCAGCCGCACCACCACGGCCGACGCGTCGCGGGTGTCCTCCACCCGGTCGCAGAACGCCTGTATCTCCTCGACCAGCGCGGGGGAGAGCGGCTGCCCGCCGTCCACGCCGAGCACGGTGCCGCAAGAGAGATCTGCCGAAGACATGTCTGTTTCCTTTGGTGATGGATGGGTCAGAAACGGACGAGCGCGGTCTCCAGCGTGGAACCCGGACCCATCGTCATGAGGACGCCGTAGTCGCCGGGCCGGGCGGCGCCCTCCCGCATGAGCCGCTCGTAGGAGAAGAGGAACGAGCCGCTGGAGAGGTTGCCGTAGCCGCGCAGCACACCGGTGGTGTGCCGCAGGTCGTGCCGGGTGAGGCCGAGGTTGACCGCGATGGAGTCGACGACCTTCTTGCCGCCGGAGTGGACCAGCCAGTGCGCGATGTCGCTGCGCCGCAGCCCCGTGCCGCGCAGCAGGTCGCCGACGACCTCCTCGGCGTGCGCGCCGACCACGTAGGGGATGCGCGGGTCGAGGAAGAAGCTGAACTTGCCGTGCGCCTCGTCCCAGTCGTAGCGCATCGCGTCGATCGCGTCGGGGATGATGAGGCTGGCGTACCGCAGGACCTGCGGGCCCCCGCCCTCCGGGCCGAGGCGCACCGCGACGGCTGCCGCGCCGTCGCCGAACAGGCTGTTGACCACCGACGAGCGCATCGTCCCGTCGAAGACGTAGGCGGCCGAGCACGTCTCGACGCACACCATCACCGCGAGTCCGCCGGGATGGGCGGAGGCCCACCCGGTGACGGCGCTGAGCGCGTTGAGCCCGGCGTTGCACCCCATGCCGACGACGTCGAGCCGCCCGCACCGCACGGAGATGCCCAGCTCGCGGATGAGCAGCGCGCTGAACCCCGGCGTGAGCAGCCCGGTCGTGGAGACGCAGACGAGGTAGCCCAGGTCGTCGACGGCGGCGCCGATCCGCTTCAGGCAGGTCTGCAGCGCCCGGATGCCCAGCTCGACGCCCTGCTTCTTGTGCTTGGCCAGCAGCTCGCCCTGGCTCTCGGCGCGGAGCCTGCCGTCCGCGCCGACCGGCGGCAGCGCCAGGTGGCGGCGGTCGATCGCGCTGTTGAGGAAGACCGACCGCACCCGCTCGTCCTCGACGCCGAAGAGCTCCAGCAGGCGGGACTGGGTGTAGGAGGTGTCCGGGACGGCGGTTCCCACCCCCAGCAGCGCGGGACCCGTCCGGGTGGCGGCCCACACCGGGCCGGCCGCGCCGCCGCCCGCCCGGTCCGGATGTGTACTGATCGCCATGTCAACCGCCCGTACTGTCGGCGCGGGCCGCCGCCCCCGAACACCGTGAGAAGTAGTAGAGATCCTTTCAACGGACCCCGTGCTTCAAACCTGTATCGGCAGGTCAGGGGTGTTTTCGGGGCGGGCGCGGCTCAGCGGCCGGGCAGGGTGACCTGGAGCCCCTCGGTGTGCTCGAGGATGAACGGCGAGACGTGCACCCCGAAGGAGACGCACAGGATCACGACGAGCGCGGGGAAGACGAGCCCCTTCTCGGTCTTGTCGCCGGTGCGGAACCACTTGGGCCCGTGCATGGTCTGCGACCACGGCCAGCCGAGCGGGCAGCCGCCCCGGGTGATCATGTCGCCGCAGATGTGGATGACGACGCCGACGACGACCGCGTAGGGCAGCACCGACAGGTCGACGTGGAACCACAGCAGCGCGAACGTGATGGGGATGGGCGCCAGGTCGTCCCAGATCCCCTTGATGTTCAGGGGCCGGATCGCCGCGGCCAGCACCAGCACCAGCACGGCGCCCACGAGCACGACCCCGGCGTCCTGCCCGTACCAGTAGGTGCCCGCCCCGATCCCGGCGGCGGCCAGCGCGCACGCCATGATCGCGAGGAACCCGTGCCAGGGCTTCTTGTAGGCGGCCCTCCCGCGCCCCTTGGAGAACAGCCCGATGAGCAGCCCCACCACCAGCATCGTGCCGGTGATGCCGCACCCGATCCAGAACGTCACCTCGTCCTGGACGTAGACGGCCGAGGCGAAGAACACCACGGCGGCGAGCAGCCCCACCCCGAGCGCCGAGTGCGTCCCGTTGCGGTGCCCGCCCGCCACCTTCCCCACGCCCCACGCGAACCCGCGCGTCAGCGGCCCGAACGTCCGCGCCACATGCGACCCGTGGTGGTCGATGTCGGGCAGCACCGCCGCTCCCGCGCACGCCACCGCCCCGACCAGCACCTGGTGCCAGGGCAGCCCCAGGGGGATGCTCCCGGCCGTGAAGAGCGCCGCTCCGGACAGGGCATGCGTACGGCCCATCATCAGCCGGCCACTCCTTCAGAACTCCTTGGCGAAATCTTGCACGCCGATTCTGACACCGCCGGAGGGAGCGGGGAACGCCTAGCCGATCTTCGGAGTCGCCCTTTCGATGACGGTGGCCAGGTCCAGGCCCGGGGGGAGGGTGCCGAAGGCGGCGCCCCAGTCGCCGCCGAGGCGCGAGGCGCAGAAGGCGTCGGCGACGGCGGGGTGGCCGTGGCGGACCAGGAGGGAGCCCTGGAGGACGAGGGCGAGGCGTTCGACGACGCGGCGGGCGCGGAGTTCCAGGGTGGCGGTGTCGGTGAGGGAGTCCTTGACCCGGCGGACGGCGGCGTCGAGGCGGGGGTCGGCGCCGGAGGCCGACTCGACCTCCTCGAAGAAGGCGGTGACGCTGTCGGGTTCCTTCAGCATCGCGCGCAGGACGTCCAGGGCGGCGACGTTGCCCGAACCCTCCCAGACGGAGTTGAGGGGTGACTCGCGGAAGAGGCGGGGCATGCCCGAGTCCTCGACGTAGCCGTTGCCGCCCAGGCACTCCAGGGACTCGGCGGCGTGGGAGGGCCAGCGCTTGGTGACCCAGTACTTGCCGACGGCCAGGGAGAGGCGCTTGAAGCCGGTCTCGCCGCGGTCGACGGCGCCCGCCAGGCGCAGCATGAGGGTCGTGGCGGCCTCGGACTCCACCGCCAGGTCGGCCAGCACGTTCTGCATGAGCGGGTGCTCGGCGACGGCCTTGCCGAAGGTCACGCGGTGGGCGGCGTGGTGGGCGGCCGCCGTGACGCCCTGGCGCATGCCGGCGGCGGCGCCGATGAGGCAGTCCAGGCGGGTCATGTTGACCATCTCGATGATGGTGCGCACGCCGCGGCCCTCGTCGCCCACGCGCCAGGCGTGGGCCTGGTGGTACTCGACCTCGGACGAGGCGTTGGACTTGTTGCCGAGCTTGTCCTTCAGCCGCATGAGCCGCAGAGGGTTGAGCGTGCCGTCGGGCAGGACGCGGGGCACGAGGAAGCAGGTCAGGCCGCCGGGCGCCTGCGCCAGGGTGAGGAACACGTCCGACATCGGCGCGGAGGTGAACCACTTGTGGCCGACGAGGCGGTACGTGCCGTCGGCCTGCGGGGCCGCGGTTGTGGTGTTGGCGCGGACGTCCGAGCCGCCCTGCTTCTCGGTCATCGACATGCCCGCGATGAGCCCGCGCTTGCCCAGCGGCGCCCGCAGCCCGAAGTCGTACTCCTCGGACGTCAGCAGCGGCTCGTACTGCGCGGCGAGGTCGGGCTGCAGGCGCAGGGCGGGGATGGCCGCGTACGTCATCGAGACGGGGCAGCCGTGCCCGGCGTCCACCCGCCAGGTGTAGAACTTCGCGGCCCGCGCCACGTGCGCGCCCGGCCGCGGGTCGCTCCAGGGCCGTGCGTGCAGCCCGTGCTCGACGGCGGTCCGCATCAGGTGGTGCCAGGACGGGTGGAACTCCACCTCGTCGACGCGGTGCCCGTACCGGTCGTGGGTGTGCAGCACGGGCGGGTGCTCGTTGGCCAGCCGCCCGTGCTCCTGCGCCTCGGCGGTCCCGGCGAGGCGGCCCAGGGCGTGCAGCTCCTCGGCGGCCCAGCCCGCGCCTTCGCGCCGCAGTCCGTCCAGCAGCGCGGGATCATCGGCCAGATCATGGTCGACCAGCGGGGGAACCTGGTTGAACACCTCGTGCGTCATGTCCCGCACGGTACATGACCCGTCGGTAACATCCAACGGGCCACGGACCGGACGAGGGCTAGAGGGTGACGGGCAGGGTCTGCGGTCCGTTGGAGAAGAACGACTCCACCGGCGTCAGCTTCCGGGCCGGGACGGCCAGGGCGAGCCCCGGGTGGCGGCCGAACAGCGCCTCCAGCGCGATCCGCGCCTCCATCCGGGCCAGCGGGGCGCCCAGGCAGACGTGCGGACCGCCCCCGAACGCCAGGTTCCTGGCCTGGGTGCGGGTGATGTCGAAGACCGAGGCGTCGGCGCCGTGCTGCGCCTCGTCCCGGCCGACCCCGCTGTAGGGGGCGAGGATCGCGTCCCCCGCGGGGATCGTGACGCCCTCGACGACCAGGTCCTCCAGGGGGTAGCGGGCCATGAAGTTGCCGATCGGGGCGTCCCAGCGCAGCGCCTCCTCGACCACGTCCGCCCAGGAGGCCTCGCCGTTCTCGACGAGGGCCAGCTGGACGGGGTGGGTGAGCAGCGCCCGGACGGCGTTGGCGATGAGGTTGAGGGTGGTCTCGTGGCCGGCCGCGAGCATCAGCCACAGCGTCCCGGCGAGCTCCTCGTCGCTGAGGGCCTCGGGGTCGGCGGCGCGGGCGGCGATCAGCGCGCTGGTGAGGTCCTCGCCCGGCTCGGCGGTGCGCAGCGCGATCAGGTCGCCGAGCAGCCGGAAGATGTCGGTCTGCACCTGGACGACCTCCTCGGGCGGGGTCGTGGTGCGGAAGATGCTGTCCACCAGCTCCCGCAGCCGGGGGCGCTGCTCGGCGGGCACCCCGGTCAGCTCGCAGATCACCTGCATCGGCACCTCGACCGCGAAGTGCGTCCGCACGTCCACCACGCCGTCGGCGTCGGCGTGCCCGGGCAGCCGGTCCAGCAGGCCGGCGACGAGCTCGGTGACGCGCGGCTCCAGCGCCTGCACCCGGGCGGGGGTGAGGGTCTGGGTCACCAGCCGCCGCAGCCGGTGGTGCTCGGCCCCGTCGGCGGTGACCATGTTGGTCACCGCGACCATGCCGATCAGCGGCCAGCCCTCGGGGATGCGGCCCTCCCTGATCTCGTTCCACCTCCGCCAGTCCTTGCTGACCCGCGGATCGCGCACCAGGTCGGCGACGAGGTCGTGGCGGGTGACGGCCCAGGCGGGGACGTCGCCCGGCAGCACGATCCGCACCACGGGGCCGAGCTCCCGCATCCGGGCCGCCTCCCCGTGGTGGTCGGCTCCGGTCGGGTCGAGGACGACGACGGGGATCTCAGCGGTCATGGGTTGCCTCCGGAAATGCGGTCGGGGGTCGGGAAGGTGACGGGCAGCGCGGCCGGGCAGCGGGTCCACGGCGACGGCGTGAGCGGGATCTGCGCCGCCGGGAGGGCCAGCGCCACGCCCGGCAGCCGGTTCAGCACGGTCTCGACGGCGGTGCGGGCGATCAGCCGGGCGGGCACGCGCCCCGGGCAGGCGTGGGGGCCCGCCGACCAGGCGAGGTGGGAGCGGTTGCCGGGTTCCGCGCCCGGGTCGCCGCCGTGGACGCGCGGGTCGTGGCCCGCGGCCGCCAGGCCGAGGATGAGCGCGTCGCCCCGCCGGATCGCCCGGCCGCCCAGCTCGGTGTCGCGCAGCGCGTACCGGGCCGGCATGTTGCACATGGGCGGGTCCCGCCACAGCACCTCGTCGAGCGCCTCGTCCACGCCGAGGCGTCCGCCGCGGACGCGCGCGGCGAACCGCGGGTCGACGAGCATCAGCCGCAGCGACTGGGCGATCCAGGAGATGGTGGTGTGGTAGCCGGCCGAGACCATCACCACCATCGACTGCAGGACCTCGGAGTCGCCGCGCAGCTCGGGGTGGTGCAGCAGCGCGGTGGTCAGGTCGTCGGCGGGCTCGCGCCTCCGGCCCTCCATCGCCGCGCCGAGCAGCTCCTCGAAGCGGCGGTTGCCCTCCTGGGCGTCCTCGGCGGAGCCGAACAGCGCCTGCATCGCCACGAGCAGCTCGTGCCCGCGCATGGTGTCCAGGCCGAACAGGTCGGCGATGGCCAGCATCGGGACGATCACCGCGTAGTCGGCGACGAGGTCGGCGCGCCCCCGCACGGCGAAGTCGCCGATGAGCAGGTCGCAGATCCGCGCGACGGAACGGCGCATCCGCCGCTGGTCGATGGCGTCGACCGCGGCGTCCAGGGGGCGGCGCAGCCGGCCGTGCGCGGCGCCGTCGTAGCCGATGACGTTGTCGCGGAAGAACATCATCGGGCCGAGCGGCGAGTCCGGCGGCACGGTCCCGTCCTGGAGCAGCCGCCAGTTGCGGGCGTCGCGGGAGTACAGGTGCTCCCGCCGGACGAGGGCGAGGACCTCGGCGTGGCCCATCACCAGCCACGCGCCGACGCCCGGCTCCAGCTCGACCCAGGCGACGTGGCCCTGCTCGGCGCGCAGCCGGGCGAACACCGCGGCCGGGTCGGCGGTCATCGTGGTCTCGGACAGGGAGAGTGTCACGTGCGCACCTTCCGCGCGGTCATGACGCGCATCGCGTGGTCGGTCAGGGCGGTCAGGGCGTCCAGGGACGTGGCGCGGTCCAGGGCGACGCAGTCCAGGACGGGGACGTGCGCGGGCAGGTCGAGCGCCTCGCGCAGCTCCTCGACGGGGTGGGCGCGCGAGTCGGGGAAGTGGTTGACGGCGACGGCGAACGGCAGCCCCGGCATGCGCTCCAGCTGGTCGAGCACGTCGAAGGCGCTCTCCAGCCGGCGGGTGTCGACCAGGACCAGCACGCCGAGGGCGCCTTCGGCCAGCCCCTCCCACAGGTCCCAGAACCGCCGCTGGCCGGGGGCGCCGTACAGGTAGAGGACGATCCGCCGGCCGAGGGTGATCCGCCCGAAGTCGAGCGCGACCGTGGTGGTGGCCTTGCGCCCGATCCCCGTCAGGTCGTCCACGCCCGTACTGGCGTCGCTCATGACCTCCTCGGTGGACAGCGGCTCGATCTCGCTGACCGAGCCGATCAGCGAGGTCTTGCCGACGCCGAAACCGCCGAGGACGAGGATCTTCACCGAGCGCTGGACCGTCTCCGGCAGGTAGCGGCGGTCAGCGGAGTTCGCGGAGCCCACTCAGCACCTCCTCCACCAGCGCCAGGTCCACTCCTCCGGCGGCGCGGGAACGGGTCTGCAGCCGGCCGGAGTCCATCAGGTCGGACGCCAGCACCTTCACCACGCTGACGGGCAGCGCCAGGTGCGCCGCGGCCTCGGCGACCGACAGCAGCCCGGAGCACATCCGCAGCAGGGCGGCCTCCTGGCGGCTGGCGGTCACCGGGAGGGGCGCCGCGCCGGGCGCGGCGATCAGGAGCGTGTCCACCCCGATCCAGTTGCGGCTCGGCTGCGCCCGGCCGGAGGTGAGCACGTACGGCCGCAGCGGCTGGTCGCGGTAGTCGCCTTCGGTCACCGACCGAGGTCTCCCCGAGCGGGCGTGGCCAGGGTGCTCTCCCCGATCTTGCGCACCTGCACGGCCATCTGCTGGGCGATCAGGGCGGGGTCCACGTTCGCGGCGGTGACGACCGCCAGCTGCGAGCCGCGTCCCGCCGCGCGCAGGAACACGAACCCGCCGTCGATCTCCACGACGACCTGCCGGACCTCGCCGGTGCCGCTGCCGTACCGGCCCGCCAGGCCCCGACCCAGCGAGTGGAGCCCGGCGCAGGCGGCGGCCAGCCGGTCGGCCTCGTCCCGCGGAAGGCCCGCGGAGGCGACCTTCACCAGGCCGTCGGCGCTGAGCACCATCGCATGCCGTACGTTCGGAACGCCGGTGACCTCGGCGAGCATCCACGTGTCGTCCTGCGCCATCTACCGCACTCCATCCTGACCTTCGGGGTCCTGCGCCGGGGGATCGGCGAAGAAAGCGCCGGCCCACCGGGCCGCGTCTTCGGGTTCCTGCGCCGCCTGCTCCGGCGCCGGGAACGTCGGGGGAGCGGGGGCGTCGTCGTCGCGCTTCTCGCGTCGGCGCCGCAGCGGAAGGCCCGAGGCGGTGGTCGCCGCGGAGTCCGGGGCGGACGGGAGGGGGCCGCCCGGGAGCGGCGGTTCGTGCGGCGGGGGAGTCCGCAGGGCGCCCGCCGGCTCCAGCGTCCGGACCAGGGTCTCGGGGACGAGCACGACGACCCTGATCCCGCCGTACGGGGAGGGCGTGAGGTCCACGGTCAGGCCGTGCCTGCGCACGTGGTGCCCGATGACCGCCAGGCCGGTCTGCGGGATCTCCCCGACCCGGCTCAGGCCGACCTTCCGCTCGCCGGAGGCGATCTTCCGCGCCTCCTCCAGGCGGTGGGCGTCCATGCCGACCCCGCCGTCGTCGATCTGCACGACCACGCCGCGCTCCACGGTCCGCACCGCCACCGTCACCATGCTGCCCGGCGGCGAGGACTGGGTGGCGTTGGCCAGGGCCTCGGCCAGCAGGTGGATGAGGGGCTCGACGACCGGCGCGGCGGCGGCGAGGTCGGGCTCGCCGCTCACCTCGACCCGGCGGAACGCCACGATGCGGGCGGCCGCCGAGCGCACCACGTCCACGAACGCGAGGGGCTCCTGCCACTGCTGGCCGGGCCACTCCCCGCACAGCACCGCCAGGCTCTGCGCGTGCCGCCCCTGCTGCGCGGCCTCGTGGTCGACGGCCATGCACGCCTCGACGACGTCGGGGTCGGCGGAGTGCCGGTCGGCCAGCAGCGACACGGCGGCCTGCACCCGGTGCGCGGCGGCCTGGGCGCGCCGGGCCAGCGCCACGACCACCAGCCGCAGCGACTCCTCCCGGTCGGCGCCCCGCTTGACGGCCCCCGTCGCCAGGCCGAGCGCCTCGTCGAGCAGCTCGGCCAGCACCGGGTCGGCCGGCGGGCGCGCGGCGGGCGGCGGTTCCGCGCCCTCCAGCACCGAGGGCAGCCGTTCCCGCACCAGCTCGTGCGCGCCCGCGCGCAGCTCGGACCAGGCCTGCTGCCACTGCTGTTCCCGCGCCGCCAGCGCCCGGTCGCGGGCCTCGGCCTCCCGTCGGCGCGCCAGGACGAGCGAGGCGGCCAGGGCCGCCACCGCGGCCATGCCCGCCGCGGCCAGTGTCCGCGCCGCCGTGTCCGCGGCGAGGAGCGCCTGCGCCGCCAGGAGGAGGCCCAGCACGACCGTCGGCGCCCACGGGAGGAGCCGGGTCCGGCGGTCGGCCGGCGGCGTCAGGACGGAAGACATGAAGACTCTCGATCTCTACGACTCGGACGGGTCTCTCCGGACGTGGGCGCCCCGGAGTCCCGCGACCACCCTCCGTCGGTGATCAACGTTATAGAGATCAATCGGCTTTGGAACGTGAAACCGGAAATTTCCTACTGGAATTCCTGCGTCACCGGTGCCGCCTTACGGCGCGGCGCTCAGCCGGCGGTGCGGACCGCCCGGTCGGTCAGCGCGGCGCGGTAGCGCTCGACGATGATCTCGGCCAGCTCGGGCGCGTCGGCGAGCACGGGGGAGACCGCGTGCGCCCCGGCCTCCTCGGCGGCGGCGCGGACCTTGTCGGCGAAGTGGCCGGGGGCCAGGAAGTAGGAGGCGACCGCCACCTTGGACGCGCCCGCCTCGTACAGGGCGCGCACCGCCTCGGCGGGGGAGGGCGAGGCGGCCGAGGCGTACGCCGGCCGCGCGTCGTACCAGCCGCGGCGCCGCCAGGCGCGGGCCGTCGCGGCGATGACGGCGTTGGCCGAGGGGTCGGAGGACCCCGCCGACACCAGGACCACGCCGGTGCCGGGCGAGGGCAGGACGCCGACCTCGGCCAGCCGCCGCTCCAGGGCGTCCAGCAGCAGCGGGTGCGGCCCGAGCGTCCCGGTCACCCGCACCGACAGCCGCGGGTCGTGCCGCCGCGCCGCCGCCAGCACCCCGGGGAGGTCGATCTTGCTGTGGTAGGCCTCGGTGAGCAGCAGCGGCATCACCACCGCCTCGCCCAGCCCGGCCAGCACCCGCACGGGAGAGGGCGGGGCGTGGTCGAGGTAGGAGGTGCGCACGTCCAGGCCCCGCGCGCGCACGAGGTCCAGGAGCGCCTCCACGGCGGCGGTGGCGCGCGGGTCGCGTGACCCGTGCGCCACCGCCACCAGTGGCGGTGTGCTCACAGGTGGATACCGCATTCGACCTTGCCCAGGCCGGCCCACCGGCCGCTGCGCGGGTCGGCGCCGGGCTCGACGCGGGAGGTGCAGGGCTCGCAGCCGATCGACGGGTAGTCGTCGTAGTGCAGCGGGTTGACCAGCACCCCGTTGTCGGCGATGTAGTTGTCCATGTCCTCGTCGGACCAGTGCAGGATCGGGTTGACCTTCACCATCTCGCGCTTGCGGTCCCACTCCACCACCCGCATGGCCTTGCGGGAGGTGGTCTCCGAGCGGCGCACGCCGGTGAACCAGGCCATGTACCCCTCCAGCGCCCGGCCGAGCGGCTCGACCTTGCGCAGGTGGCAGCACAGGTCGGGGTTGCGCCCGTACAGGCGCGGCCCCAGGTCGCGGTCCTGCTCGGCCACGGTGCGGCTGGGCTGGACGTTGATCACGTTCACCGGGTACACCGCCTCGACGGCGTCGCGGGTGCCGACGGTCTCGGCGAAGTGGTAGCCGGTGTCGACGAACAGTACGTCGACACCGGGCTTGACCTTGGAGACCAGGTGGATCAGCGCCGCGTCCGACATCGACGACGTCAGGCAGATCCGGTCGCCGAACGTGGCCGACGCCCACCGCACGATCTCCAGCGGCGAGGCGTCCTCCAGCGCGTCGGCGGCGGAGTCGACGATGTCCTCCAGCGACAGGGAGGGGCGCGCCGTCGCCGGTCTTTCCGCGTCCAGCAGAGTCAACGGGGGGCTCCAATCCCGAGGAAAGTCACACGGAACTTGCGGGCACAGGCCCGGCAGTGCCAGGTCCCGTCCCCCTCGAAGGGAACTAGGTCTTCGTCTCCGCAGTACGGGCAGTAGAACGGGACGGCGCGCTCGCTCATTCCGGCCTACTGGAGGTCGGACTCGTCGGCGCGGCCCACCCACTGGGCGAAGGTCTCGCCCTCGGAGTGCTGCTCGTCGTACCTGCGCACGATCCGCTCGACGTAGTCGGTGAGGTTGGCCGAGGTGGTCTTCAGACCGCGGACCTTCTTGCCGAAGGCCTGGCCGAGCTGGCCGCCCAGGTGGATCTGGTAGCCCTCGACCTGGTTGCCGTCCTCGTCGACGACGAGCTGGCCCTTCAGGCCGATGTCGGCGGTCTGGACGCGGGCGCAGGAGTTCGGGCAGCCGTTCATGTTGATGGTGATCGGCCGGTCGAACGTCGGCAGCCGCTTCTCCAGCTCGTCCACCAGGTCCATCGTGCGCTGCTTGGTCTCGACGATCGCGAGCTTGCAGTACTCGATGCCGGTGCAGGCCATGCTCTGGCGGCGGAAGGAGGAGGGGTTGACCTGGAGGTCGTGCTGCTCCAGCTCCGCGACGAGGGCCTCGGTGGCGGCCTCCGGCACGTCCAGGATGATCATCTTCTGGTCGGCGGTCAGGGCGGTGCGGCCCGAACCGTACTTCTCGGCCAGATCGGCGATCAGGTTCAGCTTCTCGCCGTTGACCCGGCCCACCTGCGGGGCGAACCCCACGTAGTAGTTCCCGTCCTTCTGGCGGTGCACGCCCACGTGGTCGCGCGAGGGCTTGGGCGCGGCGGGCGGCGGCCCGTCGGGCAGCTCGTAGCCCAGGTACTCGTTCTGCAGCACCTCGCGGAACTTCGCCGGGCCCCAGTCCTTCATGAGGAACTTCAGCCGGGCGCGGTTGCGCAGCCGCCGGTAGCCGTAGTCGCGGAAGACCGAGATGACGCCCTTCCAGACCTCGTGCGCCTGCTCGGGGCGGACGAACACGCCGATCCGCTCGGCGTACATCGGGTTGGTGGACAGGCCGCCGCCGACGAACAGGTCGTAGCCGGCCACCCCGTCCTCGTTGACCACGCCGACGAAGGAGATGTCGTTGATCTCGTGCACGGTGCAGTGCGAGGCGCACCCGGAGATGGCGGTCTTGAACTTGCGCGGCAGGTTCGAGAACTCCTTGGAGCCGATGTAGCGCTCGCGGATGTCCTCGGTGACGGGCCGGGCGTCGATGACCTCGTCCTCGTCGATCCCGGCGACCGGGCAGCCCAGGAAGGCGCGCGGGGAGTCGCCGCAGGCCTCCATGGTGGTCAGCCCGACCTTCTCGAACGCGTCCCAGATCGCCGGGACGTCCTCGATGGCGATCCAGTGGTACTGGATGTTCTGCCGGTCGGTGATGTCGGCGGTGTTGCGCGCGTACTTGACCGAGACGTCGGCCAGGGTCCGCAGCTGCGCGAGGCTCAGCTGGCGGCCGTCGATGCGCACCCGCATCATGAAGTAGCGGTCGTCCAGCTCCTCCTCGGGGATGGAGCCGGTCTTGCCGCCGTCGATCCCGGGCTTGCGCTGGGTGTAGAGGCCGTACCAGCGGAAGCGCCCCCGCAGGTCGGCGGGGTCGATGGAGTCGAACCCGGTCCTGCTGTAGATCTCGACGATGCGGCGGCCCACGTTCAGCGGGTCGTCGTTCTTCTTCGTCTCTTCGTTCTTGTTCAGCGGCTCTCGATAGCCGAGGGCCCACTGGCCCTCACCTCGCTTGCGGGGTGGCACGGCGCGCGTCCTCTCCAGAGGGTGAAGCTTACGGAGGGCGGCGTGGCAGGACCCGGTGTCCGGCTCGGTGTTCGGAGGCTCGACGCTGAGCATCGGTGAGCGGTCACGCCGGTGTCGCCACGCGCCCGGAAAAACGTCGGGGGCGTGGTCAGGGCGTTACCGACAGATGGCGCTGCGGACCCGGAGGAAGTCCACGTGCCGGCGCATCACCAGCAGCGGGTCACGGGCAGCAGTCATGGCTCGACTTTGACACGGCGTCGTGCCCCTTGTCCAGTCACGTCCGTCATGTGGACATCCCCGGATCACCCCTGTCGCACCCAGTTGACCGGCTCCTCCTCGACGGGCTCGGCGGGCGGCCGGTGCTGGCAGTCGCACCAGGTCCCGCCCCTGCAGTCCTCGTGATGCCGCTCCCGGCACGCAGCACAGACCATGACCCAGTGTCACCCACGGTTGCGCATGCGGCGAACCTGAGGAGTGTGGGCAACCTCATATAAAGGATGAGCCTGTACGAATCGGTCAGGCGGCGCGCCGAGTGTGATCTATCTATTTGGGCAAGGTGACATGATCCGGGCAGGCAAGGGCCTACGGTGGTCGGCGTGACGACTGCTTCCCCGCAGGTCGCGGAGTCCCCCGCCAACTCGGCCGCCCGGAGGGTGGCCGCGCTGTGCCGTGTGTCGTGGGCGCTGACGAAGGGCACCACCGTCACCGCGTTCAACTACCGGATCACCGGGCTGGCCGCCGAGGCGGCCTTCTGGGCTCTGCTCTCCCTGCCTCCCCTCTTCCTGGGCCTGGTCTCCAGCGTGGGCCACCTCAGCGGCCTGCTCGGACCCGACCTGGTCGCCGAGATCAGCGGCTGGATCATCGCCCGGTCGCGCACCTTCCTCACCGCGCCGGTGGTGGACAAGGTGGTGATCCCGCTGGTGGACGACGTGGTGCGGGGGGAGCGGATCGGGATCATCTCGGTGGGCTTCCTGATCTCCCTGTGGGCGGGGTCCCGGGCGCTCAACGTCTACGTCGACACGATCACGATCTCCTACGGCCTGGACGGCGTCCGGGGGATCATCCGCACCCGGCTGAGGTCCTTCTTCCTCTACATCGTGGGGCTGGTCGTCGCGGTGGTGGTGATCCCGCTGATGATCGCCGGCCCGGCGCTGGCGCGGGAGACCTTCCCCGCCACCGCGCGACTGGTCTCGATGCTCTACTGGCCGGTCCTGCTGACCCTGTCGATCCTCTTCCTCAGCCTGCTGTACCACCTGAGCGTCCCGGTGCGCACGGCCTGGTGGCGGGAGCTGCCCGGCGCGGCCGTGGCGGTGGTCTTCTGGATCGGCGGGAGCTTCCTGCTGCGGGTCTACCTCTCGGAGTCGCTGACCGGGGTCTCGGTGAGCGCCTCCCTGGCCGCCCCGATCGCCCTCATGGCCTGGCTGTACGTGACGGCCTTCGCGGTCCTGGTGGGGGCGTGCCTGAACGCCGAGGTGGACCGGAGGTGGCCGGCTCCCGGCACCTCGCGCGCCCGGGCGGTGGCCCGGATGAAGCACGGCGGCCACTGAGGGACGGCCGCGGCCGGTCGGTAAAGGATGGCCGCGAATTGCACTAATTCCGGCAAAGCTCGCGTAATCTCGCGTTTCATGACGGTCCCTGCCACTGAAGCCCGCATCCGCACGGTGACGGGCCCCCTGCCGATCTCCGACGTCACCGGCCGGGCGCTCGCCCACGAGCACCTGCGGATGGACCTGCGCTGGCCGGTCGGCGCGGAGTCCGAGCCGCGGCGCTGGCTGGACGAGGAGTCCCACGTCTGCGACGAGCTGGTACGGCTGCGCGAACGGCGGGAGCTCGGCCTGGTGGTCGAGCTCACCTGCCTGGGCATGGGGCGCGACGCGCCCGCCCTGGCGCGCATCAGCGCGGGCAGCGGGGTGGCGGTCGTGGCGGGCACCGGCTTCTTCACCGAGCCCTTCCACCCGGTGGGCGCCCGCGGCCTGGACGCCGGCCGGATGGCCGAGCGGCTGATCGCCGAGATCGGCTTTGGCATGGACGGCACCAGCGTCCTGCCCGGCGTCATCGGCGAGGTCGGCTGCTGGGGCGAGCAGCCCACCCCGGCGGAGGAGACCGCGCTGCGGGCCGCGGCCCAGGCCTCCCTGGCCTCGGGGCTGTCCGTGGCCACCTACGGGCGCTCCGGGCTGGACCAGCTGGAGCTGCTGATGTCGGCGGGCCTCGACCCCGCCAGGGTCGCCGTGGGGCAGCACAGCCTGTCGGCGGACCCCGCGGTGCACCGCAAGCTCGCCGAACTGGGCGCCTACGTCTCCTTCGGGCGGCTGGCCGCCACCGGCGACCGGGCGATCCGGCCGGTGCTGGAGCTCATCGAGGCCGGGTACGCCGACCGGCTGCTGCTGGGCGGCGGGATCTGCCGGATGGAGCAGATCGCCCACTACGGCGGTCCGGGCTACGGCACCGTCTTCGACGATTTCGTGCCGGCCCTGCGCGCGTGCGGAGTCGACGAGGCGACCCTGGATGTGATCACCCGGGAGAACGCGTTGCGCTGGCTCGCCGGGTGAACGTTTTACCTAACACAAAAGGCCCTCTCGAGAGGGCCTTTTGTGTTTTTCGTGAACGGAACGCAAACGGCCCCGGTCAACCGGGGCCGTGAACGTTCTTCGAAGTGCCGGGGTCCGGCGGCCGATCGTCAGGCGGCGTTGGCGCGGCGCATGCGGCGGCGACGCTCGGAGGCGCGCTCGTCCTCGTTCAGCCCGCCCCAGGTGCCGTACTTCTCCGGACGGGAGACGGCGTAGTCCAAACAATCCGTGCGGACGGGGCAGCCCATGCAGACCTGCTTCGCCTTGCGCTCGCGGATCTCCCGCTCGGGCTGACGCTCGCCGTCAGGGCCGAAGAAGAGCACAAGGTCTTCCCCCCGGCACGCGGCGGCGTCCTGCCAGCCCCAGCTGGGACGGGGGAGGTTAGCCTGCCGACGTACCTGAGCCATGAAACACCCACCTCAGTTGTTTTCTGAGCAATTTCGGACAAAGACGTTGCTAGCGCTCAGTGGCGCTGACATTGACAACGTCTGGAGTTGCCGCTGTGTTCCCTATGATGGGTAAGCTCGCGGCGCAGCATCCCCGACTGGGGCCTCCGAGAGGTTACACGAGCACCGCTTCGGTGTGAAGGGCCAGCCCCCGCATTTGGTATGTCTGAACGCTCACATCGCACTCCGGCCCGCAGAATCCTGGGTTTTCCACCAGTTCGACGGTGCCCGACCAGAGATCGCCACCGGCTGTGACTCTGGTCATATAAGGGCCGGTTCCCGTGAGAGAAGTGACGCGCACCTCGTCGATGCCCATCAATCCCGTGCGTTCACGGATGAAATGTTCGGCGGCCTGTGCGGGCTCCGGCAGTCCGGCGCGGCCGCGCAGCCGGTCGAGAAAGACCTCGCCCCGGAGATAGGCGTCTATCGCCTCCCGCGCGGAGGCGAGATCGAGGCCCCCGTAGTACAGGGCGTGCGGCATGCAGACCAGGTTGGCGGCGAAGCGGTCGCCGCCCACGTGGGTGGTCTCCCAGACCATCCCGCCGTACCGCCGGGCCAGCCCGCGCGCCAGGGGCGCGCCCGTACGGGCGCAGCAGGCGTTGCGCTTGCCGTGCGTGCAGACCAGGAGGACCGGTTCCTCGACGA
Organism: Actinocorallia libanotica; assembly: GCF_039525175.1. Classification (NCBI taxonomy): domain Bacteria; kingdom Bacillati; phylum Actinomycetota; class Actinomycetes; order Streptosporangiales; family Thermomonosporaceae; genus Actinocorallia; species Actinocorallia libanotica. The sequence goes on from NZ_BAAAHH010000003.1 coordinate 234,289, forward strand.
GCTCGCCGAAATGGGGGCGCCTGCCGCGGGCGACCGCGGCGAGGTCCAGCTCGGCGAACTCCGCGGGGTCGCCGACCACGCGCGTCTCCATCCACGGGTGGTCGCCCGACCAGCCGACGTAGACGCGGGTGGCGGCGGAGGAGGGCCGCCGGCCCGGGCGGCGGATGAGCTGGGGGCGCACCCCGTGCAGCAGGGCTTGGGCGACCAGGGGGACGTCCATCTGCTCGATCTTGGGCGCCCAGGGCCCGGGATGCTCCAGCAGCAGCCAGCTGCGCGGCTTGACGGTCGCGCTGGCCAGGCAGGGGCGCTCACCGGTGTGGCTGCCGGGGCAGTGATCGCAGGAAGCCGGATGCACCACTGCCGTCACTCCTCCCCCGAAGAAATAGTTAGGACACCCTAACCTAACCTGCTCTGCCCGGCCAAGGAGCCGTCACACCTCAAAGATCTTTTGTTCTGCTTCAGTCCCCGGTCATCGTCTTGATCAGGGACTCCGCCGCCGGGAGCGCCGCGGCGCCGTCGGCGGCGGCCAGCCCGATCCGGGTGCGGCGGTCCAGGAGGTCGGCCGCGTCGAGCGCTCCCTCGTGGGCCAGCGCCCATGCCCATTCGACGGCGAGGTACGGGCGGCCGGGCAGCACCGGCTCCAGCAGGGAGGGGTCGTCCTGGGCGAGCGCGGCCATGAGCGGCGCCTCGGCCCCGTAGCGGCGGGCCAGCCGCAGCGGCACCCGGACGGGGGCCGCGGGGGAGACGGTCCCCGGTGCCCCGACCAGGGGGATCCCGGCGGTACGGGACGGTCCCGCGGCCAGGCCCAGCGCGTCCACGGCGTCCTGCGCCATGCGCCGGTAGGTGGTGAGCTTGCCGCCGACGACCGTCACGACGCCCTCGGCGGAGGTGAGGACGGCGTGGCGGCGGGAGATGTCGGCGGTGCGGCCCTCGGCGCTCAGCAGGGGGCGCAGGCCGGCGAACGCGCCCAGCACGTCGGAGCGGCGGACGGTGGCGTCCATGACGGTGCCGAGCAGGTCCAGCAGGAAGCCGATGTCGCTCTCGGTGGCGGCGGGGACGTCCGGGATCTCCTCGACGGGCTCGTCGGTCAGGCCGACGTAGACGCGCCCGTCGTCCTGCGGGAGGACCAGCGCGAACCGGTTGAGGCTGCCGGGGATCGGCAGGTGGAGGCCGGCCCTGAGCCCGCCCAGCGACGCCCCGTCGAGCACGAGGTGCGTGCCGCGCGACGGCCGCAGCTCGATGCCGGGGACCAGGCCGCCCGCCCACACGCCGGCGGCGTTGACGACCTTGCGCGCCCGCAGGTCCTTCACCTCGCCGGTCAGCTCGTCGCGCACGCGCACGCCCTCGCCGGTGACCTCGATCGCCCTGCAGCGGGTGAGGATCCGGGCTCCGTGCCCGGCGGCGGTGCGCGCGATCGCGGTGACCAGGCGCGCGTCGTCGCACAGCTGCCCGTCCCACGACAGCAGCGCGCCGCGCAGGCCGTCCTCGCGCAGGCCCGGCGCCATCCCCATCGTCTCGGCGCGCGACAGCCGCAACGGGCCGGGCAGCACCTTGCGCGGAGTGCGCGCGGCGGCGCGCAGCGCGTTCCCCGCGTGCAGGCCGACGGCCGCCAGCGCCGCGTCGCGGCGGGACACCAGCGGCGTCAGCGGCATCACGAACGGCATCGCGCGGATGAGGTGGGGGGCGGTGCGCGCCATGAGGACGCCGCGTTCGACCGCGCTCTCGTAGGCGACGTCGACCTGCCCGGACGCCAGGTAGCGCAGGCCGCCGTGGACGAGCTTGGAGCTCCACCGCGACGTGCCGAACGCCAGGTCCTGCGCGTCGATCGCGGTCACCTTGAGCCCCCGCGAGGCGGCGTCGAGCGCGACGCCGGCTCCGGTGACGCCCAGGCCGATCACCAGCACGTCCGCGACGTCGTCGGCGGCGGCGGCGAGCTCGCGGGCACGCCGTGAGGCGTTGAGGGAGGTGCTCGTGGCGGCGAGGGTGTTCAATGCGGATTCCCTTCGGGGGCCTCGGGGGTGAGGAACCGGTGGAGCAGGAGGCGGAGTTCTTCGTCGAACCGCTCCGCGGACAGGTCGCCTTCGCCGAGCATCGTGGGGAGCGAGAGCGCGAAGCCCTGCACGACCAGGAGGACGGCGCGCGCCTGGCGGGCCGGGACGTCCCGGCGGACGCTGCCCTCGGCGTGCCCCCGGACGAGTTCGCGTTCGATGAGCTCCAGGAACGCCTCCTGGCTGGCCCCCGTGCGGGTGAGCAGGTAGGGGAGCAGGAGTTCGGGGTCGACCTCCACGATCTTGCGCAGCAGCGGGTGCGCGCGGAAGGCGCGCGTGCCCCGCACCAGGGTGCCGACGAGCCGCTCGCGCGCGTCGCCGGTGCCGTCGGGCATGACGGACTCGGCGAGGGCGAGCCACTCGCGGGTCATCAGGTCGCCGACGATCGTCTGCACGTCCGGCCAGCGGCGGTAGAGCGTCATCCGGGAGACGCCCGCCCGGCGGGCGATGTCGGTGAGCGTGGTGCGGCGGACGCCCACGGCCAGTACGCAGTCGCGGGCCGCGTCGAGGACGGCGTCCTCGCCGGTGCGGCCGGGCCGCTGTCCCGCTCGATGGTTGTGACGAATCGACGTCATGTGTCACAGTGAACCACAAGAGTCCGGAATCCGAAGAACGCGGAGGAACACGTGCCCGTGGAGATCTCGTGGTCGGGCTGGGGAGACCCCGCCAAGGCCGCGCCCCTGTCCGAGACGATCACCTCGCTGCTGCGCGAGGCGCTCGGCGTCACGCCCCGGGACGAGCCGCCCGTCGACCTCGCCTCCATCGTCCCGCCCCCGCCCCGGCTGGACGCCGAGGTGCTCGCCGCGCTCGGCAAGGTCGCCGAGGTGCGCACGGACGCCGAGGCTCGGGTGCGGCACACCGGCGGCAAGTCCACGCCCGACCTGCTGCGCATCCGCCGCGGCGACACCGCGCACACCCCCGACGCGGTCGTCCTGCCCGGCACCCACGAGGACGTCCTGGCCGTCCTGGAACTGGCCACCGAGCACGGGTTCGCGGTCGTCCCGTTCGGCGGCGGCACCTCGGTCGTCGGCGGGCTCGCCCCGCAGGCGCCCGCGTTCGTCGCGCTGGACCTGCGCCGCCTGGACGCGCTGCTGGAGGTCGACGAGACCAGCCGCACCGCCACCCTCCAGGTGGGGCTGCGCGGCCCGCAGGCCGAGGCGCTCCTGGCCGAGCGGGGCTACACCATCGGGCACTTCCCGCAGTCCTTCGAGTGGGCGAGCATCGGCGGGTTCGCCGCCGCCCGCTCCAGCGGCCAGTCCTCCGCCGGATACGGCAGGTTCGACGAGCTGGTCGTCGGGATGACCGTCGCCACCCCCACCGGCACCCTCACCATGGGCCGGGCGCAGAAGTCCGCGGCCGGGCCCGACCTGCGCCAGCTCGTCCTGGGCTCCGAGGGCGCGTTCGGCGTCATCACCTCGCTGACGGTGCGGATCCGGCCCGTGCCCGAGGCCAGGCTGTACGAGGGCTGGAGCTTCCCCGACTTCGCCGCGGGCACGGCCGCGCTGCGCAGGCTCTCCCAGGACGGCCCGATGCCGACCGTCCTGCGCCTGTCGGATGAGACCGAGACGCTGATCGGCCTCGCCCGCGCCGGCAGCGTCGGCAAGGGCGACTCCGGCTGCCTGGCCATCGTCGGCTACGAGGGGGAGCCCGAGGAGGTCGCGGCGCGCCGCGACCGCACGCGCGCCGTCCTCGCCGCGCTCGGCGGCACCGACCTGGGCGCCGAGCCGGGCGAGAGCTGGGCGCACGGCCGGTTCGCCGCGCCCTACCTGCGCGACTCGCTGCTGGACGTGGGCGCCTTCGTCGAGACGCTGGAGACCGCCACGTTCTGGTCGAACATCCCCGCGCTGTACGACGCGGTGCGGGCGGCGCTCCCCGGCCACCTGGTGATGTGCCACATCTCCCACGTCTACGCCTCCGCGGCCTCCCTGTACTTCACGGTCGTCTCCGGGCAGATCACCCGGGACGCCGACTGGGACGCGGCCAAGACCGCCGTCAACGAGGCGATCATCGCGGCGGGCGGCTCGATCAGCCACCACCACGGCGTGGGCACCGAGCACAAGGCCGCCTACGCCCGGGAGATCGGCCCGGTGGGCGTGGAGGTCCTGCGGGCCGTGAAGCGCGCGCTCGATCCCGCGGGGATCCTCAACCCCGGCATCCTGGTCCCGTGAGGACCTTCACGGCGGTCGTGAACCCGACCGCGGGCGACGCCTCCGCCGCCCGGACGCTCATGGCGCTCGCCCGCATCCTGCGCGACGCGGGCGCCTCCCTCCAGGTCGAGTACAGCCGGAGCCTGGCCCACGCCGGGGAGCTCGCCCGCGCCGCGGCCCTGCGCGGCGACGCCGTGCTGGGCGTCGGCGGCGACGGCATCGTCGGCGGGGTCGGCGGCGCCCTGGCCGGGCTCGACGCCGAGTACGGCATCGTGCCCGCCGGGCGGGGCAACGACTTCGCCCGCCAGCTCGGGCTGCCCATCGGCCCGCGGGAGCTCGCCGAGCTCCTGCTGCACGGCCGGTCGCGGCCGACCGACCTCATCGAGGTCAACGGGCAGGCGGGCCTCGGCAGCGTCTACACCGGCGTGGACGCCCTGGCCAACCTCTACGCCAACGAGACGCGGCTGCTGAAGGGCAGGATGTCCTACACCTTCGGCGGGGCGCGGGCGTTCGCGACCTGGCGGCCGGTGACCTACACCGTCACCCTGGACGGCGAGCGCCGGGAGCACCGCGCGTACACGGTGGTCGCCGCCAACTCCGGGTACTACGGCTTCAACCGCCGCGTGGCGCCGGACGCCTCCGTGGACGACGGCCTCCTGGACGTCGTGATCATCCGTCACATGTCGCCGCTCCTGTTCGCCACGGTGATGCGGGAGCTGGAGACCGGCGCGCACGTCCGGCGGCCCCAGGTCGAGGTGCTGCGCGGGAAGGAGATCCGCATCGAGGCCTCCCGCGACCTGCCCTACGGCTGCGACGGCGAGCTCCCCGGCCGCCTCCCGGTGACCGCGCGTGTCCTGCCGGGAGCGCTCCGCGTGATCCGGCCGTAGTCTCGAGGTATGCGCACGGTCCTGAATCTCATCTGGCTCGTCCTGTCCGGCTTCTGGCTGGCGCTCGCCTACTTCGCCGCGGCGATCCTGTGCTTCGTCCTGATCATCACGATCCCGTTCGGGGTCGCCGCGTGGCGGATCGGCGTCTTCGCGCTGTGGCCGTTCGGCAAGAAGGTGGTCTCCAAACCCACGGCGGGGGTCGGCTCGCTGCTCGGCAACGTCATCTGGGTCGTCATCGCCGGGATCTGGCTGGCGCTGGGCCATCTGACCACCGGCGTGGCGCTGTGCCTCACGATCATCGGCATCCCGCTGGGCCTGGCCAACTTCAAGCTCATCCCGGTCTCCCTCGCCCCGCTGGGCAGGGAGATCGTGCCCTCCGACGACCCGCGCGGCTTCGGGGTGGGCTGAGCCCGAGGGGGCTGGACAGCCCTCTCGCGGCCGGGAGATCATGGCGGCATGTCTGGCTACGCGCTGCCGCGCTCCGGCGAGGTCTTCTTCGACGCACGCGGCGACGGCCGCGCGCTGCGGCTGTCCTGGCACCCCGACGTGGACCTCGTGGTGCTCAGCCTGTGGAACCGGGAGACCTGCACCACCACCTTCCGCCTGCCGGCCGCCGAGCTGGGCGCCCTCATCGAGGTCCTCTCCCAGGGGATGCCCGCCGCCGTGCCCGGCCCCGCGGCGCCGCCGGACCCGGGCCCGCAGACCGTGCCCGACCTGCTGCCCGAGGGGGAGGAGCACGTACCGCTGACGGGACAGCATCACCATCCCCGCTGAACACTTGTCTCCGGGCGCCTCCGCGTGATCGTCTTGGCCGGGTGAAGACGTCCCCCCGCAACTCACACCAGTCACCGTCCGGCGCGGGTTGGGGATGCCGGGAGCCCGGCACCTTCGAGGCGCTCGGACCGCAGGCCCCGCTGTCGTGGCTGAGGCCGTCGGTGCTGTGGCGCTCGCGCAACGACGTGATCGCCCGGTGGTTCGGCGACCCGGTGGACGACCTGCGGCGCCGCTGGGTGGGGACCCCCGGCGACCAGCTGCTGCGCACCGAGGCCGGCGACTTCTCGTTCCTGCTGCTGGGCGACACCGGCGAGGGCGACCGCTCCCAGTTCGCGGTGGTGCCGCCCGCGCTCAAGACGGGCGCCGACACCGACTTCATGGTGATCGCCAGCGACGTCATCTACCCGACGGGGAGCATCAACGACTACCCGCACAAGTTCTTCCACGCCTACCAGGGCTACCAGGGGCCCATCTACGCGCTGCCCGGCAACCACGACTGGTACGACGGGCTCGAGGGGTTCATGCGGGTCTTCTGCGACCGGCGCGGCGACGGCTCGCCCGGCGGCTGGTGGAAGGGCCGCCTGGGCTTCCTGGCCCGCAGGCTGTGGCGCCGCCCCGAACCCGCGGACGAGGGCGCGCTGGCCGAGGCGCGCAAGCTGCGCCCGGCTCCGGCGCAGCAGGCCGTGCAGCCGGGTCCGTACTGGATGATCGACGGCCCCTCCCTGCGGATCGTGGGCATCGACACCGGGATCAGCGGCGGCATCGACCGCGAGCAGGGGGAGTGGCTGCGCCGCGTCTCGGCCGACCCCCGGCCCAAGCTGCTGATCACCGGCAAGCCCCTCTACCGCAACGACCGGCACCAGCCGTGCCCGATCGAGGGCGGAGGCACCGTCGACGAGATCGTCCGTTCGTCGGGCTACGTCGCGGTGATCGGCGGCGACATCCACAACTACCAGCGGTACCGCGTGGAGGCCGAGGCCGGGCGGCGGATCGAGTACCTGGTGGCGGGCGGCTCCGGCGCCTACATGCACGCCACCCACATCATCGGGCGCACCACCGTGGTGCCCGAGGAGGACTTCACCTGCTACCCGCTGCGCGGCGACTCGCTGGTCTTCTACAGCCGGCTGTACGGGCGCCGCCTGCGCCGCCTGGGGCTGAAGCGGTTCTTCGACATCTCCTACCCCGAGGCCGCCGCGGCGGTCGCCGACCGCCTCGGCCTGGAGCCGACCCGCGAGGAGGGGAAGCGGGTGCGGCCGACCCGGCGGGCGAAGCTCATCGCGATCCTGATGGGCGTCCCCAAGGGCGGGCAGGGCTCCCCCCGCAGGTTCCGCCTGCCCGTGGGCCAGGCCTACCGGAAGATCTTCTCCGAGGCCTTCGACGGCGACGACCCGCCCTTCTTCAAGAGCTTCCTGCGCATCGACGTCACCGCCGCCGAGCTGCGCATCCGCTGCCTGGGCGTCTCGGGCTGCCGCGAGCACGAGCTCTCCCCGCCGGTCGAGCACGAGCTGCGGATCGCCCTGCGCTGACGTGGGAGGGGTCACCTCCCCTACGGTCGCGTAGGGTTGTGTGCATCATGCAGGCTTAACGCCGTGAATGACATCAAGTCCTATGTCGCGCTCGGAGACAGCTTCACCGAAGGCCTGAACGACCACGCCGGACCGGACCGGTTCCGCGGCTGGGCCGACCGGCTCGCCGAGCACATCGACGCGGCCCGCCCCGGGCTGCGGTACGCCAACCTGGCGATCCGCGGGAAGCTGCTGCGCCAGGTCGCCGAAGAGCAGGTGCCCTGCGCCGTGGAGATGGCACCCGACCTGGTCACCTTCTCCGCGGGCGGCAACGACATGCTGCGTCCGGGCGCCGACCCGGACGTGATCGCCTCCCTCTACCTGGACTGCGTGCGCCGGCTGCGGGCCGCCGGGGCCGAGGTCGTGGTCTTCACCGGCTTCGACCCCAAGCAGCGCAACATGAACGGGCGCGGCGGCGACGGCAAGTGGCGCGGCAAGGTCGCCACCCTCAACCTCCACATCCGCTCCATCGCCGACCGCTACGACCTGAAGGTCGTCGACCTGTGGTCGATGTCGGTGCTCTCGCACGACGGCGCCTGGCACGAGGACCGGCTGCACCTGACCTCCGAGGGACACCGCAGGCTCTCCCTGGCCGTCGCGGAGATCCTCGGCGTCCCGGTGGAGGGCGACTGGCGCTCCCCGTGGCCCGCGAACCCGCGCAAGACCTGGCAGGAGTCCACCCGCGAGGACTTCTACTGGGCCAAGACCTACTTCCTGCCGTGGGTGGAGCGCCGCATCAAGGGCCGGTCGTCCGGTGACGGCCGGCTGCCCAAGCGCCCCGAACTCGACCTGCTGTGACGCCGACGCGGCGGCGGACCCGGGAGAGAGGGCCCGCCGCCGCGCCGGGTCAGGGGCGGTTGCGGCCGCGCATCGACTTCTGAATGATCTTCCATTCCCGGGTGCGCTCCGCGCGCAGCCTGGCGTCGGTGCGCGAGGCCGACCAGGCGGCCTCGCGGCGCAGCTTCCGCCAGGAGGCCAGCCGCCGTTCGGGCAGCTCGCCCGTCGCCACGGCCGCCAGGACCGCGCACCCCGGTTCGCCGTCGTGCGCGCAGTCGGTGAACCGGCACTCCTCGGCCAGCTCCTCCACGTCGGAGAAGGCCAGGGACAGGCCCTCCCGGGCCTCGTGCAGGCCGATGCCGCGCAGCCCCGGCGTGTCGATGATCATTCCGCCGCCGGGCAGGAGCAGCAGCTCCCGGTGCACGGTGGTGTGTCGGCCGCGCCCGTCGGCCTCCCGGATCGCCCCGGTCGCCATGAGCTCGGTCCCGGCCAGCGCGTTGACCAGGGTGGACTTGCCCGCCCCCGAACGGCCGAGCAGCACGGCGGTCTCGCCCGCCGCCGGGCGCAGCGCGTCCAGGCCCGCCCCGGTGCGCGCCGAGACCAGGCGCACCTCGGCGCCCGGAGCGGCGGCGACGCCCTCCTCGGCGCGGCCGCCGTCCGGGTCGGCCAGGTCGGCCTTGGTGACGACGACGGCCGGTCGGGCGCCGCTCTCCCAGGCCAGGGCGAGCAGCCGTTCGATCCGGCCGAGGTCGGGCTCGGGCAGGGCGGGCTCCACCACGCAGACCACGTCCACGTTGGCGGCCAGCACCTGGCCGTGGGAGTCGCCGGGCCGCACCCCGGCGCGCACGATGCTCGTGCGCCGGGGCAGCACGCCGCGGACCGCGGTGTCGAAGGCGACCCAGTCGCCCACGCAGGGCAGTGCGACCGGATCCTGGGCGGCGGCGCGGGTGAGCGTACCGCTCCACGGAAGGCGGCGCTCGCCGTGCTCGCAGAGCACGTCACAGGAGCCGCGGTCGACCCGGGAGACCCTCCCGGCGGTGTATCCCGGCTCCAGAGCGGCGGAGAAGAACGCGTCGAAGCCGAGCGAGATGAGAGAGAAAGCCACTGAGGTGGCGCCTTTCGGGAACGGCGCCGGCCTGAGCTTCGAAAGGTCAGGCGGGCGCCTGGGAGAACAGGACCTCGGAACGGCCCGCCACAACGACGTTCTTCATCAGGTCCCGCCTCCTACGTGCGCCGCGTCCCTCGCGGCCGGGGTCACTGTAACCCGGCCCCGGCGGACGCGGCGAGGCATTTAATGCGCCGATCTTGTGGCACGAAAAGCACTTTCAGTGCATAGTCGGACGATGCTGAAACTGGCTCCGGTGCCCTCCGACCCCTTCGCCCTGCGCCGCAGGACCGGGGAACTGGCCGAGGGCGCGGCACGGCTGGCCCGGGACATCGAGGCGGCCACGGTGGCCGGGGTGCTCGCCGACGCCGACCGCGCCGCCGTCCGGCGGGGCACGACGACGGCCTTCGGGCAGATGGAGCCCCGGCCGGTCGACTGGTTCACCCTCGAAGACGCCGACGACGACACCCGCGACTGGTACCCGAGAGGCCTCACCTGCGCCCCGGACGACGGCTCCGAGGCGTTCATCGCGAGCTGGTGCTGGAAGCCCGAGCTGGCCACCGAGGAGCGCGGGATACGGCTGACCTTCCTGGACCCCGGGAGCGGGCGGTACCGGCACGTGCTGGCCGTCACCGGGCGGCCGGACGGCGGCTACTCGCCGATCGAGGCGCGCGCCGGCGGCGTCGCCCGGTGCCGCGACCACCTGTACGTCGCCGACGCCACGTGCGGGCTGCGGGTGTTCGACCTGCGGCAGATCCTGGACCTGCGGTCGGTCCAGGACGGCACCGGCGACCGCAACCGGATCGGCCGCAGGGACGGCGGCTACCACGCCTACGGCCACCGCTACATCCTCCCGCAGTGCGACGCCTGGCGGCCCGCCGTGCCCGGCGCCCGGTTCTCCTTCGCCTCCGTCGACCGCACCGCCGAACCCGACCTCCTGGTCTGCGGCGAGTCCGTGGACCGGTCCGGCGAGACCGGCCGGCTGGCGCGCTGGCGGCTGGCGTCCGACGGGACGCTGGCGCACCGGGACGGGACCGTCGCGGCCGAGGACGCCTACCGGCTGCCCGCGGGCAGGATCCAGGGCGCCGTCTCGCACGGGGACACCTGGTACTTCAGCCGGGCCGGGACCGGCACGGTCCGCGGCGACCTGCTGGTCGGGCAGGCCGGCGAGGAGCCCGAGGCGCGCGCCTACCCCTTCGGGCCCGAGGGCCTCACCGTCCGGGAGCCCGGACGCCTCCTGTGGAGCATCACCGAGCACCCCCGCCGCCGCGCCCTGTTCGCCGTCCCCCTCTGACGGTCCCCGGCGCGTCCCGGGCGGGGGAATGTCGGAGGCACCCGCCAGAATGAACACATGTTCTACGCGGTGGCGCCCGACGGGGAGAAGGGCGGTGTCCTGCGGGCGCTGTCGCGGGACGGGCGGCCCGCCGGGGAGCCCGAGCCCGTCCCCGATCTGGCGGCGGCCGTCGCCGCGCGGGAGCGGAGCTCGGCGCCGCGCTGGGTGTGGACGTCCACGGCCCGGCTCTACCCCCGGCTGCTGCGCGCCGGGGTCAGGGTCGGCCGCTGCCACGACCTGGAGCTGGCCGAGGCGCTGCTGCTGGCGTTCGACGGCCGGATGGGGGAGTCCCGGTCGGTGCCCGCGGCGCTGGCCCGGCTGCGCGGCCTGCCGCCCCCGGAGGAGCGGCACGAGGCCGAGAGCGAGCAGCAGTCGCTCTTCGGCGGGGCGGTCGAGCCCCCGATCGAGGAGGTCGTGGCGGTGTACGCCGCCCAGGCAGCCCGGCTGGAGGGGCGGTTGCGGCTGCTGGCGGCCGCGGAGTCCGCGGGCGGCCTGATCGCCGCGGAGATGAGCCACGAGGGGCTGCCGTGGCGGCCCGACGTGCACGACGAGCTGCTCGCCGGCCTGCTGGGTCCGCGCCCTTCCCCCGGGCTGCGCCCCCGCCTGCTCCAGGAGCTCGCCGACCGCATCACCGCGGAGTTCGGCGGCCCGGTGAACCCCGACTCCCCGCAGCAGCTGGTGAAGGCCTTCGCCGGGGCGGGCTTCCCCGTCCCCTCCACCCGCGCGTACGTGCTGAAGGGCGTCGCCCACCCGGCGGTCCCGCTGGTCCTGGAGTACAAGGAGCTCGCCCGGCTGCACACCGCCCACGGCTGGTCCTGGCTCGACACCTGGGTGAAGGGCGGCCGCTTCCGCCCCGAGTACGTCGTCGGCGGCGTGGTCTCGGGCCGCTGGGCCTCCCGGGGCGGCGGCGCGCTCCAGATCCCCAAGGTCCTGCGCCGCGCCGTGGTCGCCGACCCCGGCCACGCCCTGGTCGTCGCCGACGCCGCCCAGCTGGAGCCCCGCGTCCTGGCGGCCCTGGCGGGCGACGCCGCCTTCGCCGAGGCCGCCGCCCAGGGCGACCTCTACTCCGCCCTGGCCGCGGTCTTCTCCGACACCCCCGGCGGCCCCTCCGCCCGCGACAAGGCCAAGATCGCCATGCTTTCCGCCATGTACGGCGGCGGCACGGGCGAGGCCGTCCAGCTCCTGACCGTCCTCAAGCAGCGCTTCCCGGCCGCCTTCGAGTACGTGGAGTCCGCGGCCCGCGCGGGGGAGCGCGGCGAGATGGTCCGCTCCCTGCTCGGCCGCACCTGCCCCCCGGCCTCCGCCGAGTACCGCGACCTCATCACCACCGAGGCGGGCCGCGCCGCCGCGGCCTCCCGCGGCCGCTTCACCCGCAACTTCGTCGTCCAGGCCACCGCCGCCGAATGGGCGCTGGCCTTCATGGCGCTGCTGCGCCCCCGTCTGCCCGAAGGCGCCCGCCTCGTCTTCTTCCAGCACGACGAGGTCATCGTCCACACCCCCGAGAGGGAGGCCGAGGCCGTCACCCGCGCCCTGCACACCGCCGCGTCCGAGGCCGCCCGCCTCCTCTTCGGCCCCACCCCCGTCGTCTTCCCCATGGAGGCCGCCACCGTCCCCTGCTACGCCGACGCCAAGTGACGCGGCCCCCTGTCGCCTCGCTCACGGTCTGCCGCGGGGGAGACCGGGGTAGGACGCGGGCATGGCGGAGAACCAGATGAGTCTTGAGGACCTTTCGTCGGAGGAACTGCACGACCGGGCGGTGCGGCTCGCGCTGCACCGCAAGGACGCGGGTTTCTTCTGGCGGCTGCTGAGCGACATCCCCGCCGCGGAGGCGGCCGCCGGCGACATGGAGCGCAGCGAGACCGACCTCATGCGCGTCTTCGGCCTGGTCACCGACTTCCTCGGCTCGGGCGAGGGCGAACTGGCCGACGCGCTGCGCCCCGTCTACCTGGACTACCTGCGCTCTCCCGGCTGATCCGCCTCAGGGGCGTTCCCGCTGCTCCGACTCGGGAAGCCAGTTCTCGATGCCGTCCAGGACGCGCTGGAGCCCGTACTCGAAGTTCTCCTCGGGCGTCATGTGCGGCTGCTCCGCCTCCAGCATCGTCCGGCGCATCAGCGGGTACCGACCGGTGTCCATCAGCGCGTGGAAGTGGGCGCCGTGCGCGCGCATCCACTCCTCCGGGGTGGCCCCGGCCTCGGCGGCCCGCCGCACGTCCGCCAGCTCCTGGCGGACGGCGCCCTCGGCGTAGGCGGCCACGAGGTTGACCGCCCGCATCATCTCGTCGATGCCGAGCCCGATCCCGTCGACGATGCGGTAGAGGTACTCGACGTACTCGATGCCGTTGGGGCCGAGGAAGAAGTACGGGGCGTCGACCTGGACGGTCCACGGGTGCCGCAGGGACCGGGCGCGGACCTGGTGGGCGAACCAGTGCAGGCCGGCGCGCCAGTCCGGGTGCGACGGCCGGGGGATCTCCTCGAGGGTGAGGTCGACCATGAGGTCGACGAGGTCGCTCTTGGACTGCACGTACCGGTAGAGCGACATCGTGCCGGTGCCCAGCTCGGCGGCGAGCCGGCGCATGGTCAGCGCCTCCAGGCCCTCGGCGTCGCACAGGGCGACGGCGGCACGGGCGATCCGGTCGAGGGTGAGGGCGGGTTGCGGCCCCCGGGACGACCGGGGCGGCCTGGCCCAGATGATCGGCTGCACCTTCTCGTCGCTCACCCCTGCATCCTCCCACTTGCGTACAACGTACTCAGTTGGTTACCGTCGCCGTGTAACTGCGTACTGCGTACCCATTTGGAGGGGTGTTGTCAGAACCGATCGTCGTCGCCGAAGGGCTGCACAAGCGCTACGGCGACACCCGCGCACTGCGCGGCCTGGACCTGGAGGTGGCCCGCGGCACCGTCTGCGGCGTCCTCGGACCCAACGGCGCGGGCAAGAGCACCGCCGTCCGGATCCTCGCCACCCTCGCCGAACCGACCGAGGGCCGGGCCAGGGTCGCGGGGTTCGACGTCGTCCGGCAGGCGAGGGAGGTCCGGCGGCGCATCGGCCTCGCCGGGCAGAGCGCCGCCGTCGACGAGTACCTGTCGGGCCGCGAGAACCTGCGCATGTTCGGCAGGTTCCACCACCTGGGCCGCAGGGAGGCGCGGCGGCGGGCCGACGAGCTGCTGGAGCGCTTCGGCCTGGCCGAGGCCGCGGACAAGCCCGCCTCCGGCTACTCCGGCGGGATGCGCCGCCGGCTCGACCTCATCGCCAGCCTCGTCGTCGACCCCGAGGTGCTCTTCCTCGACGAGCCGACCACCGGCCTGGACCCGCGCAGCCGCGGCGAGATCTGGCAGGCCGTCCGCGACCTGGTCGCCGGCGGCACCACCGTCCTGCTCACCACCCAGTACCTGGACGAGGCCGACCAGCTCGCCGACGACATCGCCGTCGTCGACCACGGCAGGGTCATCGCCCGCGACACCCCCGACCGGCTCAAGGACCGGATCGGCACCCGCCTGGACGTCGTCCTGGCCGACCCCGCCGACACCGGGCGCGCCGCCGCGCTGCTCGTCCGCCGGGCGGGCCGGGGCGAGCCCGACCTGGCCGGGGCGCGGTTCAGCCTGCCCGTCGGCGACGTCACCCTGCCGGACGTCGTCCGCGAACTGGACGCCGCGGGCTTCGAGGCCGTCGACGTCTCCCTGCGCCGCCCCACCCTCGACGAGGTCTTCCTCGAACTCACCGACCACGCGAAGGAGACCGTGTGAACACGCTCGCCTGGGCCCTGTCCGACGGCATGACGATGTTCGGCCGGCACATTACCCAGCTCCGGCGCCGCCCCGGCGAGCTCGTCGGCGCCCTGCTCTTCCCGGTCATCATGGTGGTGATGTTCGGCTACATCTTCGGCAGCGCCATCCAGGTACCCGGCGGAGGGAACTACCGCGAGTACCTCATGCCGGGTCTGTTCGCCATGACGACCTTCAGCGTCGTGATGGCCCAGGTCATGAACAGCGCCTCGGACGCCGGGCGGGGCGTCATGGACCGCTTCCGCTCCCTGCCGATCGCCCGCTGGGCGATGCCCTTCGGGCAGTCGGCCGCGGACCTGCTGACCGGCCTGCCGGTCCTGGTCCTCATGGCCCTGTGCGGGCTGGCCGTGGGCTGGCGCCCCCACGAGGGACCCGTCCGGACGCTCGCGGCCTTCGCCCTCCTCCTCCTGATGCGCGTCGCCCTGGGCTGGCTCGGCATCTGGCTCGGCCTGATGGTGAAGGACGAGAAGACGGCCGACTCCTTCGTCCCCCTGATCTTCCCGGTGGCGATGGTCTCCAACGGCTTCGTCCCCACCGGAGGAATGCCCGCCTGGCTGCGCGCCGTGGCGGAGTGGAACCCGGTCAGCGCCCTGGTCGCCGCGCTCAGGGAGCTCTTCGGCAACCCCGCGGCGCCCGCGGACGCCTGGCCCCTGCGGCACCCGGTGGAGGCGACCCTCCTGTGGTCGCTCCTGCTGGTCGTGGTCTTCATGCCGCTCGCCGTCCGCGCCTACACCCGCAAGAACCGCTGACCGTCCGGACCCGGCCCGCCTCGGCGGCCCGGTCCGGGGAGGGCGGCCTACAGGTACTGGCCCATGGGGATCTCGGCGGGCTTGGGCGGGGTCTCCGGCAGGTCCTCGCGCAGCAGGAGGCGGACGGCGGCGTCGTCGGCCACCGTCTCCTCGGCGGTGATGCGGCGGGCCTGGAGGGAGCGGGCGCGGTCCAGGATGTTGCGGACCAGGCGGGCGTTGCCGAAGGAGGAGCCGCGGGGGGCGGCCTGGAGCAGGGCGCGGACGTCCTCGGCGACGCCCTCGCCGAGGGTGAACCCGGCCTGGTCGGCCATGAAGCCGAAGATCTCCACCAGGTCGTCGTCGCCGTAGTCGGGGAAGGCGAGCACGGTCGGGAAGCGCGAGGCGAGCCCGGGGTTGAAGTCCAGGAACCGCAGCATCTCGCCCTCGTACCCGGCGACGATCACCACCAGGTCCGAGCGGTGCTCCTCCATCAGCTTGAGCAGCTCGGCGATCGCCTCGTGGCCGTAGTCGCGCGCCGCGTCGGCGGGGGTGAGGGAGTACGCCTCGTCGATGAACAGCACGCCGCCCAGCGCCCGCTCGACCGCCGCCCGCACCCGCGGCGCGGTGTGGCCGATGTACTCGCCGACCAGGTCGGCGCGGGAGACCTCCACCAGGTGGCCCGACGACAGCAGCCCCAGCTGGGCGTAGACCGCGGCGACGAGCCGGGCGATGGTGGTCTTGGCGGTGCCGGGGTTGCCGGTGAAGACCATGTGCCGGGTGGGGGAGCCGATCGGGATGCCGGCCTCGCGGCGCAGCCGCTCGGCCCGCGCCTCGGCCACCAGCAGGCGCACCTCGTGCTTGACGTGCTCCAGGCCGATCAGCGCGTCCACCTCGGCCAGCGGGTCGCCCGGCAGCTCCACCCGGCCGGTGGCCGTCAGGCTGGAGGGCAGGTCCACCGGCAGGATGAGGTCGAGGGCCTCGGTGTCGTCGACGACGCCGTCCTCCAGGACGCGGCGCGACTGCAGCGCGATGGCGCGGTCGAGCAGCCCCGTCATCAGGCGGGCGTTGGTGTCGCGCGGGCCGCCGCGCAGCAGCGCGCGCACCCGCTCCAGCACGCCCTCGCCCAGCACGAAGCCGCTCTCGGCCGCCTTGGCGCGGAACACCTCGACCAGCTCGTCCTCGGTGAGGTCGGGGAAGCGCACCACCTTGGGGAAGACGCGGGCGAGGTCGGGGTCGCCCTTGAGCATGCCGTTGACGGCGGCGTCGGGACCCGACAGCACCACCACGAGCTCGTCCTCGTGCGCCTGGAGGGCGGCCAGCAGGACGTCCAGGGCCTCCCGGTCGCGCGGGGAGTCGGAGTCGGCCAGGGTGTGCGCGTCGGCGATCACCAGCACGCCGCCCAGCGCCCGCTCGACCACCCGGCGCACCTTCGGGCCGCTCTCACTGGTGTACTCGCCGACCAGGTCGGAGCGGTCGACCTCCAGCAGGTGCCCGGTCGAGAGCACCCCCAGCTCGGCATAGATGCGCCCGAGGATGCGGGCGACCGTGGTCTTGCCGGTGCCGCGGTGGCCGGTGAACACCAGGTGGCGGGCGCGCGCGGGCACCGGCATGCCGGCCTCCCGCCGCAGCCGTGCGGCCTTGGCCTCGGCGACCAGCGCGGCGATCTCCCGCTTGACCGGTTCGATGCCCGCGCACGCGGCCAGCTCGGCCAGCGGGTCGGCCGACCGGGCCGGGTCGCCCGGCACCAGCCGCGCCGGCAGGTCCTTGGCCAGCACCTTGATCGCCCGGGGCGTCCGGGCGCGGGCGGCGGCCGTGGCCTGGTCGGCCAGGAACTCCACCAGCCGGGCGTTGCGCAGGTTCAGCACCGGCGCGGTGCGGGCCAGCAGCGCCCCGGCCTTGGCCGCCACCGTCCGCGCGACGTTCAGGTCGCGGGCCCGCACGGCGCGGACGAACAGCTCGGTGTAGGCGTGCTCGTCGAAGCCGCCGGTGCGGGTGACCCGCAGGCCCTGCACCAGGCCGGGGTTGGCGGCGAACAGGCGGTCGTCGCCGCCGGGCCGGGCCAGCGCCACCACGTTCAGCTTGTGGTTGCGGGCCAGGAGGCGGCGCAGCTCCTCCACCACGGCCGGACCGCAGCGCTCGTAGGTGAGGATCTTGTCGAGGCCCTCGATGACCAGCAGCTGCTGGCCCTCCAGGCACTCCTTGACCCGCGCCTGCAGCCACAGCACCGCGTCCGACAGGTGCAGCGAGGCGAAGACCTGGTCGGAGACCCACAGGACGTCGCGGATCCGGCCGGTCTCGGTCAGCGCCCGCTGCAGCACCTCCACCCCGGTGCCCTTGCCGGTGCCCTCGGGCCCGGCGACCAGCAGCCGCACCGGTCCCTCCTCCCGGACGGCGCGGTCGATCTCCGAGACCAGGCCGGGCTGGCCGAGCAGCACCTCGCCGGCGAGCTCGGACGGCTCCTCGCCGTCCTCGGCGGCGGCCGCGGCGGCCTCGGCCCGCCGCAGGCTCGCGGCCAGCGCGTTGGGCACCAGGCGCCGCCGCCCGAACAGGCGGCGCAGGTCGGCCTGGAACCAGCGGACGGGGGTGTGCATCGCGGGGTGGGCGGCGCTGTCGGGCAGGCCCTGGACGCAGCCGGTGATCCGGACCGCCATGTCCAGCCAGGCGCGGCAGGCGTCGGCCTCCCCGGCCACCAGCAGCCGCGACAGCCATCCGCGCAGCTCCAGCTGCCAGCTCTCGGTCGACCAGCCCTCGCGCAGCGCCGCCATCCGGCTCACGACCGTCTCGTAGACGGCGGTGCCCAGCACCATGGCGAGCTCGGCGGGCGGGACGGTCTGCCCGGCCTGCAGCAGGACCTTGGCCAGCGCGGTCTCGGCTGGATCGGCGGCGATCGCGCCGGTGAGCCGCTCGTGGGCGGCGGTGAAGCCCTCGCAGGCCCACTGCAGGTAGCCCATGGTGCCGGCGAGCTCCGGCAGGACGGCCAGCTCCGCGTCGGTGGCGCGGCCGGCCCACAGCTCGCCGAGCTCGCCCAGGGGGACGGTGAGGTCGCCCTCCTCGCGCCGGTCGTGCAGGGCGATCAGGGCGCTGCGGCGCGCCTCCAGCGGCTCCAAGCCCTCGAAGACGTCGAGGGACTCGCGGGCCAGCCGGAACATCAGCTCGCGCTTGGCCGGGTCGTTCGCGGCCGGGTCGGCCAGCCACAGGGAGGGCGGGCGCCAGCGGCCCGACTGGCTGAACCAGGAGGTGGTGTCGCGCACCGGCGGCTCGGGGTTGGCCAGGAAGGACAGCAGCAGCTCGTAGTCCATGTCGCCGCGGCTGCCGGCGCGCACCGCCGAGGCGCCCATGAGGAAGGTCAGCAGGGAGAACAGCTCGGCGCCGAGCACCGAGGTGCTCTCGGCGTAGAAGCTGGTGAGGGGCTGGCTCAGCTCGGCGGCCCGCCCGTCCGCGGCGAACTCGGTGGCACGCTGCGTCAGCTCCGCGACCAGCCCGTCCGGCACGCGCCAGGGGCCGTGCCCGTAGACGTCGAAGACGGGCTCGTCGGTCAGCAGGATCTCGAGGTGTTCGGGAAGCCGGGGGGAACTCACCGCAACACCTTATGCGGGAGGAGGAAGGGCTCGTGACGCCTTCGCACGGGGCGGTACGGCCGGAGATTCCATGATCGGCCGCGCCGCCCCGCCGGCTCACCGGTAGGCCTCGGCCTGCAGCCCGTACAGCTCGGCGTAGAGGCCGCCCGCGGCCATGAGGGAGGCGTGGTCGCCCTGCTCGACGATCTTCCCCTGGTCCAGCACGTAGACGCGGTCGGCGTGCCGGACGCTGGCCAGGCGGTGGGTGATGAGCAGCACGGTGCGCCCGGCGGCGTGCGCCCGGATCCGCTCGAACAGGGCGTGCTCGGCGCGGGCGTCCAGCGCGGCCGACGGCTCGTCGCAGATGAGCAGCGGCTCGTCCCGGTAGAAGCCGCGGGCCGCGGCCAGCCGCTGCCACTGCCCGCCCGACAGCTCGGCGCCCCCGTCGAACCGCCGGTCCAGCAGGGTGTCGTAGCCGTGGGCGAGCGCGGCGATCACCTCGTCGGCGCCGGAGGAGGCGATCGCCGCCTCCACCGCCTCGGGCACGTCGGGGCGGCCCATGATCACGTTGTGCCGGGCGGTCATCGGCCAGTGCGTGTGGTCCTGGGCGATGACCGCGATCCGCTCGCGCAGCAGCGCCGGGTCCATCCGCCACAGCGACGTCCCGTCCCAGCGCACCTCGCCGTCCTCGGGGTCGTAGAGCCCGGCGAGGATCTTGGCCAGGGTGGTCTTGCCCGAGCCGTTCTCGCCGACCAGCGCGACGACCTCGCCGCGCCGCAGCTCCACGCTCACCCCGCGCAGGGAGGGGGAGTCCGCGCCGGGGTAGGTGAAGGTGACGCCCTCGGCGCGGATGAGCTCGAACCGGCCGGGCGGCGCCAGCAGCTCCCCCTGCCGCTTGGGGAGGCGCCGTTCCGCCCCGTCGCAGAAGTGGAGGTAGTCGGCGAAGTACAGGCCGTTCTCGTAGCAGCGGTTGACGGCGTACACGAGGTTGGCCAGCGACGTCTTGCCCGTCCGGATCGCCAGGACCGCCGCGCCCGCCACGGCCAGCGGCACCGAGCCCCGCCACAGCAGCCAGCCCAGCGCGGCGTAGACGGCGACCGTGGCCAGGCCCTGCAGCGCGTCGCCCGCCGTCCGGGTGAGGGTCTGGCGCAGCGCGAGGTCGAGCTCCACGTCGCGCTCCCGCGAGGAGAGCTCGTCGTACTGGCGCAGCAGCAGGTCGCGGACGGTGAAGGAGCGCACCTCGGCGGCCTGGTGGCGGTTGGTCATGAGGTCCGACAGGATCCAGCGCCTGCGGCGGCTCGCGGCCAGCGCGAGCTGGGTGAAGTAGCCCATGCGCGCGGCCCGCACCGAGGCCCAGCACAGCGGCACCGCGGTGAGCAGCAGCAGCGGCAGCAGCGCCGGGTGCAGCACGCCCAGCACGCCCGCCGCGGCGGTGAGGCCGACCAGGCCGGTGAGGACGTCGATGGTGTAGACGACCATCAGCGGCGCCGCCATCGTGCCGCGGGTCTCGGCGCGCTGCAGGTCGTCCAGGAAGTCGGAGTCGTCGAGTGCGGCCAGCTCGACGCCGGTGGTGAGGTCCAGCAGCCGGTTCTGCACGGCGCGCTCGATCTGCGGGTCGAGCCGGGACTGCGCCCAGCCCGCGGCGCTCTGCAGCGCGCCCTGCAGGGTGAAGGCCAGGCCCACGAGCGCCAGCGAGGGCAGCGCCTCGCGCACCCGCTCGGGCGTGGGGCCCTCGGCGAACAGCGCGTACAGGACCTCGGTGGTGGCCAGCAGCCCGAACGCGGTGAACACGCCGGCCAGCAGGTTGCACACGACGGCGGCGAGGGTGTCGCGCGGACCGGCCTGCCAGGCCAGCCGCATCGACCGGGTGACGAGGGAGGGCAGCCTCCGCGCCACCGTGCTCACCTTCGTCTCGGCCAGCTCCGCCGAGTGCGCCACCCAGGGGCGCTCGGTGAGCTTGGGGAGGTCGTCCGCCGGGACCGCCCGGCGTTTCCTGTTCTCGCGCCGGAACGGTCGCATGAGTCGTGACCAAAGGGAGCGCAACATCACCCTCCTGACCTTTGCTGATGAGTCGGCTCCCGGTCAGTGTCACTCTCGAGCACGACGATGTCCGTGCCCTGCCGTACGACAGAGGGTTATCTGGCTGATGCGTCAGGTCGATGCGCGGAACGTCGCTATCTCATAGTTTGTCGTCAGCTTGCGTGGCGCAGGCCCACCGCCCGAGCGGCGGCAGGATGGAGGGTGAAGATGGCGCACGCCCGTACCGCGGAGTTCCCGGCGCACGACGAGGAGCCGCCCAGGAGGCGCCGTCGCCGTCCGGGCAGGCTGGTCGCGGTGGTCCTGGCCGTTCTGCTCGGCGGCTCCGTCGCCGGCTACCTCAGCCTCGACGGACGGCTGCAGAAGGAGGAGGCGCTCGCCGACTACGCGGGCCGCCCCGAGGACACGCCCGGCACCAACTGGCTCATCGTCGGCTCCGACAGCCGCAAGGGGCTGACCAGGGCCGACCGCAAGAAGCTGCGGACGGGCAGCGCCCAGGGCAAGCGCACCGACTCCATCATGCTGCTGCACCACGGAGACGGCGGCACCACGCTGCTGAGCATCCCGCGCGACTCCTACGTCGCGATCCCCGGGCACGGCGAGAACAAGATCAACGCCGCGTACGCCATCGGCGGCGCGTCCCTGCTGGCGCGGACCGTCGAGCAGGCCACCGGGATCCGCGTCGACCACTTCGCCGAGATCGGCTTCGGCGGGTTCGTCGGCGTGGTGGACGCGGTCGGCGGGGTGGACATCTGCGTGGACAAGCCCATCGCGGACCCGAAGGCCGGGCTCGACCTCCAGGCCGGCTGCCAGGAGCTGGACGGCGCGCAGGCGCTGGGCTACGTGCGCACCCGCAAGTACGCCAACGGCGACCTGGAGCGCATCAAGAACCAGCGGAAGTTCTTCGCCGCGCTCATCGACAAGGCGACCTCGCCCGCGACGCTGCTCAACCCGTTCCGCAGCGTCCCCCTGGCGTGGAACTCCACCGGGAATTTCACGGTGGACGAAGGGGACTCGCTGTTCGAACTGGGCCGGATGATGCTGGCGATGCGCGGCCTTTCGGGGGGCGAGGGAAAGACGCTGAGCGTGCCTTTCGGACGTTTCGGTTCCTCCTCCGCCGCCGGTTCCTATGTGGTCTGGGATAAGGCGAAGTCCGAAAAGCTATTTGAGGCCATCCGAAATGATCGACCCCTGCCCGACGGCATCGGGTGACTTTCTTTACTTCACACTGCCCGCCGCGCTCGGCGGCCGGGGAATCACTCTCAGTAACCGAGAGTGCATCCCGAAGGTGTGGTCTGTCATGTTCAAGAAGTGGCTCAAGTGGGGCAGTGTCGCGTTTGTCGCTTGGTACATCGTGAAGCAGCCGGACGGGGCGGCCAGTGTGGTCCAGGGGGCGCTCAACGGACTCGGCGGTGCCGCCGACTCCCTTTCGACGTTCATGACGAGCGCCATCCCCTGAGGCGGCGGTAACGAAAGAGCCCCGGTCCTTTTGGGTACCGGGGCTCTTCATATGCGCAGGAAGGACTTACGATGGTGGCGACCGGCGTGGCGATGGGGCCACATGAAAGTCTCTTTGCGGACTGTCAACGGTGGGCACAACTGAATCGGGTCAGTGTGTCACTGCGTACTCTGAGGGACGGCGCCTGATGAATCAAAAGGTCCGCTATGTGGCCATCGCCTTCGTGATCTTCTATCTGATCAGCCAGCCGACGGCCGCCGCCGGCGTGGTGAACAACGCGTTCTCCGCGATCGGGGACGCCGGCAACCAGCTCGGCGTCTTCATCAGCTCCATAGGCAGCTGACGGCGGCGAGCGCTTCGAGGAGGGGTGGCGGCGACGCCGCCCCGAAAAGGGGCTCACTAAGATCGAGACATGTCTGTCTTGGATGTGGAGATCGAGTCCCTGCAGGGTGGTCCGGCCGATCTGGCCCGGTACCGGGGCAAGGCCGTGCTCGTGGTGAACGTCGCCTCGCAGTGCGGGCTCACCCCCCAGTACGCCGGGCTGGAGGAGCTGCAGAAGAACTACGCCGAGCGCGGCTTCACCGTTCTCGGCGTTCCCTGCAACCAGTTCCTCGGCCAGGAGCCGGGCAGTGCCGAGGAGATCCAGAGCTTCTGCTCGACGACCTACGGCGTGACCTTCCCGCTCACCGAGAAGATCGAGGTGAACGGCCCCGGCCGTCATCCGCTCTACCGGGAGCTGGTGGACGTCCCGGACGCCACCGGGCACACCGGTGACATCCGGTGGAACTTCGAGAAGTTCCTCATCGCCCCCGACGGCTCCGTCACCCGGTTCGACCCGCGGACCGAGCCGGACGATCCCGCGCTGGTGGCGGCGGTCGAGGCGGCGCTCCCGCAGGCCTGAACCACGTTCGGTTCCTGCTTGCCCCCCGTCGCGTGATCGGTCTAGATTCACGTCTCACATCGCCGACGAGGGGTTGCGACACATGGGCTGGACAGCCGCCGACATTCCCGATCTGACCGGGAGGCGGGCCGTCGTCACCGGTGCCAACAGCGGGCTCGGCCTGTACACGGCGCTGGAGCTGGCACGGCACGGGGCCCGGGTGGTGCTGGCCTGCCGGAACCCCGAGCGCGGGCGGGAGGCGGTGCGGCGGATCGCCGCGGCCGTGGGCGACCCCGGCCGGGTCTCGCTCGCCCCGCTGGACCTGGCCGACCTGGCCTCGGTGCGCTCCTTCGCCGCCGACGGGGTGAAGGAGCCGCTGGACCTCCTGGTCAACAACGCGGGCGTGATGGCGATCCCGCGGGCGACCACGGCCGACGGCTTCGAGATGCAGTTCGGCGTCAACCACCTGGGCCACTTCGCGCTGACGGGACTGCTGCTGCCCGCGCTGCTGGAACGGCCGGGGGCGCGGGTGGTGACCGTCTCCAGCTTCGCCTCCCACGGGGGCCGCATCGACTTCGACGACCTGCAAGGGGAGAAGCGGTACTCGCGCTGGGGCGGGTACGCCCGCTCCAAGCTCGCCAACCTGCTGTTCGCCAAGGAGCTCGACCGTAGGTACAAGGGGCTGGACAGCCTCGTCGCCCACCCGGGGTACGCGGCGACCGGCCTGATGGACTCCTCCGTCGGCCTGGGCCGCAACCCCTTCGAGGCCGCGGCGTACTGGCTCGGCAGCCGCACCGTCGCGCTGTCGAGCTCCTTCGGCGCCCTGTCCACGCTGCGCGCCGCGACCGACCCGCACGCGCGGGGCGGCCAGGTCTACGGTCCCCGCTTCGTCATGCGCGGAACGCCCGTCGTCGGCGGGCTCAACCCCGCGGGCGACGACGTGGAGCTCGCCCGCCGCCTGTGGGACGTCTCGTCCGAGCTGACGGGCGTGCGGTATCAGGCGGGCTCGTAGGTCAGGCAGTCGACCTCGTTCTTCACATAGCCGACGGTGATCCCCTCGGCCCGGCACTCCAGCGCGTGGTTGTGGCGGCAGCCCGCCACCTTGCACGCCCCGACGCGCCCGGGCCGGGTGGTGCCCCCCTTGGCCTCGACCTCGACGAACGTGTCGCAGTGCGGCCGCACCGTGTCGCCCACGGTGATGGCACCGGCATGGCAGGTGCGGTCGCGGTTGTAGGCGCAGGCGTCCGCTTCACAGGTGGTGATGATCGGCAGCAGTTCCATGAGAGACCCTCCTTCGGTCTCTTTCACGCTGCCCGCCCCCTCCGGAGGCAAGCCCGGGACGTCGCAAAGGTTGGGTTCGGAGCCGCCCAGCACCCGCCGGACCGGCATCGGTTCCAGGTACGCACCCGGGATGTCGCGGAGGCCGGGGCGGCGTCGTC
Source organism: Actinocorallia libanotica (assembly GCF_039525175.1). NCBI lineage: Bacteria > Bacillati > Actinomycetota > Actinomycetes > Streptosporangiales > Thermomonosporaceae > Actinocorallia > Actinocorallia libanotica. The sequence goes on from NZ_BAAAHH010000003.1 coordinate 258,805, forward strand.
CAGGACGCGACGGTCCGCCGGACCGGCATCGGCTCCGGGACTTGTCCGGGTTGTCGCGGAGGCCGGGCGGTGCCGTTCGGGGCCGAACCGGTAGCGGTTCCAGGGACGCGCCCGGGATGTTGCGGAGACCGGGTGGTGTCGTTCAGGGCCGGACCGGTAGCGGTTCCAGGGGCGGGTCGGGGACGTTGTGGAGGTCGGGGCGGTGTCGTTCAAGGTTCGGCGGGTTGCCGGACCGGTATTGGCTTCGGGACGTGCCTGGGGTGTCGCGGAGGCCGGGCGGTGCCGTTCGGGGCGGTGTCGTTCAAGGTTCGGCGGGTTGCCGGACCGGTAGCGGCTTCGGGATGTGCCCGGGATGTCGTGGAGGTTGGGTTCAGGGTTCGGCGAGTCGTCGGGCCAGGAGGAGGAGTGTGCCCATGGGCAGTGTCAGCAGGAGCAGCAGTGCGGACAGGGCCGGGTAGGACAGGGTCGCCACGATCACGCCCGCGACCACTCCGCCGAGCGCCGCGCCTCCGTTCATCAGCAGGTCGGACAGGCCCTGCACGGACGGCCGCAGGTCGACCGGCGCCGACTCGGTGAGCAGCGCGGAGCCCGCCACGATCCCGCACGACCAGCCCAGCCCCAGCAGCACCAGCCCGACCGCCGCCTGCGCCGTCGACTCCGGCGCCGCCAGGCCCGCCACGACCGCGGCCAGCGCCAGCAGGACCTGGCCGCCCAGCAGGACGGGAACGTGCCCGAACTGGTCGGCGAACCAGCCGACCAGGGGCGAGAGCGCGTACATGCCGGCGATGTGCAGGCTGATCACCACCCCGACGGTGCCGAGCCCGGCGCCGCCGTGGTCGAGATGGACCGGGGTCATCGACATCAGGGCCACCATCGCGGTGTGGCTGACCGTGATCGCCATGACCGCCACCCGGGCGCTGGGAGAGCGTCCCAGCACCCGCAGCCCCGTCCGCAGGGAGCGGTCCGGCGGGATCTCCTCCCGGCCGCTGCCCAGATGCGCCACCCGCAGCGGGTCGGGGCGCAGCCCCACGAAGACCGCCAGGGCGGCGAGGGCGAAGACCGCGGTGGCCAGGAGGTAGACGCCCGTGTGCCCACCGAGCGCGTCGGTCTTCCCGGCCAGCAGCGGGCCCAGGACCGCGCCCCCGGTGGACGCCCACACCACGATGCTGAGGTCGCGGGCCGCGTGGCCCGGGCGGGAGAGGTCTGTGGCGCTGTAGCGGGCGGCGTAACCGGCGGCGGACGCCCCGCCGAAGAGCAGCAGCCCCGCCAGGAACAGCGGCCAGGACCCGAAGGCCGCCGCGAGGGCCGCCACCAGCGCGCCCAGCGTCCCCATGCCGTACCCGAAGGAGAGGGCGGACCGCCGCCCGCTCCCCGCCGACAGCCGCGCGGCGGGGATGGCGATCAGCGCCGCGCCGAGCACCGCGCTGGTCTGCGCCAGCCCGCCGACCACCTCGCTCCCCGACAGCTCCCGGGCGACCAGGGTGCCCGCCGCCACGCCCAGCCCCACCCCGATGCCGCCCAGCACCTGCCCCGCGGTGAGCACGGCCAGCACCCGGCGCTGCACCGCCGCCCTGTAGGCGCCCTGCTGGGCCGTCCACGCCTGCCCGGAGCCGACGGTCGTCATGTGCGCCCTCTGGAATGTACAGAAATGCCGGTCAAGTGCGCGTCAGCATAGTCAGCGGGAACTCAGTGACGCGAGTGCCCGCATCCCCTTTTCCCCTTTTCCCATGCGCCCCGCCCGACCTTCCACGCCCCTTTGGTTCGGACCTTCTCTCCGCGTTCGACTTATCGGATGGCTTCACGGTCATCCGGCCGTCGACCGTGCCCCTGTGAAGGCCGCGATCGCGCCCTTTCCGGTTTCGCCGGGACGGCGGGTGGCCGCTCGTCGGGGCCCGTCATCGTCCGGCGGGCCGTTCGCGTGCCACCGGGCGGGTGCCCGTCCATGATCCGTGGCCGCGTGATGATCGCCTGTGTGCGGCCGGGCGGGAGATCATCCGCGGAGGGCGGCCGCCGGGGGAGCGCTCCGCGTCCTGCCCGGGGGCGGGGACGGATACCTCGGAGGCGGCGGTACGCTCAAGCCGTGAGACGGTTTCTGACTCCAGGCTGGCTGGGCATCCACCTCATCGCCGTGATCCTGTTCTTCGGCTTCCTGTGGTTCGGCTGGTGGCAGTTCGGACGGGCCACCGACGGCAATGCCCGCAGCTGGGGCTACACCTTCGAATGGCCGCTGTTCGCGATCTTCGTGATCGTGATGTGGATCAAGATGATCCGCGACGAGCTGAAGGGCGTGGGCAGGGAGCCGGCCGAGCCCGCCGAACCCGTCGTCCCCAAGACCGAAGCCGAACTGATCAAGGAAGCCGAAGCGGAGGACCCGAGCCTGGCGGCCTACAACCGCTACCTGGCCCGGCTCAACTCCCAGCGGCAGTAGAAAGGCGAGACTCACGTGGAAGCGGCCATCAACCGGTACCGCATCTTGGCCACCGTCGTCGGCGTCATGCTGATCCTGGTGTGCTTCGTAGGCCTGCCCATCCGTCTCCTCACGGGCAACGAGACCCCCTCCGCGATCATCTCGCCGGTCCACGGCCTCCTGTACATGATCTACCTGGTCATCTCCTTCGACCTCTACACCAAGGCCCAGTGGCCCATGAAGAAGTTCCTCATCATGGTCTCCGCCGGCCTGGTCCCCTTCCTCGCCTTCTTCATCGAACGCAAGATCGTCGCCGAGGCCCGGGAGGTCTCCGCCCTCCAGCAGTCGGCCGCCAAGGCCTGACCAGCACCCCTCTCCAGGGCCGGATCCCCACCGGGGGACCCGGCCCTCCGCCTTCTCCGTCCCGACTCAGCCGGTGCCGGAGGCGGGCGCGTCGAGCCGCGCGGAGAGCCGCTTGGGAGCGATGAGCCGGTAGCTGTCCTCCAGCAGCTCGGCGAGCTCCACCCAGTCCTGGTCCACGTCCAGCCGAGCGCCCACCCACCCCTTGGTCCCGACATAGGGCGGGACGAAGAAGCGCTCGGGCGCTTCCGCGACCAGAGCCGCCTGCACCCCCGCCGCAGCCTTGAAGGTGAGGCTCACCCCGTCCTCGCCGGTCATGGCGAAAAGCTTGTCGCGCACCCGGTAAGAGGGCGCGGTATGCCCCCCGAAGGGCTTCTCCACGGCCTCCGGAAACCCCAGGCAGATCTCGCGCAGCCGAACGGCCACGACATCGGCGTCCATACATCACCCTTCGTTCCGAAGACGAGCCACCAGACGACAGGCTACGGAAACCGAGTGACATCCGAGCCGCCCCCGCCCTCCCCGCCACGCACCCCCGCAGAACCGAGAACGGCCGAGCGGCCGGACAGAGAACCGACCGCACCACCCCGACCCCCGACGGGCGAAGCCGACGACCACCACACCAGACCACCCGTATCCCTCCCGCAGAGAAAAGCCCACGACGAGTTACGCACGCAGTCCGGGTGATGGCACGCAGTCCGGGTGGTGGTGTGCAGTCCGGGTGGTGGCGCGCAGTTCGGGTGGTGGTGCGCGGTCCGGGTGGTGGTGTGCAGTCCGGGTGGTGGTGCGCGGTCCGGGTGGTGGTGTGCAGTCCGTGCGGTGGTGCGCGGTCCGGGTGGTGGTGTGCAGTCCGGGTGGTGGTGCGCGGTCCGGGTGGTGGTGTGCAGTCCGGGTGGTGGTGCGCGGTCCGGGTGGTGGTGTGCAGTCCGTGCGGTGGTGCGCGGTCCGGGTGGTGGTGTGCAGTCCGTGCGGTGGTGCGCGGTCCGGGTGGTGATGTGCGGGTCGGGTGGCGATGCGTGGCGCGGGTCGTGGGTGCGTGTGGAGCGGGAGCGGGGGTGGGGTCGAAGAGGGAGTCGGTGGGGCTGGGGTGGTCGGGGATGGAGGGGAAGGGGCGCCGGCCCGGGTGCGGGTGACACGGCCGGGCCGGCGGAGGGCGCGGCGGCTTGGGGGATACGGCTTCGCCGGGCCCTGCTCTTGGGGTTGCCCGTCCTCGGCGGACCGAGTGCCCGAGGTGTGTTCCCGTGGTGCCCGTGCCGGTCGTCGGGGACGCGACCGGGGTCGGGCGGGACGCACTCGGTCCTGCCGAGGGCGGGCTGCGCAGGATTTCTGGGTTCTGGGTCGGATCCTTCCTCTCCTAACGCCGTGTCATCGTCTCGTGACGTTAAGTACCCCAGGTTCAGCTTGGGGTAAACGTGGATCCTCGAACTTTCCTCCGCAGGTCATCGGCAGGGTGCAGATCCTCTGCAGGCGAATCCAAGCTGATGGTGCGCTCGGTGGTGCGGCGCCGACGGCGATGGCGGCGGCAGGGCAGGCGGCGTTAGCGGCCGGTGCCGGCGGTGCTGGTAACGCCGGTGAATGCTGGTGGCGTGGACGGCTCTGGGGGCGTCAGAGATGCCGGGAGGCGCCGGAGATACCAGAGAAGCGAGAGATGCCAGAGATATCGGAGATGCCAGAGGTATTGGAGGTGCTGGAGGAGTTGGAGGAGTTGGAGGAGGTGGTGATGGGAGCGGGCGCGGATGGGCGGGTGTCCGTGCCTTTCGGCGGGCTGTTCGTGGCGGTCGTTGCCGGTGAAGGGGACGGAGTGGGCGGCCGGGGTGCTCGGGGGGATCACCAGTGCCAGATGAGGGCGTCGCCTTCGGGGGTCTCCTCCCATTGCCGGGCGGCTTCGGCCAGGGCCTGGCGGGCGCGGAGCAGCTCGTCCTGGCTCAGGGGGGAGGGGGCGCGGCCGGCGTGGGTGGGGAGGCCGCGCCAGGCGCGGTAGGCGGAATGGACCTTGATCTCGGCGTCCATGATGCCGTCTCCGCCTCGGTTCAGTGCCTTTTTCATGCCGGTGTCACCGTTCTGCCGGACCTCGGTGAACGTGGAGCCGTCGATCATCGCTCCGCGTGCGATCGCGCCCCACAGGCCGTCGTCCAGGCCGAGGCTCCGTTCGACGGCGGCGTGCATGAGGTCGTGCGGCAGGAAGTGGCCTACCCGCACGGCGGGCAGCAGCAGATCCGGGCCCTCCCGGTCAGAGACGCTGATCTCGCACCGGTTTCCGGGCAGCCGGATGAACCTGATCTCCATACTCTCCACCATAGGAAACGTGGTCGGGGAGCGCGGAAGGCGATCACGTCATGTGCCTTCGGGCGCGCTGGATCGTGTTCGTTGCCGGTCTTTGCTCTTCTTCCATGGGCTGAGGCCGACCTTGACGGTGGTGCCGAGGTCGATGTTGAGGTCCGTCAGGCGTTGCGCGTCCATGCCGGGACGCGGCACCACGGCCATGGAGTCGGCGGTCACCGGAGGCCTGGTGACGTTTTCGACGAGGTTGCGCCACAGGATTCCGGCCGTGGCGAGCTCTCCCGGCTTCAGCGTGAACGGCGCGGCGGGTGCTTCGAAGGACTCGACCTGGGCGACACCGCCGCTGCCGTGCCGGAAATCCGCCGTGATCGGATCGCCTTCGGCGTCGTACAACTCGATCTCCGGGTACCCGTTGAACTTCTGGGGGACGTCGCCGCAGTTCACCAGGGAGATGGACATGGCCCGCAACCCCATGGCGGCGTTCGTGTCCAGTTCCCGGACGAGGACTCCGGACTCGGGGCAGACCTCGAAGTCGGATCCGGTGCTCTGGTCGATGGAGGGGATGGCCAGCGGCCGCGGCGGCTCCTCCCCGCACGCCGTCACCAGCAGGGACAGTCCCAGCAGCAGCGGGATGGTCCGCATCGCGCCTCCCTCAGGTCCCGACCATGCTTGCAGGCCGTCTCGAAAACGCATAGGGAACTACCGGCTGAGCCGGACGAGTGAGCGCGCCAGGTCGGAAGCGACCCGCCAGGCCCGCTGCTGTTGCGCGTCGTAGCGTGCGGAGTCGTCGCTTTCGCGGTCCTCGTCGATGTTCACCGAGACCATGACCGTCACGTTCTTGACGCGGAAGACGACCGTGCTGTCATCGCGGTACGCCGCGTTCTCCCGGGAACGCATGGCCTCGTCGCCGAGGGAGGCCTCGGTCCACGAGCTCGAGTCGGTGCGGCGGTCGGGCAGTTCGGCGAATTCCTGTTTCGCGAACGCGGTCGCGCTCTGCGTGTCGAAAGGACGGTGCAGAGCCGTGAAGATCGTGGTGAGGTCGCCGTCCGAGGGGGCCGCGCTCGGGGTGAGCAGATAGCAGCCCCATGCGTCGATCAGGTCGTTCGGCTGGTGCTCTTCGCACTCCGAGCTGTCATCCTCCGCGAAGCGGAGGTCTTCGAGGAGACCCCGGGACAGGAGCTTCCGGGGGTCGGGTACGGTCCGGAGCTCGCCCGGCCGGAACGTCGCAGGCACGGGGGAGGGCGGCGCAGCGGCGCGCTTCGAGGGAGAAGGCGGGACCGAGGCGGAAAGCGGGACCGGGGCGGAAGGCGAGGGGGCGGGCTCCGCCGCGGTCGAGCAGCCACCCAGCAGCAGGCTGGCCAGGGCGAGGGCGGTTCGGATACGGCCGGTCACGATCGGCCTCCCGACTCGCCGGAACGGACGGCGAGGCGGGAGGCCGGGCAGGGGGTCGCTCACGCGATCACTGTAGGAGGGGCGGGAGGCGGTCGTCGCGGGAGGTCAGGCGTGGCCGCCCACGGTGACCGGGCCGAGGACCAGTTGCGGCTTGGCTTCGAGGACGGCGGCGACGCGTTCCGCCTGGTGGTCGAGGTCGTCGAGCTGGGTGGGGGACAGGGGGACCAGGGATTCCACGGTCAGGTGGAGGCGGCGGCCCGAGCGGCGTTGGTGCCACAGTCCCGCGACGACGCCGTCGATCAGGAGGACCTGGAAGTTGCCCGGGAGCACCCGTTCGGCGGCACGGCCGGGGTAGAGAAGCGCGGGAGGCTGATTGCCCACGCGGTAGGCGTAGCCGTCGAAGTAGGGGAGAAGGCGAACGCCCTGCGGAGGAGCGGACGGTACTTCCAGGTCGCCGCGCGCCACCCACGCGGAAGCGCCTTCGACCTCCACCCGCTGGAGTTCGTCGGACAAGGAGTCGAAGAGCTCGACGGCCCAGCGTGCCGGCGCGTTCAGCCAGTGAGCGAAACGTTGCGGCGTGGAAGGCCCGTACGCGTGCAGGTAGCGCTTCACGACATGTGCCAAGCCCGTTTGCGTCTCGGCCGGGCGGAAGCCGGGAAGCCACATCTGCGGGCTGGTGTAGGTGATCTTGCGTCCCCGGTTGGGGCCGAAGCACAACGCTCCGCGGACTCCGGCCAGGTGAAGCGCCTGCCGCCAACGCGGCCACATGCCCTGGAAGGCGGGCATGACGAGGTCGCCCGCCCACGGTCCGGTGGCCTCGATCACCGCTTCGCTGAGTTCGTCGATGGTGAGTTCGTTCCCGTCCAGCACCTTCGTGATCGCCGCGACCACCTCTTCTGTCTGCTCGGAGGTCATCCGAATGGCAGCGGAAAAGGTGCTCGCCGACACGGGGACGGCCGAGAGGGCCGCCGTCCACAGCGGCAGCTCCTCAGCGGGCAGCAGATGAACGGTGCCGCGCGGTCCGAACGTCTTGATGATGCTGCGGTCGCCCCACAACGCCTCGCGAACATCGAGGCGCGTCTGTCCAGCAGTACGCAGGCCGATGGCCAGCTCGGCCGAGGACATGACCTGAGCGTGCGTACCCGCCATCGCGGAGACGACGTCGACGGGCCGTACGCCCTCCGCCGGAGCGGCCAGCCCATGCCGGGCCAACCGACGCGCACACACCTCGGACCACGAGAAACGTGGGACGTCATTCATTCGAGGAAGCTCCTTCCAGCGGTTTCAGCGGACTTTGGCGAAGAACAGACGCATGTCGGCGGCCACGTGATCGGGTTGTTCCATGGCCACGAAGTGGTGCCCGCCAGGGTTGCCTTCCGGCCAGTGAATGATCGTGTTGTGCCGTTCGGCGAGCCGCCGGATGCCGGGAGCACCGCTGTAGACCCCGGTCGGGACGGCCTTCTGCCCCTCCGGCCACCCGAATTCGGTGCTGTCGTACATGAACCAGGACGACGAACCGAACGTCCCGGTGAACCAGTACAGGCTCACGTTGGTGAGGAGCAGATCGCGGTCGAGCGCCTCCTCCGGCAACTTCCCGCCGAAACTGAACTCGTTGAACTTCTGCATCATCCAGGCCAGCGCGGCGACGGGCGAGTCATGCCAGCCGTAGGCGAACGTCTGCGGCGCCGCGCGGAGCAAGGCGTGATGGTCCACGCCGGTCATCCACTCCTGCTGCTGCATCCACGCGAAGGCCGTCTGCTCCTCCTCGGTCATCTCCGGCAGGTCCTTCTCCGTGGGGAAGCCGAGTCCGGCGATGACGTAGACACCGACGACGTTGTCCGGCGCGGCCTTGGCGATCTCCGGGGCGATGTACGCGCCGAGATCCCCGCCCTGGACACCGTAGCGGTCGTAGCCGAGACGGCGCATCAGCTCCGCCAGCAGGCGTCCCGTACGGGCGGTGCTCCAGCCGGTCTCGCGCGGCGGAGCGGAGAATCCGAAGCCCGGAACCGACGGAACGATGACGTGGAACGCCTGGGACGGGTCGCCTCCGTGCGCGGCGGGATCGGTGAGCCGGCCGATGAGGTCGGTGAACTCCACGAAGGAGTTCGGCCAGCCGTGCATGAGGACGAGCGGCAGCGCGTTGGGCGCGGCGGATCGGACGTGCAGGAAGTGCACGTCCTGCCCCTCGATCTCGGTGAGGAACTGCGGGAAGCCGTTCAGCCGCGCTTCCTGCCGCCGCCAGTCGTATCCGTCGCGCCAGTAGTCCGCGAGTTCCCGGAGGTAGGCGACGGGGACCCCGCGGCTCCAGCCGTCTCCGGGGAGCTCGCGGGACCAGCGGGTACGGGCCAGGCGGTCGTGCAGGTCGGCCAGTTCGGTCTCCGGGACGTCGATGCGGAACGGGCGGATCTCGTTGTTCATGGTTCTCCTCGTCGGTCGTGCTGACAGGATCGACAATAGAAACGATCTAGGTCAGGTCCTGTCCTAGATCGACGGGCATGATGGATTCCGTGAACACGACTTCCGCCCGGCTGCTCCGGTTGTTGTCCCTGCTGCAGACCCCGCGCGAATGGCCGGGCACCGAACTGGCCGAACGGCTGGAGGTCAGCCCCCGTACGGTCCGCCGCGACGTCGACCGGCTCCGCGAGCTGGGATACCCCGTGCAGGCGACGATGGGGACCACCGGCGGCTACCGTCTCGCCGCGGGCAAGGCCATGCCGCCGCTCCTCCTGGACGACGAGGAGGCCGTGGCCATCGCCGTGGGGCTGCGTACCGCGGCCTCCCACCCCGTGGACGGCATCGAGGAGGCGTCGGTACGCGCGCTCGCCAAGCTGGAGCAGGTCCTCCCGCCGCGCTTGAGGCACCGCGTCAACACGCTGGGAGCCGCCACTGTCTCCGTGCTCGGCAACGGTGAATCCAGCATGGATCCGGAGATCCTGGCGGTGCTCGCCAGCGCCACGGCCGCCCAGGAGCGTCTGCGGTTCGCCTACGAGGCGGCCGACGGCACCCGCACCAGGCGCCTGGTCGAACCGTGCCGCCTCGTGGCCTCCGGCCGCCGCTGGTACCTGCTGGCCTACGACAACGACCGCGACGACTGGCGTGTCTTCCGCACCGACCGCATCGGCGAACCCCGCCCCACCGGCGTCCGGGTTCCGTCACGCGTACCCCCGGGCGAGGACGCCGCCGCGTTCGTCACCCGCAAGCTGTACTCCTCGGCGCCCACCTACGAGGTCGTGGCGACCCTCCGCCTTTCCGCGACGGAGGCATCCCGGAAGCTCGGCCTCCCCGCCGACGCCTTCCACCGCATCGACGACCGCACCTGCCGCCTGCACGGCCCCTCCGACACCTTGGAATGGCTGGCGGCGAGACTGCTCGTCCTCGGCTGCCCCTTCGAGGTCCACGACCCCCCGGAACTCCGCGCCTACCTCGTCGACCTGGCCGCCCGCGCGACCCGCGCGGCAACCTCATGAGGGACGGAAGCCGCCCCAGGGCGGAGTTCGGCGGGATGGAATCGCCGCGGTGGAGCAGCCGCTCAGGAGCAGGGCGAAGCCCTTACAGGTGATCACGCCCGGTCCGCCGTCTCACCCGGATGGGCGGCGAGCCAGGCGTCCAGATCGTCATGGTCCGAAAGGGGGACGCCTGGGAGGGGAGCCCGCTGGATCAGGACGTGGACCGGTCCGTGGTCCGTGGACAGCCGCCAGCGCTCGCCTTGGTCCATCTCGTGGTCGCAGAAGCGCCGGAGCAGGCCGATGAGGAGACGTGACTCGTGGTCCGACAGGGGACCGTCCGCCGGGGGGACGCTCATGGAGATCACTGTAGGTCCGTCGGGAATCGGGGGCGATCGCTGTGAGCGAACAGCGGGAAGGAATGAAACCTCGCTCTGGGTTCTTGAGTGCTAGTGACTCAAGAAACGTGACTGGGGAGTGGAATGAGCGAGAAGCTGACGGTGCCCGTGCTGCCGCTGGACGACGCGGTCGTGCTGCCCGGCATGGTGGTTCCGCTGGAGCTGGGCGACGGGGAGGTCCGGGCGGCGATCGAGGCCGCGCGGGCGGCGGGCGGGGGCGGGAAGCCCCGGGTGCTGCTGGTGCCCCGCAGCGACGGGAGGTATCCGGCGATCGGCGTGCTCGGCGTGGTGGAGCAGGAGGGGCGGCTGCCCGGCGGGGAGCAGGGGGCCGTGGTCAGGGCCGTTTCCCGGGTGCGGATCGGCACCGGGACGACCGGGCCGGGCGCGGCGTTGTGGGTCGAGGGGACCGTCGTGGAGATCCCCGAGGCCGCCGGCGCGGAGAAGCCCGCCAAGGAGTACAAGGGGCTGGTCCAGGCGATCCTGCAGCACCGGGGTTCCTGGCAGCTGGTGGACATCATCCAGCAGATCGACGACCCCTCGGTCCTGGCCGACCAGGCCGGGTACGCGCCGTACCTCACGGTCGAGCAGAAGATCCAGCTGCTGGAGACCGTCGACGTGCTGGAGCGGCTCGACCTCGTGATCGGCTGGGCCCGCGACCACCTGGCGGAGCTGGACGTCGCCGAGACCATCCGCAAGGACGTCCAGGAGGGCATCGACAGGCAGCAGCGCGAGTTCCTGCTCAAGCAGCAGCTGCGGGCCGTCCGCAAGGAGCTCTCCGAGCTCAACGGCGACGCCGATGGCGACGGCGAGGAGGAGGACTACCGGGCCCGCATCGAGGCCGCGGACCTTCCGGAGAAGGTGGAGAAGGCGGCGCTCAAGGAGGTCGACAAGCTCGAACGCTCCAGCGAGGCCTCACCCGAGGGCGGCTGGATCCGCACGTGGCTCGACACCGTCCTGGAAATGCCGTGGAACGAGCGTACGGAAGACGCCTACGACATCGCGGGCGCGCGTGAGGTCCTGGACGCCGACCACGCGGGACTCGACGACGTGAAGGAACGCATCATCGAGTACCTGGCCGTGCGCAAGCAGCGCGCCGAGCGCGGCCTTGGAGCCGTCGGAGGCCGCCGTTCCGGTGCCGTGCTGGCCCTCGCGGGCCCGCCCGGAGTCGGCAAGACGTCGCTGGGCGAGTCCGTCGCCCGCGCGATGGGGCGTTCGTTCGTGCGCGTGGCGCTCGGCGGCGTGCGCGACGAGGCCGAGATCCGCGGCCACCGGCGCACGTACGTGGGCGCGCTGCCCGGCCGGATCGTCCGCGCGATCAAGGAGGCCGGCTCGATGAACCCGGTCGTCCTGCTCGACGAGATCGACAAGGTCGGCGCCGACTACCGGGGCGACCCGACGGCCGCGCTGCTGGAGGTCCTCGACCCGGCGCAGAACCACACGTTCCGCGACCACTACCTCGAGGTCGAGCTCGACCTGTCGGACGTGCTGTTCCTGGCGACCGCCAACTCCCTGGAGACCATCCCCGGCCCGCTGCTGGACCGGATGGAGCTGGTGACCCTCGACGGCTACACCGAGGACGAGAAGGTCACCATCGCCCGCGACCACCTGCTGCCCCGGCAGCTGGAGAAGGCGGGCCTGGAGGAGGGCGACGTCGTCCTGCCCGAGGAGGCGCTGCGGCTCATCGCGGGCGAGTACACCCGCGAGGCGGGCGTGCGCTCGCTGGAGCGGGCCATCGCCCGCGTGCTGCGCAAGGCCACCGCGAAGGCCGCGCTCGGCGAGGCGGAGTTCCCCGTCACCGTCGACGATCTCGTGCCCTACCTGGGCCGCCCCCGGTTCACCCCGGAGGTCTCCCTGAAGGAGTCCGAGCGGCGCACCGCCGTCCCGGGCGTGGCGACGGGCCTGGCCGTGACGGGGACGGGCGGCGACGTCCTGTACGTCGAGGCGTCCCTGGCCGACGCCGAGACCGGCGACACCGGCGTGACGCTCACCGGCCAGCTCGGCGACGTCATGAAGGAGTCCGCGCGGATCGCGCTGTCCTACCTGCGCTCCCGCGGCGCCGAACTGGAACTGCCGGTCGGCGACCTGAAGAAGCGCGGCGTGCACGTCCACGTCCCCGCGGGCGCCGTGCCCAAGGACGGACCGTCGGCGGGCATCACCATGACGACGGCACTGGCGTCGCTGCTGTCGGGCCGCCCCGTCCGCGCCGACGTCGCCATGACCGGCGAGGTCTCCCTGACGGGCCGCGTCCTGCCCATCGGCGGCGTCAAGCAGAAGCTGCTGGCCGCCCACCGCGCCGGCATCACCACCGTGGTGATCCCCAAGCGCAACGAACCCGACCTCGACGACGTCCCCGCCGAGGTCCTGTCCGAACTGTCCGTCCACCCCGTCACCGACGTCCGCGAGGTCCTCGCCCTGGCCCTGGAGCCCGCCTCCACCGGGACGGCGACCCGCGACACCGCCGCGGCGGCCTGACCGGAGCCGTGAACGGCGCCAGGCCCCGCCCGATCGGGCGGGGCCTGGCGCCGTTCCGCGTGGCGCGGGGGATCAGCGGGGGGTGAGGCGGAAGACGCGCAGCTCGCGGTCGACCTCGGCCTGGTACTTGGTGTAGACGGGCCAGATCTCGGCGAGGCGGATCCACACGGCGGCGCGGTCCTCGCCCTGAAGGAGGTCGCCGGTCACCTTGTAGATCTTCTTCTCGTACTCGACGACGGCCTCGGGGGTCTTCAGGAGGTTGCCGGTCCACGCGGGGTGCTTGTCCCGGCCGAAGTTGCTGCCCACGACGATCCACCCGTCGCCCTCGGGCATGCACAGCAGGGGGGAGAGGCGCTCCTGGCCGCTCTTGGCGCCGACGGTGGTCAGGTACAGGGTCGGCACCAGCAGCTGGGACAGCATGAGGCGGCCGCCGGTCACCCTGTGCAACGCCTGGTCCAGTTTCGGTACGGCGCCCGGACCGAGCCTGCGGAACCACCGGGCGCCGGCGACCTTGTGGAAGACCGGCCCGAACAGGCGCTGGATCAGGGGCGACTGCGAGGACATGAACCCTCCTGGCGAGACCGAGGCGACGGGGAACAAACTAACGCTTGGTAGCGGTCCTGTCATCTCGCCGCCCCCCGCCGACGGCGCGGCGGGTCAGACGACGACGGTGAGGGTGGAGCCGGCGCGGGACTTGTGCAGGCGCAGCTGGGCGGGGATGCGGGTGCGCAGCTCGGCGACGTGGCTGACGACGCCGACGGCGCGGCCTCCGTCGCGCAGGGAGTCCAGGACGGACATGACCTCGTCGAGGGTGTCCTCGTCCAGGGTGCCGAAGCCCTCGTCGACGAAGAGGGTGGCGATCTCGGCGCCGCCCGCCTCGGCGGTGACCACGTCGGCCAGGCCCAGGGCGAGGCTGAGGGAGGAGATGAACGACTCGCCGCCCGAGAGGGTGGCGGGGTCGCGCTCCTGGCCGGTCCAGCCGTCGATGACGCGCAGGCCGAGGCCGCCGCCGGCGCGCTTGGTGTCGCCCGCGGCCTTGTCGACGGTGTGCTTCAGCAGGTAGCGGCCCGCGGACATGGTGGAGAGGCGCTCGTTGGCGGCGGCGACGACCTGTTCCAGCCGCGCCGCCAGGACGTAGGCGGACAGGCGCATGTGCAGGGTGTTGGGCGGCTGCCCGTTGACGAGTCCGGCCAGCCGGGCGGTGCGCTCGTGGGCCTCGGCGGCGGGCGCCCACTCCGCGAGCCGGGCGCGCAGGTCGGCGAGCAGCTCCGCCAGCCGCGCGCTGCGGTGGGAGGCGCGGTCGCGGGCCGAGACCAGGACGGTGCGGGACTGCTCGGCCTCGGCGGCCGCCGTCTCCAGGGACGCCAGGTCGGGCGCGGGGCGGGTCGCGGCGGCCGCGAGCTCCGGGTCGGACAACAGGTCGCGGACGGCGGCGGCCTCCGCGTCGTGCTCCCCGACCAGGGTCTCCAGCCGCGCGCGGTCCTCGGGGGCGAGGAGGGCGCGGGCGGCCTCGTCGGAGGAGGCGAACCCTTCGGCCGCCACGGCCTCGGACAGCGCCTTCCCGGCGGCGTCCAGCTCCTCGCGGGCCGCGGCGGCACGGGCGTCGGCCTCGATCGCGCGGGTCAGCAGGTCGGCCTCGTCGCCCAACCGGGCGAGCCGGGTCTGCAGGGAGAAGTCCGCACCCCGCGCGGCGTCCAGTTCGGCACGCAGCCTCCCCTCCTCGCCGTCCAGCGCGGTGAGCGAGGCCCTGGTCTCGGCGAGCTCGCGGCCCGCGTCGGCATGGGCCCGCCGCACCGTGTCCAGCTCGGTCTCGGCGGACCTGAGCCGCTGTTCGAGGGCCTCGGCGCGGGTGACGGCGCCCCGGGCGGCGTCCAGCGCCGCCCTGGCGCCGTCGAGGATCTCGGCGAGGGCCTCGCGGGGCAGCTCGGAGCGCTGCTGCAGCAGGTCGTACTCGGCGCGCAGGCTCCCCACCCGGCCGTTGAGGTCCTCGCGGTCGCGCTGCGCCTCGTCGGCCTCCCGCGCGGCCCGGACCTCCTCGTCCTGGGAGGGGACCTCGGCCGACCCGGCGGCGGGCGCCGGATGCTCGGCCGAGCCGCACACCTTGCACGGCTCGCCCGGCACGAGGTCGGCGGCGAGCGCCGCGGCCATCCTGGTCAGCCGCAGTTCCCGCAGCTCCTGCACCCGGTCCCGGGTCCGCTGGGCGAGGTCGACGGCCGCACGCAGCTCCGTCTCGGCCCGCTCCAGCCGACCTCCCACCAGGTCGCGCCGCTGGGCGTCCTCCACCGCCTGCGCGGCGTCGGCGACGTCCTTGGCGGCGGCATCGGCGCCCGAGGCCCGGATCCGCGCCTCCTCCAACGCGGCACGCTGCTCGGCGACCCGGCCCGGCAGCTCTTCCAGCCCGGCACGCAGCCGCTCCTCCTCGGCCGTCCAGCGCCGTTCCCGCTCCCGGCCCCCGGTCAGCTCCCGCAGGACCTCGCGATGCCTGGCCTCCTGACCCCGCAGCGCCTCCAGCCGCGCCAGCTCCGCCCGCCACACCTGCTCGGCCCGCCGCAGCGCCTCCATCGGCGTGTCCTCCGCCAACGGCGGACACGCGTGCCCGCTCCGGCCCGCGTCGCCCGGTCCCGCGTCACCCGGCGCTGCGGACGAGGCCGTGCCGGAGGGGGGAGCGTGGTCCAGGGCGTCGCAGAGGCAGGAGGGCGGGACGAGGGCGGTGACGCGGCGGCGCAGGGCGCCGGAGCGGGACGCGGCCTCGGCGAGGGACTCGCGGCGGGCGGTGACGGCGCGGCCGTAGGGCAGGACGCGGCCGGCGCGGTCGGCGACGCCGAGGCGGTCGGCCCAGGTCGTACGTTCTCCGGCGCGGGCGGCCAGGGCGTCGCGGCGCCGGACGGCCTGAGCGCGGCGTTCCTGGAGGGAGGCCAGTGCGCGGCCTTCGTCGCGGCGGAGGCGGACGGCGGCCAGGTGCTCCTCGGTGGCCGAGAGCAGATCCGAGACCGCCCTCAGCAGGTCGCGGTGGTGGGCCGTCAGCTCGGTGGCCCAGGGAAGGAGGAGGGCGGCGGAGCCGTCGGGAGGGGTGGCGGCGGTGAGCTCGGCGACGCGGTCGGCGGTCGCGGCGGCCGCCACGCGCAGGGCCTCGGCCTCGCGGTTGGTCCGGGCGCGCTCGTCGGCCAGCCACTTCTCGACGGCGGCGTAGACCTCGGTGGCGAAGAGCTTCTCCAGCACGCGCCGCCGTTCCTCGGCGCCCGCACGGAGGAACGCGGCGAACTCGCCCTGCGGCAGCAGGGCCACCTGGTTGAACTGCGGCGCGGTCATCCCCAGCAGCCGCTGGACGAGGTCGCCCGCCTCGTCCAGGCGGTTGGTGTGGCCGATCCACTCGCCGCCCGTCCGCTCCTCGACGAGGATCTTCGACTGCTCCATGCGGGTGCCCGTGCCGCGCAGCTTCGGCCGTTCCCAGGCGGGGGAGCGGGTGAAGCGGAAGCGGCGCCCCCGGATGTCGGCCTCCAGTTCGACCAGGGGCGCGGTGCCGGGCGCGGCGTGGTCGCTGCGCAGCAGCTTCACCGCGTTGCGCGCGCCCGGCACCTGCCCGTACAGCGCGAAGCACACCGCGTCGAGCACGCTCGTCTTGCCCGCGCCGGTGGGGCCGTTGATGAGGAAGAGCCCCGCCTCGCCGAGCGCCTGGAAGTCGACCTCCTCGGTGCCGGAGAAAGGACCGAACGCGGTGACCTTCAGCCGGATCAGCCTCATCGTGCCGTCCCCTTCCCTCCGGCGCGCGGCGCCGGGACGCGTACGCGCTCCTCCTGGCGGCAGTGGGTGAAAGCGTCCTCGAGCAGCGCGCGCTCGGCGGGACCCGCCTCATCGCCGCCGACCTCGTGCAGGAAGTCGCAGGCCAGCTCGACCCCCGAACGCTCCTTGACCCGCTCGGACCAGGTGCGCTCGCCCTCGTTCGCCGCGGCGTCGGGCTCGAACCCCAGGACCAGCGTGTGCGGGAACCGCGCCCGCAACCGCTCCATCGCGCCCGCCGGACGCCTGGCGTCCGTCAGCGTCACCTTCAGCCAGTGCCCGGTGTAGGCCTCATGGCGCGGATCGGACAGCAGCTCCGCGAGCGTGCCGCGCAGCTGCGCGATCGGCCGCGGCACCGGCGCCTCGACGAACGCGACGTCCCGCAGCCCCCCCGCGTCGACGTCCACCAGCCACGAACCTTTCTTCTGCCTCTCCTCCGAGAAGGAGTAGGCGATCGGCGATCCCGAATACCGCACGCCTTCGCGGAGCGTCTGCCGCCCGTGCAGATGCCCCAGCGCCGTGTAGCCGACGCCGTCGAACACGCTCGCGGGGACCATCTGCACCCCGCCGACCGCGATGTTGCGCTCGCTCTCGCTCACCACCGGCGCGGCGTTCCCCGCCGTCACGAACGCGTGCGCCAGCACGACGCGCGTCCCGGGCGTGCCGTCCGCGCGGATCCGGCGCATCGCCTCGCCGAGCGCCGCCGCGTGCGACCGCTCCGCCAGCCCCCACCGGGACCGTACGAAGTCCGGCTCCAGATAGGGAACGGGGTAGATCGCCACGTCCTCCGCCACGACCGGCCTGCCCACCGACTCCGGATCGGTGCGCACGTGCACCCCGGCGCTGTCGAGCAGCCCGGAGCCCACGCCGAGCCGCACGGCCGAGTCGTGGTTGCCGGAGATGAGCACCACCCGGGTGAGGGCGGCGAGCCGCCGCAGCGTCTCGTCGTACAGCCGGACGGCGTCGACCGGCGGCAGCGCACGGTCGTAGACGTCGCCGGAGACCAGGACGCAGCCGACGCGCTCGGCGCGCACGGTCTCCAGCAGGTGGTCGGCGAACGCGGCCTGCGCGCCCAGGAGGTCTTCCCGGTGGAAGGACCGCCCCAGGTGCCAGTCGGAGGTGTGCAGAAGTCTCATGACACCCATGACCCTAAGCAACCCCCACTGACAATTTCCGTCGTACGGCTTCTCCGGCGCCCCACCGACACCGGATCGGTATGGACGCTTCTTGTGCAAGAGCACAAAGGCGCCCATCGGGGATGTGCGGCCGCATCGTGCCGCCCGCGGACCCTGGACCGGCCGGACGGCCCGTGTTGTAGTGAGCGCCGGCTCCGGGAGGTGCGCGATGACCGTCCATGGACGCGATCGGGAACTGGATCTGCTGGCCGAACTGGTGGCCGAGGCCAGGAACGGGCACGGCGGGGCGCTCGCCGTCCGGAGCGGTCCGGGACTCGGCCGCAGCACCCTCCTGAGCTGGGCGGTGCGCCGGGCGGGCGCCGATTTCCGGGTACTCGGCGTCCCGGGCGTCCGCGCGGAGGCGCGGCTTCCCCGCGCGGGTCTGGGCCGGATCCTGCCCGCCGTCCCGGACGACCTGCGCGACGTGCGGCGCTCCTTCACCGCACTGGCCGAGGACCGTCCGCTCCTGTGCGTTGCGGACGACGCGCACTGGCTCGACCCCGAATCCCTGGAAGCGCTCGCCTACATCGCGCGCAGGGTGGAGGGCTCGCCGATCCTCATTTTGTTCGCCGCGCACAACGAACACATCCTCACGCCCGAACGCGACCGCCTCGCCGCGATCCCGTCCCTGTCCCTGCAGCCCCTGGACGACGAGACGAGCCGCCGGGTCCTGAGCGAGTGCGTCGAAGACCTCGCCGAGGACCTGGAATCGATCCTGGTGGAACTGGCGGGAGGCAATCCCCGTGCGCTCCTGGAGCTGGGACAAGCCCTCACTCCGGCGCAACTCGCCGGCACGGAGCCGCCTCCGGCCACTCTTCCCGGCGGCAGCGAACTGCGGGCCATCTACCGCAGACGCTTCTTCCGCCTCTCGGAAACCGCCCGCCTTCTGCTGCTGATGGCCGTGGTGGACGAGCACCTGGACACCGTCACGCTCGCCCGCACGGCCGCCTTGGCCGGGCTGGACCTCGCAGAACTGGAGCCCGCCCGCGCTCTGGGCCTGCTCACCGTCGACGGAGACCACGTAACGGTCCCCAGCCTCCTCATCCGCAGCGTCCTGTACGCCGACGCCCCACTGGCCGAAAGACAGACCGCACACCGTCTCCTGGCGGACGTACTCGACCGTCCGGACCAGAGCGCCCGCCGCATCTGGCACCGTACGGCCGTCACCAGCCGTCCCAGCGACGCCGCCTATCTCCGCGCGGCGGCTTTGGACACCGACTCCACGGAGGCCACGCGCCTGTGGCTGCGCGCCGCGGAACTCTCCGGAGACCCTGCGGACCTTCTCGGCGCGGCCGGAGCCTTCTGGCGTTCCGGGGACCCGGTACGGGCTCGGAACCTGATCCGCCGTGCCCAGGCACACCCGGCGGTCCCGCCAGGAGAGGCCGAATTCCTGCTGGGCAAGATCGAGCTGTTCGGCGGTATACCCGGACGTGCCCGCGCCCTCTTCCAAACCGCGGCTGAACGCCTGCCCTCCGAACGCCGCCTGGAGGCCCTGATCAACGCGGGGGAAGCCACTTTCCTGGCCGGAGACATCTTCGCCTATCTGGAGCTGGCATCCCAGGCGAAGGACGTACCCGGCCCGGAGCTCCTCGCCCTGCACTTCGAGGGAACCTCCGCAGCCTTCGCGAACATCGATTTCACGCCGCCGCTGCGGAAGCTGCTCACCCTTCCCGTCAGCTGTCTCGACCACATCTGGGCCGCCACGGCAGCGATGCTGCTGGGCGACGACACCGCTGCACGCGAACTCGCGAGCCGTGCGGTGCGCACCGCCCACGGCTGCCATTCCCCGCTGAAACCCACCGCTCTTCACCTGCTCGCCCAAGCGGATGTGTGGCGCGGGCGGTTCGCCGAGGCGACGGCCCGCTCCATGGAGGGCCTGGCATTGGCGAGAACGGTGGGCCAAGGCAACGTGGCCGCCGACCACCTGACCCTGCTCGCGCTGCTCTCGGCCCTGCGCGGGGACCGGGAGACCGCCGAGCGCCACATCTCCCAGGTGCTCCAGACGGCCTCCACACGCGGCCTCAGCCGTCCCGAAGCGTACGTCTCCTGGGCCCGCGCCACGCTCGACCTGCTCGAAGACCGTCCGGGAGAGGCCGCGGCACGTCTGGAAGTCATGACCGTCCACCCGGTCGTACGGGTGATGTCGACTCCGCTGTACGTGGAGGCGGCGGTGCAGTCGGGCAGGCACGAAGCCGCCTCCGGTGCCCTGAACCTCTTCGACCAGTGGGCGGAGACCACCGCCAACCCCGCACGCCTGGCCTTGTCCCGGCGTTGCCACGCGCTGCTGGCCGAGAAGGACGAGGTCGCGGAGGAGAAGTTCACCACCGCTTTGGCGCTGCACCGACTGGGAGGCTCCCCGTTCGAACTGGCCCGCACCCAGCTGCTGTACGGCGCATGGCTGAGAAGGGCGCGGCGCCCCAGTGACGCACGCGCCCATCTGCGCCGCGCCCTGCACACCTTCCGGCACTACGAGGCGTCCGGATGGGCCACGAGAGCCCGTGCCGAGCTGCGCGCGTCGGGAGTGAGCAGCATCGGGGCCCGGCACCCCGAACCCGCCGCGGAACTGACCGCCCAGCAGGAGCAGATCGCCCGCCTGGCCGCGGAAGGAGCCACCAACAGGGAGATCGCCGCGCGCCTGACGCTCAGCCCCCGCACCGTCGAGCACCACCTGCGCAACGTCTTCGCCAGGCTGGGCGTGCGCTCCCGGGTGGAACTGGTCCGGTTCTTCTCCTTCCCGACCGCCTGACGGGGCGGCGCGGTCGGCGGAGCCGTACGCTGGGCCCGTGAGTGATCGCCCTTATGTCCTGCTCAGCTGCGCCATGTCGGTGGACGGTTATATCGACGACCTGACCGACGAGCGGCTGACGCTGTCGAACGCGGCGGACCTGGACCGGGTGGACGCCGTGCGGGCCACGGTGGACGCGATCATGGTGGGGGCGGGCACCGTCCGCAACGACGACCCCTCGCTGCTGATCAAGTCGGTGTCCCGGCGGACCGAGCGGGTCTCCCGCGGCCTGCCCGAGGACCTGGTCAAGGTCACCGTGACCGGCGGCGGCGACCTGGACCCGGGGTCGCGGTTCTTCACCACGGGGACCGCGCCCAAGCTCGTCTACACCACCGGGGGCGCCGCGGAGGAGCTCGCCGCCCGGCTGGGCGGCGTCGCCACCGTCGTGGACCTGGGCGAGAGCGTCGACCTGGCCGTCCTGCTGGCCGACCTGGCCGCGCGGGGCGTGCGGCGGCTCATGGTCGAGGGCGGCGGCGCGGTCCACACGGCCTTCCTCACCGCGGGGCTCGCCGACGAGCTGCAGCTGGTGGTCGCCCCGTTCCTCATCGGCGACCCGGGCGCGCCGCGCTTCACCCACCCCGGCCTCTTCCCGCAGAGCCCGCGGCATCCGATGCGGCTGGCCGAGGTGCGCAAGATCGGCGAGGTGGCACTGCTGCGCTACACGATGGGACACCTGTGAGCACCGACCGAGCACACGACGACCTGCACTGGCTGGCGCTGGCCTGCGACCTGGCGCGGCGGTGCCCCCCGTCGGACACCGCCTTCTCCGTCGGGGCGGTCGTCGTGGACGCCCGGGGCCGCGAGCTGGCCCGGGGCCACTCCCGGGAGACGGACGAGAAGGTGCACGCCGAGGAGGCGGCGCTGGCCAAGCTCGCGGGGCGGGATCTGGCCGGCGCGACGGTCTACAGCTCGCTGGAGCCGTGCGCCCGCAGGCTGTCGCGGCCCAAGCCGTGCGCCCGGCTGATCCTGGAGCGGGGGATCCGGCGGGTGGTCTTCGCCTGGCGCGAGCCCGTCCTGTTCGTCGAGGGCGACGGCGTGGAGACGCTGGAGGCGGCCGGGGCGGAGATCGTGGAGCTGCCGGAGCTGGCCGAACGCGCCAAGGAGCCGAACAGGCACCTGCTGGATTGAGACTCCGGTCTAGGCCCATGTATCGACAAGGGAGACGACCTTGGAGACAATCAGGACACGCGTGAGATGCTGACGGAACGACCTAGCAAACATTTGGTCGATGCTTCCCGACGCCCACCCCTGGTTGGAGGAACCCTTGCAGGAGTACAGCCGCTTCTTCATCGGCGGAGAATGGGTCGAGCCCGCGGGCACGGGCACGATCGACGTCGTCTCCCCGCACACCGAAGAGGTCATCGGACGGGTGCCCGAGGGCACGAACGCCGACATCGACCGGGCGGTGGCCGCCGCGCGCCAGGCCTTCGACCACGGGCCGTGGCCCCGGATGACCCCCGCCGAGCGCGGCGAGGCGCTGGGCCGCCTGTCGGCGATCTACGCCGCCAACACCCAGCAGATGGCCGACCTCGTGGTGGCGGAGATGGGCTCGCCCGCGCTGTTCGCGGCGTTCGCCCAGTCCGCGATCCCGCAGATGGTGCTGCAGTACTACGTCGACCTCGCCTCCTCCTACACCTGGGAGGAGGAGCGGCAGGGCATGCAGGGCCCGGTGACCGTCACCAAGGAGCCGGTCGGCGTCGTGGCGGCGATCTACCCGTGGAACGTCCCCCAGTTCACGCTGCTGCTCAAGCTCGCCCCCGCCCTGCTCGCCGGCTGCACCGTGGTGGCCAAGCCCTCCCCGGAGACCCCGCTGGACGCCTACCTGCTCGCCGAGTGGGTCAAGGAGGCCGGCATCCCCGACGGCGTGGTCAACTTCGTGCCCGCCGGGCGCGAGGTCGGCGCCCACCTGGTGGCCCACCCCGGCGTCGACAAGGTCTCCTTCACCGGCTCCACCCTGGCCGGCCGCCAGATCGGCGAGGTGTGCGGGCGCCAGCTCAAGCGCTGCACCCTGGAGCTGGGCGGCAAGTCCGCCGCGATCATCCTCGAGGACGCCGACCTCGCCACCACCATCGAGGGCTTCAAGCTCGCCTCGCTGATGAACAACGGCCAGGCCTGCGCCGCGCAGACCCGCATCCTGGCGCCGCGCAGCCGCTACGACGAGGTCGCCGACGCGCTGGCGGCCATGGTCGGCGGGCTGGCCGTGGGCGACCCGGCCGACTTCGCCACCGAGGTCGGCCCGCTGGTGGCCCGCCGCCAGCAGGAGCGGGTGGAGGACTACATCCGCATCGGCCAGGACGAGGGCGCCAAGCTGCTCGTCGGCGGCCTCGACCGGCCGCACGACCGCGGCTGGTACGTCGCCCCCACCGTCTTCGGCAACGTCACCAACGACATGCGCATCGCCCGCGAGGAGATCTTCGGCCCCGTCCTGGCGCTCCTGCCGTACGAGGACGAGGAGGACGCGATCCGCATCGCCAACGACAGCGACTACGGCCTGGGCGGCTCGGTGTGGACCGCCGACGTCGAGCACGGCATCGAGGTTGCGCGCCGCGTGCGCACCGGCAGCTGCGGCGTCAACCTCTACAGCATCGACCCCAACACCCCGTTCGGCGGCTTCAAGAACTCCGGCCTCGGCCGCGAGCTCGGCCCCGAGGGCCTGGAGGCCTACCTGGAGTACAAGTCCATCCCGCGTCCCGCCTGAGCGAACGCGTGGAAGGGGGGCCGGACGCCTTCGCGTCCGGCCCCCTTCGTGTCAGAGGTAGAGACCGGTGCCGTGCTCGGGGCGCTCGTTGGCGACCGCGTGGAGATCGCGCTCCCGCATCACCAGGTAGGTGGCGCCCTGCAGCTCCACCTCGAGCTGCTCGTCGGGGTGGAAGAGCACGCGGTCGCCGACCTTGACCGTCCGCACATGGTGCCCGGTGCCGCAGACCTCGCCCCAGGCCAGCTGGTTGGAGGTGTCGGAGGTGGCGGGGATGACGATGCCGCCGCTGCTGGTGCGCTCGGCTTCCTTGTCGGGCTTGATCATCACCCGGTCGTGCAGCATCTGGACTTCGAACTTCGGCTGGGACACGTCCTGGATTCTACCGACTGGGCGCTCAAAGCCGTTTCTTGAGGATGTCCCGGAACGCGGAGACATCGGTGTAGACACCCGGGCTCCCCGCGCGGGCGCATCCCCGCGCCCAGGAGGCCAGCCCCGCCACCCGGTCCTCCATGCGGGAACCGGCCTTGACCCGGACGACCAGCGGGCCGCCCTCGTCGTACCGGCAGGCCGCGGCGTCGTTCGAACCCGCGCACGTCATGCCGGAGTCCAGGACGTTCCCGTAGGCCGCGCGGCAGGCGTTCTCGTCGACGAGGGGGACCGGGGCCCTGCGGAGCCGGGTGTTGCGGAGCGCGGTCTCGCCGGTGGCGCCCCAGCCGAGGACGAACCCTCGCGTACCGGTGACGTCTCCCAGCTTGACCGGCTTGGTCTTCTTGACCTTCTTGGCGAGGGTGAGGACCGCGAGATCGTTGCGCGGGACCTCCAGGCCGTCGAGGTCGGCCAGCCGGTGGCCGGGGTGGACCCAGATCTTCTTGACGCGGTACGTCGTGCCGTTCTTCTTCTTGACGTCCGTACGGCCGAACGTGACCTCCAGGCGGCCGGGCGTGAACTTGAACTGGCGGGCGCAGCGCGCGACCGTCAGCACCTTGTCGGCGCGCACCAGAACGCCGCTGCAGAAGTGGCCGCCGGAGCGGAAGAAGCCCGCCTGGGAGTGCAGGGCGCCCAGCCAGGGGTAGGAGGTGGCCTTGACCGTGGTGCCGCCCGCGACGGCGGACGCCGGGGTCGCGGACAGCACCAGGGGCAGGGCGAGAAGAGCGATGAGGGGGGTGGTGAAGCGCATGAAGATCAGTCGTACCGTCTTCCGGTCCGCGAGGAGACCTTTCCGACGAGATTGCGCGGCACGAATTTGCTGAGGCCGACGACCGCCTTGTACTGGGGGCTGGGAACGGAGACCCGCACGCCCTTCTTCAGGTCCTTGAGAGCCGCCTCGGCCACGTCGTCGGCGTCGAGCCACAGCACCTCGGGGATGCCCGAGGTGTCCATCTTCGCGCGCTCGTGGAACTCGGTGTGCACGAAGCCGGGGCACAGCGCCATCACCTTGACGTTCGGGTCCTTCACTTCGTGGGCGATGGACTGGCTGAAGCTCACGACCCACGCCTTGGACGCGCCGTACGTCCCCCGGGTGAGGAACGCGGCGACGGAGGCGACGTTGATGATGCCGCCCCTGTGCCGTTCGCGCATCCCGGGAAGCGCCGCGTACGTCAGGCGGAGGACGGCTTCGCAGTGCACCTTCAGCATGCGCAGCTCCGCCTCGACGGGGACTTCGAGGAAGGTCCCCTGGTTGCCGAAGCCCGCGTTGTTCACCAGAAGGTCGACGCCTTGGCGCAGCCGTTCCTCCACGGCGGCGATGCCGTCGTCCTCGGCGAGGTCGGCCGGGAGGACCTCTACGGACACGCCGTAGTCCCGCCGTAGGGTCTCGGCCTTCTCGTTGAGCTTCTCCACGTTGCGCGCGACGAGGACCAGGTCGAGCCCGTCCTTGGCGATCCGGCGGGCGAAGGCGGCGCCGATGCCCGCCGTCGCCCCGGTGATGAGTGCGGTCGGCATACGCCTACCTTATGGCTCCACGGTGAAGTCCCGGAGATCGGGACGCCGGGTGGCCCTGCGGTAGGCGAAGGTGAACCCCGGCCAGTTGGTGACCTGCTTGCCGTCCTCCGTCTGGTACCAGCTGTCGCAGCCGGCGTTCCAGACGGTCCTGCGCATGCGTTCCTGGAGGTCCTTGTTGAAGGCGTTCTGCGTCTCCTTCTTCACCTCCAGCACGCCGCCCGTCTGAAGGCAGCCGAGGATGTACCGGAACTGGCTCTCCAGCATGTAGACGATGCTGTTGTGGCCCAGGTTGGTGTTGGGGCCGTACAGCACGTACATGTTCGGGAAGCCGTGGACGGTCATGCCGAGATGCGCCTCGGCGCCGTCGGCCCACGCCTTGTCGAGGGTGAGGCCGTCGCGGCCGGTGACGCGCATCGGCGCGAGGAACTCCGACGCGCGGAAACCCGTGCCGAGGATGAGGGTGTCGGCCTCGCGGAACGTGCCGTCGGCGGTGACGACGCCGTCGTGCCGCACCTCTGCGATGGGGTCGGTGACGAGGTCGACGTTCGGCCTCTGCAGGGCGGGCAGGTAGTCGTCGGAGAGGAGCGCGCGTTTGCAGCCGAGGGGGTGGTCGGGGAGCAGCTTGCGGCGCAGTTCGGGGTCGGCGACCTCCCTGCGCAGGCGCCGGCGGTAGGCGTACTCCATGGTCTTGAGCAGGGCGGGGTAGCGGACGAACCCGAGGGCGCGGGATTCCAGCAGCAGGTAGGTCACCAGCCGGTCCAGGTCCTGGAGCAGGGGGAACGCGGAGCGCAGCCGCAGGGAGAGCCGGCCGTGGCGGCGGTCGGGCTTGGGGACGAGCCAGGCGGCCGAACGCTGGTAGACGTCCAGGCGGGCGGCTCGGGCGGCCACCCGGGGGACGAACTGGATGGCGCTGGCCCCGGTGCCGACGACGGCGACCTTCCGCCCCGCGAGATCGTGGCCGTGGTCCCAGCGGGCGGAGTGGAACATCGTGCCCGCGAAGGACTCCAGGCCCGGCAGCCGGGGGATCGCCGGCCGGTTGAGCTGGCCGCAGGCGGCGACGAGCACGTCCGCGACGACGGGCCCGCCGGAGGTCTCCAGCCGCCAGCGGCCGTCCTCGAAGGCCGCGGCGCGCACCTCGGTGTCCAGCCGCGGTTCGAGCCCGTTCCGCTCCACGCATCCGCGCAGGTACTCGAGGATCTCGGCCTGCCCGGCGAACCGGCGGCTCCAGTCGGTCCTGCGCTCGAAGGAGAAGGAGTACAGCGGAGACGGCACATCGCAGGCGGCCCCCGGGTAGGTGTTGTCCCGCCACGTCCCGCCGATCCCGGGCCCCTTGTCCAGCAGCACATGGCTGATCCCCAGCCGCTTCAGCAGGATGGACAGCCCGATCCCGCCGAACCCCGCCCCGACGATCGCCACTCGAAAAGTATCCACTTACCCATACTGTGGCGCCCGCCATGCCCCGTCCAGAGCCCGGCGCCCCCTGCCGCCCGGGACGACCGGAACCTCCGCCGCCCCGGCGGATCGGCGGGCCCGGTGCGCGGGGCGGCCTCAGGTGTCGGGGAACTCGCGGGGGACCAGGACGCGCAGGGCGTTGGGGAGGAGGCGGACGCTGACGGGGGTGCGGGCGCGGAGCTCGCCGTCGACGTCCACGGCCATGGGCGGGTCGGTGGCGATCTCGACGGCGTTGGTGGTGAGGAAGGAGGGCTCGGCGAGGGTGCGGAAGCGGCCCGTCAGGGCGTGCCGGGCGGTCGCCGACATCAGCCGCAGGCGCGCCTCGTCGCCGAGCTGGTAGACGGCGAGGAGCCGGTCGTCGGGACTGGCGTCCTTGGCGATGACCCGGCCGCTGTGGTGGCTGCTGTTGGCGATGTTCAGCTGGTGGGTGGACACCTCGTGGACCACGCCGCCGATGCCGACGGTGGCCCGGAACGCCTGGTTGCGGGGGAGCTTCCACAGCGCGGTGAGCAGGTAGGAGAAGCGGCCCAGGTACCGCTTCAGCAGGTGCGGCACGGAGCGGGCGACCTGCACCGAAAGGCCGAGGCTGACCATGTTGGCGAACGTCTCCGGCGGCTCGCCGGTCCGCGGGTCGAACTCCCCGAGGTCGACGTCCGCGACCTTGCCCGAGCCGATCACCTCGACCGCGCCCCGCACGTCCAGCGGCAGCCACAGGCCGCGCGCGAAGTTGTTGGTGGTGCCCAGCGGCAGCAGTCCCAGCGCCACGTCCCGGTACGCCAGGTGCCGCACCGCCTCCTTGAGCGTGCCGTCCCCGCCGCCGACCACGACCAGGTCGGGCTTCAGCTCCAGCGTCCGCTCGAAGATCTCCGGCAGCCGCGACGGATCGTTCACCGGATGCAGCTGCACGAACCCGATGCCCGCTCTGAGCAGCAGCCGCAGCGCCTGGGCGTAGCAGCGCCTCCCCCGCCGCGAGCGGGTGTTGACGATCAGGACGGCCCGCCCTCCCGACCGGATCGCCTCCTCCAGTTCGGCCTTGCTACGCATCGAGCGCCCATCCCGTCCAGAAGTCACCGCCGCGCCCGGGCCGACACCCCGCGCGCACGGCTCCATCCTAGGGAGCCAGGCCCCCTCCCCGTCCTGTCCCGCCTTCCAAGGCGGCGGCGATGAGATCGGGGAAGCGGTCGGGGGTGCAGGCGAAGACGGGGACGCCCAGGGCGGTGAGGGCGGCGGCGTTCTCGTGGTCGTAGGCGGGGGCGCCGTCGTCGGAGAGGGCGAGCAGGGCGATCAGCCGGACGCCGGAGCGGTGGAGGGCGGCGGCGCGGCGCAGCATCTCCTCGCGCGGGCCGCCTTCGTACAGGTCGCTGATGAGGACGACGACGGTCTCGGAGGGACGGGAGACGAGGCTCTGGCAGTAGGCGAGGGCGCGGTTGATGTCGGTGCCGCCGCCGAGCTGCGTGCCGAACAGGACCTCGACGGGGTCGTGGAGGCGGCCGGACAGGTCGGCCACGGCGGTGTCGAAGGCGACGAACGACGTCCGCAGCGCCGGCACCGAGGCGAGGGCGGCGCCGAGGATCCCCGCGTACACCACGGACGGGGCCATGGAGCCGCTCTGGTCCACGCACAGGATCACGTCCCGCCGGACGCCCCGCGCCGCCCGGCCGAAGCCCACGAGCCGTTCGGGCACCACGGTGCGCCGCTCCGGCAGGTAGGTGCGGAGGTTGGCGTGCACCGTGCGCCGCCAGTCGACGTCCGCCTGCCGGCGGGGCCGCCGCTCCCGCGCCGACCGCTCCAACGCCCCCCGCACCGCCGACCGGAGCCGCTGCTCCAGCCGTTCCTCCACCTGCCGCACGACCTGCCGCACCACCGCGCGCGCCGTCTCCCGCGCCCGCTCCGGCAGCACGGAGCCCAGCGACAGCAGCACGCCCACCAGGTGCACGTCCGGCTCCACCGCCTCGAGCATCTCCGGCTCCAGCAGCAACCGCCCCAGATCCAGCCGCTCGATGGCGTCCTGCTGCAGCACCCGCACCACCGGCCCCGGAAAGTACTCCCTGATGTCCCCCAGCCACCGCGCCACCTGCGGCGCCGACTCCTGCAGCCCGCCCCGCCGCTTCCCCGCCTTCTCCCCGTACAGCGCCTCCAGCGCCGCGTCCATCTTCTTGTCCGCCCCCTGCGGCACCACCCCCGTCCCGGCCCCCTCCCCGAGCACCATCCGCCACCGCCGCCTCCGCTCCACCTCACCCGCGGCACCGGCCGCGGCGGCGTCCCCCGCGCCCTCCGGACCGGCCGCCCCGGCTCCGGCAGCGGTCATTCCGGGGTTCGCGTCGGCTCCGGCAGCGGTCATTCCGGGGTTCGCGTCGGCTCCGGCGGCGGTCATTCCCGCGTTCGCATCGGTCCCGGCAGGGGTCATTCCCGCGTTCGCATCGGTCCCGGCAGCGGTCATTCCGGGGTTCGCGTCGGTCCCGGCAGGGGTCATTCCCACATTCGCATCAGTCCCGGCAGCGGTCATTCCGGGGTTCGCGTCGGTCCCGGCAGTGCTCGCCCCTGCGTTCGCATCGTCTCCGTGAGCGTCCTGGGAGAGGGCGGTGTCCCGGGCGGTCGGGGCGGTCTCGTCGTTCACGGCTTCTCCTCGGGGGCGGGGCGGAGGGGGAGGAAGGAGAGGACGGTGGCCATGGCGGGGGCGGCGCGGGCCGGGTCGAGGTCTTCGGGCGGGGGCGGGGCGGGGGCGGTGAGGTTGTGGAGGCGGGTGGCGAGGGTGCGGCGCTCGGGCGGGGTGTGGGTGGCGAAGGTGCGGCGGAGGAGGGGGACGGCGGCGGTGACGGCGTCGGCGGGGACGGCCGGGTGCCAGGAGTCGAGGAGGGCGAGGAGGGCGGCGTCGTGGATGAGCAGGAGGGCGTTGCCGGCGAGGAGGCCCTCCAGCCAGGCGGCGGTATGGGCGGGCGGGGTGCCGGGGGAGGCGGCGCGGGACAGGCGGGCGGGCAGGTCGGGGAGGCGGCCCGCGTCGTGGAGGAGGCGGGTGAGGCGGCCTTCCAGGAGGCCGTGCGGGGCGGGCGCGTCGATGAGGGCGGCCAGGGCGTCCAGCCAGCGGGCGGTGTGCGGGGGCTCGTCGAGGAGCGCGAGGGTCTCGTGGACGGTGCCGATCCGCTCCAGCAGGGCGCGGGCCGCGTCGTCGTCCAGGGAGGCCGCGGCGCGGGGGAGGCCCAGGCAGACGCGGACGACCAGGCCGTCCACGACGGTGCGCAGCGGGCCGGTGGGGGTGCCCCGGACGTCGCCGTAGCGCAGCGCGCGGACCAGCGGAGGGAGCGCCTCCATGAGGCGGACGGTGTCGCCGTCCGCGGTGGCGCGGTCGGCGAGCGCGGACATGACGGCGGGCAGCGCCTCGTCCAGCCCGGCCAGCAGGGCGCGTTCCGCCAGCGCGGTCAGCTCGGGAAGACCGGGCGCATCCGCGGCCTCCGCCTGGATCCGCGTCGTCGCGGCGTCATGGACGGTGGTCCCCCAGGCGCCCGCTTCGATCAGCCGGACGTCGAACTCCGGGTGCCAGACGAGCGCCCACACCTCCTTGAACGTGCCCTGGGACCGGCTGGAGACGTCCGCGGCGGGCGTGCCCCAGGCGACGTCCAGCACGCGCAGGCGGTGCAGGAGGCGGCTGCGTTCGAGGTCGACGGGTCTGCGCAGGTCGAGGGCGTCCTCACGGGGATCGGCGGACGGCTTCAGGCGCAACCGCTTCTGCTGGGCGAGCAGGTCCCGCTGGAGCGGGACCATCGGAGTGGATTCGGGGACGGATCCGAGCGCCTCGCCCACCACCATGCGGCGCCGGATCAGCTCCAGCGGCAGCTCCGCGCCCTCGCACAGCACCGCGACGGTCGCCTCGGTGAGCTCGTCGAGGCCCGCCAGCGGCCGTCCGCGCAGCGCCGCGAGCGCCTCGGCCAGCCGCACCGCCTCGATCACGTGCGCTGATGAGACGGCCAGCCCCTCCTCCCGCAGCAGCCGCGCGCTCTCGGTGAGCCACCGCTCGACCGGACGGTCGACGGCCTCGAACAGGTGCCGGTACCAGCCCGGCGACCGCACCCCCGCCCCGTACCCCGACTCCCGGGCCAGCCGCCCGTGCGTCCACGGCACCCACGTCATCGCCACCTTGGCCTTCGGCAGCCCCTTCAACGTCGCGGCGTCCCGCGACGCCGGCACCTTCGCCCGCAGCGCGGGCACATGCCACGCCCCGCACACCACCGCGATCCGCTCGAACCCCTCCCGGACGCCCCGCCGCACCGCCTGCCGCATCCAGGCCTCACGCTGCTCCTCCCGCTCCGGCCCCCCCGGCCCCGCCTCCTCCCGCAGCGCCTCCATCGCCTCGGCGACCACCCCGAACACGTCCCCCCGCCCCCGCAGTTCGACGACGTCGTCCCACCACCGCTCCGCGTCCGCATACCCGGCGACCTCCGCCAGCACCCCCAGCGGATCCACCCGGGCCCGCTCCGTCGGCGCGGTGGCGAGGGCCTCGGGCGGGGCGGCGAGGGTGTGGGCGGCGGGGAGGTCGATGAAGCGGACGGGGACGCGGCGGGCCTGGGCGTGGCGGAGGGCGGTCCATTCGGGGGTGAAGGAGGCGAAGGGCCAGAAGGCGGCGCGGTGGGGATCGGTGAGGGTGTAGGCGAGGAGGGCGACCGGAGGGGTCATGGCGGGGTCGGCGGCCAGGGCGAGCAGGGGGTCGGCTTCGGGAGGGCCCTCGATCAGGACGAGGTCGGGGCGGTAGGCCTCCAGGGCGCGGCGCAGGGCGCGGGCCGAGCCGGGGCCGTGGTGGCGGATGCCGAAGACCTCGACGGTCAAGCGGACCTCCGGAGGGTGAGCGGGGGCGGACGGGGTGAGGCGGGAGGGTCAGGGGAGGATCTCGCGGCAGGCCCGGTAGAAGTCGCGCCAGCCGGGGCGGTCGCGGGCGACGGTCTCCAGGTACTCCTGCCAGACGACGGGGTCGGCGGCGGGGTCGGAGACGACGGTGCCGTGCAGGCCGGCGGCGAGGTCGGCGGGGCGCAGGACGCCGTCGCCGAAGTGGGCGGCGAGGGCGAGGCCGCCGGTGACGACGGAGATCGCCTCGGCGGTGCTCAGGGTGCCGCTGGGGGACTTCAGCCGGGTGCGGCCGTCCTCGGTGCGGCCCGCGCGCAGTTCGCGCAGGACGGTGACGACCCGGCGGATCTCCTCCAGGCCCGCCGCGGGGGCGGGGAGCTCCAGGGCGCGGCCCAGCCGGGCGACCCGGCGGGAGACGATCTCGACCTCGTCCTCCAGGGAGGCGGGGACGGGCAGGACCACGGTGTTGAACCGGCGGCGCAGCGCGCTGGACAGCTCGTTGACGCCGCGGTCGCGGTCGTTGGCGGTGGCGATCACGGTGAAGCCGCGGCGGGCCTGGACCTCGGTGTCGAGTTCGGGGACCGGCAGGGTCTTCTCCGACAGGATCGTGATGAGGGCGTCCTGCACGTCCGAGGGGATGCGGGTGAGCTCCTCGACGCGCGCCACCGCGCCGCGCCGCATCGCCCGCATCAGCGGGCCCGGCACCAGCGCCTTCTCGGTCGGGCCCTCGGCGAGCAGCCGCGCGTAGTCCCAGCCGTAGCGGATCGCCTCCTCCGGGGTGCCCGCGGTGCCCTGCACCAGCAGCGTCGAGTCGCCGCTGACCGCCGCCGCCAGGTGCTCCGACACCCACGTCTTGGCGGTGCCGGGGACGCCGAGCAGGAGCAGCGCGCGGTCGGTCGCCAGGGTGGCGACGGCGACCTCGATCAGCCTGCGGGGGCCGATGTACTTGGGCGTGACGGCCGTCCCGTCGGGGAGCTCGCCGCCGAGCAGGTACGTGGTGACCGCCCACGGCGACAGCCGCCAGCCGGGCGGGCGCGGCCGCTCGTCCAGCTCGGCCAGCCGGGCGAGCTCGTCGGCGTACTCCTGCTCGGCGTGCGGGCGCAGGACGCCGGTGGCGGCCTCGGGCGTGCCGTCGGTCATCGTTCGTCTCCTCGGTCTCTTGCTCGGTGCGACCGGCGGGTGAGCGGCCGAGCAGTTGCAGATAGCCAGGTTCGCGGCGAAAGCCCCGTCAAGGATGTCCAGCGAGCTCCTGCAGCATGTCGTGCCGGAACCGGAGGGTCTCGGCGAGTTCTACCAGAGGCCACTTTCCGTACCGGTCGGCCAGTGCCTGCAGCCGGGGCGCGGCCTCGGGCGTGAGCCGCTCGTCGGCCAGCCGGCACAGCTGGGAGACGAACCGGGTGGCGTCGGCGTCCGGCAGCACCGACTCCAGCAGGGCCAGGACGGCCTCGGCCAGCGGGCCCGTCCAGGGCGGGGGCAGCCGGGACAGCAGCCGCAGCAGGTGCGCCTGGTCCTCGGCGGCGCGGACGAGCTCGGCCGCGGCGGCGTCCTGCTCGTCCTCGGGCAGCAGCTCCAGCAGCCCGGCCGGGGCCTCGGCCTCCTCGACGAGCGCGCCTTCGCCGAGCAGCGAGCGCGCCCAGTCCGCGGCGCCCTGGCGCAGCGCGGCACGCGCCCAGCCCAGGTGCACGTCGTGGGCGAGGTCGTCGGCGACGGGCAGCGCCACCAGCTCGCCGGAGGTGAGCCCGGACGCCTCGGTCCAGCTGTCGAGCGGGGTGCGGGCGAGGATCTCGCGCAGCCAGGCGGTGCGCGCCCCCGTCCGGGCCGCCGAGGGGGAGAAGGAGCCCGGCGGGTGGAACGGGATGCCGTCGCGCGCCATCGCGTCGTCGTGCTCCTCGGGGAGCGCCACGACGATCCGCGTCCGCCTGCGGGCCCGCACGGTGCGCTTCTCCAGGCGCAGCAGCCCCTGGGCGCGCTCGGCCATGCGCCGGGCGTAGGCCGAGCGGGGCAGCCGGGCGAGCAGGTCGGCGGCGTGCTGCCGGACGTCCTTGCCGCGGTCGTCCAGCGCGCGTTCGAGGAACTCCTCGTCGGCCCCCGACAGCCCGTGCTCGAAGGTGGCCAGGAACGCCGCCCGGTCGGGCGCGGTCTCGCGCGTCCAGCTCTCCAGGAGCTTCTCGCGCGCGGCGTCCGGGTCGCTCAGCCGCAGCGCCGTCAGGTAGGCGACCCGCTGCGCCCGGGTGCCGCCCGCCCAGTCGGCGACGGCCTCGACGGAGGCCGCGGACTCGGTGAGCAGGTAGGCCCAGTCCGCGTTCTGCAGCGCCAGCCACGCCCCCCGCTGCCCCGCCGTCCGCGCGATGAGCGGCCGGACGGCGCGGTCCCCGCGCCCCTTGTCCAGCAGGTCGGGCAGGCTGCGCGCCGGCACCCGGTACCCGCGCGCCGCCGCCTCGCCCAGCCATTCGGGCAGCAGCCGCGGCCGGTCGCCGCCGAGCAGCCGCTCCAGCCGCCGCCCGGCCGCCGGCGGCACCACCGGCAGCGTCTCGGCCGGTGCGGGCGCGCCGACCAGCCCCGCCTCGACCTTCCCCGGCCTGCGCCCGGCCCGCCGCAGCACCGCCAGCTGCTCGGCCTGGTCCAGCAGCCGCGCCGCCGCGTCCTCCTCCGCCAGCGGCACCTCCGCCAGCTCCGGCGCCGCCTTCCGCTGCGTCCCCAGCAGCGCCGCCGTCACATGCTCCTCCCACACGCTCATCACACCGGGCTCCCGTCCGCCCGCCACCCGAGTCCCCCAGGCACCGGGCCGCCCGGCCGCTCCGGCACATGCCAGGCGTCGGCCGCCAGGTGTCCGCGTTCCGTACCCGGCGCCGGAGCGTCCGGCCGTACCCGCATGCCGTCGGCCCGGCTCTCCTCCACCGGGTTCGAACGCCCGCGTCGTGCACGCGGTGCCGAGCCGTTCGGCAGCACCGGCATGCCGTCCACTCCGGCTGTCCGACGCTCGCGTCTTGCGGGTGCCGGGGCGTCCTGCCGTACCCGTACGTCGTCCGTCCTGGCCGCCCGGCGCCCGTGTCCGGCGGGAGCCGGAGTGCCCGGCCAGATCGGTGCGCAGTCGATGCCGGGCTTCTCCACCGGGCTCGCGGGCCGGATCAGGGTGCTCGGAGACGTCGGCGTGCCGGCGGTCCTCATCCGGCGCAAGGGCGCAGCGGACGAGGCCGGGGGGCCCGGACGCGGCGCCACGGCGTCAGGGCTCCCCCGGTGCCCGGGGGAGGCGGCGGAGACGCGGAGGCCCGCGGAGACGAGGGGCCGGAGGCCGGGGCGGGTGAAGAAGAGGAGGGGGCGGGGACGGGGGCGACGGGGCGGGGTGGTGGGGGTCATGGGAGGGTCACCAGGCCTTCGGTGGGGTGCCAGGCGGACAGGGGGCGGAGGCCGGAGGGCGTCCATTCGCCGGCGAGGGTCAGGGGGGCGCCGCCGGAGAAGGACAGGAGGCGCCAGGGGGCGGGGGTCCGCAGGGGGAGGGCGTCGCCGGCGGTGTCGATGAGGTGGAGGCCGTCGGAGCGGGCCAGGCGCACCGAGGACAGGGCGGCGGGCCAGCGGTCGAGCCAGGGGTCCTGGGCGAGGGCGGCGGCGTGCTCGTCGAGGAGTTCCAGGACGGTGGAGCCGGGGGGAGGCGCGGTCCGGGGCGGGGCGTGCAGCGTGGCGGGGACGGCCCGCAGGGGCGGGGCGTCGGGGTGGAACGCCAGGGAGGCGTCCACGGCCGTGCCGGGGCGGAGGTCGAGGGGGTCCAGGGGGCGGGAGGACGTGCCGTAGGCCAGGACGAGGGCGGGGCGGCCGGTGGACAGGCCGCGCAGCCAGGTGCGCCGGGTGCGCAGGCCGTCGCGTTCGCTCTCGCGGACGCCCAGGACGTACCAGTCGTCGCGGACGTGCGGCCCGGCCAGGACCTCCTCCCGGGCGGCGGTGAAGCCGACCCGGGTGCGGACGGTGGCGCGCAGGCCGGGCGGGAGCTCCTCCCGCCGCCCGTGGGCGCGGACGAGCAGGTGCAGCAGCCCGTACTCCTCCAGCAGCCGGGACGGCCAGTGCTCGCCGGTGCCGGGGACGGCGGCCAGCTCCCGCACCGGGTCGGCCAGCGCCGGACCCTGGGCGTCCACCAGCCGCCGCGCCGCCTCGTCCCACAGGGCGTGCGGGGCGCGCTCGGCGCCGGCCAGGCCGTGGGCCACCTGGTCGCGCAGCCACCGCGCGAGCTCCGCGACGCCCGCGTCGACCATGCGGTCCCGCCGCTCCGCCGTGCGCGCCCTCGCCCGCCGCCGCTTCTCGTCGGCGACGCCGTCCGCTCCGGCGATTTCCGCCGGAAGCTCCGTGGATACCTCCTGACCTGCGGTGTTCTGAGACGACGCGACAGGCGCAGGCGTCGGCCCCTGCCCTCTGCTCCCTCCGGGGAAGCCCGATCGTTCGCTCACATAATCGAATCTAGCGATGCCCCCCGACAAAATCCGCGGCCGTCTATCCTGGCCCCGCCGAAGGGGGAGCGGATGGGTACGGGGCACGGACACGGGCACGTTCTGGGGCGTCACGGGAGGCACGGCGCGGACCGCCGCCCGCTGGTCGCCGCACTCGCCCTGATCGCCGGTTTCATGGTGGTGGAGGTGGCGGCGGGCCTGCTCTCCGGTTCGCTGGCGCTGCTCACGGACGCCGCGCACCTGCTCACCGACGCGGTCGCGATCGCGCTGGCACTGCTGGCGATGCGGATCGCCGCGGCGCCGCCCAGGGGCGGCTACACCTACGGCCTCAAGCGCGCCGAGATCCTGTCCGCGCAGCTCAACGGCCTCACCCTGCTGCTGCTGTCGCTCTCCTTCGGCTACGAGGGCGCGCGCCGCCTCCTGGACCCGCCCGAGGTCGAGGGCGGCGTGGTGCTGGGCACCGCGCTGGCGGGCGTGGCGGTCAACCTGGCCGCGACCTGGCTGATGAGCCGCGCCGACCGCTCCAGCCTCAACGTCGAGGGCGCCTACCAGCACGTCCTGAACGACCTGCTGGCGTTCCTGGCCACCGCGGCTGCGGGCGGCGTCGTGCTGTTCACCGGCTGGCACCGCGCCGACGCGGTCGCGTCGCTGGTCGTCGCCGTTCTCATGGTGAAGGCGGGCTGGGGCCTGGTGCGGGACGCGGGCCGGGTGCTCATGGAGGCCGCGCCCGCCGGCCTGGACCCGGCCGAGATCGGCGGGGCGATGGCCGGCCGCCCCCGCGTCATGGAGGTGCACGACCTGCACGTCTGGGAGGTGACGTCGGGGTATCCGGCGCTGTCGGCACGCGTCCTGGTCGATCCGGACGGCGACTGCCACACCGTGCGCCGCGACCTGAGGCGGGTGCTCCGCGAACGCTACGAGATCGCCCACGCCACCCTGGAGGTCGGCCACCTGCGGGAGGACGGCCCGCACTGCGGCGAGCCCCACGTCCCGCGGCCCGCCATGGCCACGGTCGCGGCGCCCCGCTCGGCCGTCCCCTAGCGGCCGGCCGAGGCCCGCCCGCGCGCCAGCGCCAGGAGCAGCAGCCCGATCACCAGCACGGGGGAGAGCACCTGCAGGACGATGGTCTCGGTGCGCGGCGGCACCTGCCCGAGCGTGGCCAGCCACACCGCCACCCGGACGATCCGGACCACGATGATCGTCCAGACCCCGGAGGCGAACCCCCGCCAGGCCGCGATGACCCCGAACACCGTGATGACCGCCAGCGAGGTGTAGACCAGGGACAGCACCAGCGCCCACTGCTGGCGGAGCTCGGTGACGGAGCCGCTGGAGAGCACCGACAGGGACGCCATGTCGAGCAGCGACGCCAGGAACACCAGTGCCAGCCCCAGGAAGAGGGGCACGGTGCGGCGCAGCGGCCCGCGCCCCGCCCGCGTCCCGGCGGGCTCGGCGAGGCCGCCCAGGTCCTCGGTGTGCTCCACCTCGGTGACCGGCGCCTCCACCGGGGTCACCGGGTCGTCCACGGTGACGCCGCCCGGCGGGAACGGCCGCGCGAGCCTGATCTCGCGGCGCTCTCCCAGCAGCCGCCACAGCAGCTCGTCCGCGGTGGGCCGGGCCGCCGGGTCGCGGGCCAGGCAGGCCAGGACGGGGCGGGCGAGCTCCTCGGGCAGCCCGCTCACGTCGGGGTCCTCCGCGCGCATCCGGTTGAGCATCGCGTACAGGTCGCCGCCGCCGAACGGGGCGCGCCCGGTCGCGGCGAACACCATGGTCGAGCCCCAGGCGAAGAGGTCGGAGGCCGGCCCCACCACGTGCTCGGTGAACTGCTCGGGCGCCATGTAGGCGGGGGTGCCCACCAGCTGCCCCGTCATGGTGTGCCCGACGTTGTCCAGCGCCCGCGCGATCCCGAAGTCGATGACGCGCGGCCCGTCGGGCCCCATGAGCACGTTCGGCGGCTTGAAGTCCCGGTGCACCACCCCGGCCTGGTGGATCGCGGTCAGCGCGGTGGCGGTGCCGACGGCGAGCCGCATGAGCGCCCCGTCCGCGCGCGGCCCCTGCTCGCGCACGACCTGCTGGAGGGAGGCGCCCGGCACGTACTCGCTGACGATGTAGGGCCGGTCGCCGTCGAGGTCGGCGGCGTGGACCCGGGCGGTGCAGAACCCGGCGATCCGCTCGATCGTCGTCAGCTCCCGGACGAACCGCGCCCGCGCGATCGGGTCGTGGCTGAGCCGGGCGTGCAGCAGTTTGACGGCGACGCGCCCGCCGTGGCCCGTGCCGAGGAACACGGTGCCCTGGCCGCCCGCGCCGAGCCTGCCCAGGAGGGGGTAGTCGCCGATCCGGTCGGGGTCCTCGGGTTCCAGCGGCAGCACGTGCGGTCCCCCTATCGAAAACCTCACGGTCATTGTGCACTTTTCTTCTCTATGAGACATCAGAAGGGAGAGGAGCACCAATCCCGGACGGGGGCTCGATGTGAGCGCGAGGATCACGAGGGCGCGGACGGCGTTGTTCGCCTTCCTGCTGCTGATGTCCGCGACGGCCTGCGGGGAGGCCGGAAAGACCATTACCAGGCTCGCGGTCGGCGACCCCGGCCCCGATCCCTACACCCTGGCGGCCAACGCCGACGACGACGAGCAGGTGGACCGCAGGGCCGAGGCGGGCGGCCAGGTGAAGGGCGACGCCCCCGGCCTCTACGGCGGCACCCGCAAGGCCGCGGCCTGCGACAAGGACGCGCTGGTGGAGTTCCTGCAGGCGGGAGGGGAGAAGGCCGGGGCGTGGTCGGGCGTCCTGGGCATCACCGTCGCGGAGATCCCCGGCTTCGTGGCGGACCTGACGCCCGCCGTGCTGCGCGTCGACACCCTGGTCACCAACCACGGCTACCGGGACGGGACGGCCACGGCGATCCCCGCCGTGCTGCAGGCGGGGATCGCGGTGCTGGTCGACCGGCACGGGGTTCCGGTGGTGAAATGCAACTGCGGTAATCCCCTGACCCCTCCTGATGCGGAAATAGATCCGAAGAACAGCGATTTCCGCGGCGCTTCATGGCCACAGTTCAGTGGCGGGAAAGTGACGGTGATCGCGACTCCGGAGCAAGAGGTGAAGAGTCTGACGCTGGTCGACTCCGAGACCGAGACCGCCTTCGAACGCCCCGCGGGGTCCGGCGGCGACCGGGACGGCGCCGCCGTGCCGATCCCGCCCGCCGCCCGCTCCGAGCCTCCGCTGTCCACAAGCGGACAGACCACCGGCCCCGCCACGAGCGGCCCCGCCACGAGCGGCGGCGTCACCCCGACGCGGAGCGGCACGCCCACCGGCACCCCGACGGACTCCCCGACGGACTCCCCGGCTCCCGAGGAGAGCGCCACGGAGGACGGCGCCACCGGGAAGCCGTCCGCGACGCCCGGCGTGCGGGTGCCGGAGAAGAGCCCGACCGCGGAGGCCGAGGAGGCCCCGGCCACCGGGACGGAGAAGCCGGCCGAGGCGGCGGGGCCGGACGAGCCGGCCGGCGGGACGACGGTGCCCGCCCCCGAGCCCGAGCAGACCCGGCCCCAGCAGTCCGAGCAGGCCACCCGTCCCGCGGAGCCGGAGCCGTCGGACCCCGGTCCCGGGACGACCGGCGGGTGAGCGTCAGAGCGGGGACGTCCCGCCGAAGAAGGAGGTGCCGAAGGCCTCGGCGGGGATGAGCAGCTTCCCGCCGAGCAGCAGGCAGGCCAGGGCGAGCAGCCCGAAGAGGCAGACCCACACCAGCCCCGGCACCCCGGTGAGGTGGGCCAGCTGGTCGGCGTCGGAGCTCGGCGCCTGCCGGAGGGCGCGCAGCCGCTGCAGCTCGATCACCGGCCGCGCGCCCGCCAGCAGCAGGAAGGCGGCGCCGAAGTAGGCGAAGGCGGCCTGGACGTCGGTCGGCGCGAACCAGGAGATCGCGAAGACGATCCCGCCGGTGGTCAGCACCGAGACCACCCCGAAGACGTTGCGGATCATCACCAGCATCCCGGCGAGCAGCACCAGCGCGCCCCACAGCATGAGGGTGATCCGCCCGAGCTCCAGCAGCCAGGCGAAGAACAGGCCGAGCAGCGGCGGCGCGGCGTAGCCGGCGAGCGCGGTGAGCACCATGCCCGCCCCGTCGGGCCTGCCGCGCGAGACGGTGACGCCGGAGGTGTCGGAGTGCAGCCGGATGCCGTCGAGCTTGCGTCCGGTGAGCAGCGCCACGAGCGCGTGGCCGCCCTCGTGGGCGATCGTCACCACGTTGCGCGACACCCGCCAGGCGGGCCCGTAGGCCACCAGGAACAGGGCGAGCGCGGCCGCGGCCGCCACGATCCACAACTCGGGATCGGCCTGCGACTCCCACAGGTCACTGAATTCCGTCATGCTCTGTTTTCCCGCCCTTCGTGCGCCCAAGATATGACGCGTCGCGCCGTCCAGGCGTTCAGATCCGGGCGGGTCCCCGGAAGACCTGCCGGGTGTGCCAGTCGATGTTGCGCACGTCGGGCCGGGCGAAACCCGGCTGCGGGGGGCTGGCGGTGCGGCCGTTCAGCTCGTTCACCATCCGCTTGGAGGCCTCGGTGGTGCCGACGAAGTGCCGGGAGACCAGGATCTTGCCGGACGGGACGATGCCCAGCACGCCCTTGTCGAACAACCGGTGGTGCAGCGAGCACAGGCACAGGCAGTTGGTCAGGTCGTCCTGCCCGTCGAAGGCCCACCAGCGCAGCCGCGCCACCTCCAGGCCGATCACGCTGTTGCCGATCCAGCCCTCGTAGCCGCAGAAGGCGCAGCGGCAGTCGTAGGCGACGAGGATCTTCTGCCGGATCGTGGGGTCGCGCTCGGCGCGGGGCAGGTGGCCCTCCAGGTACCGGGCGACCGTGGCGGTCTGCGCCACCTCGGGCAGGAGCCCGGCCGCCGAGCACAGGTCCAGGTGCAGGCCGGGCTCGAAGTTGGTGTCCAGCAGGATGCGGACGATCTGCGACAGCAGGACGGGGTCGGCCAGCATCTCCTTGACGAACTCCGGCATCAGCCTGCCGTGCACGTCTCCGGCGGTCATCAGGTCGCGGTCGGGTCCGGGGCTGGGCCGCCCGCCGGCCGCGGCGACCTCCCACAGGCCGTCGGTGGCCAGGTGGTGGAAGGGCTGGGCCGGGCCCACGGGCTTGGGCGGCCCGAACTCGGCGAAGAGCAGCTCCAAGGCGGGCTCGGCCTCGCGGAAGCGGATCGGCTTGAAGCCGGTGCGCTGCAGCTGGCCGATCGCGTACAGCAGGAGGAGCGCCTTGTGGGGGTCCCGTTCTCCGCCGCGGGTCCAGCGCCGCAACCTCGTGATGCGCTCCAGCCACTCCATTGGCGAAGCGTAAAACTTTTCACGGCTATTGTCCCGGTCCATAGGGTTACAAGTGCACACCGGATTGACCCGCGGCCGGTCAGTAGTCGGGTCCCCTGTCGGAGCAGCGCGCGGCGGCGGGCGCCGTTCCGCCGATCAGATAGCCGTCCACGGCCCGGTTCACGCAGGAACCGCGTCCGTAGACGCCGTGTCCCGCCGCCTCGTTGACCAGGAGCGCCGAGCCGGTGAACCGTTTCGCAACGGCTTGCGCCCACTTCAGCGGAGTGCGCGGGTCGCGGGTGTTGGCGAGCAGCAAAATCGGACCGATATTGCGTGGTTTGATCGCTTTCTGAGGTATTGAGGCGGGTTTCCAGTACGAGCAGGCGATGGTGGTGTTGACGTCGGCGAAGACCGGCGACCTTCCCGCCATCCGGGCGATCTGCCGGTCGGTGGCGCGCTCCCGGCGGATCTCCTCGGGGGTCTCCAGGCAGGTGACGGCCATCCAGGCCGGGATGCTGGAGTCGTAGAGCCCGCGAGGCGAGCGTCCCCGCGCGGTGTCGGCGAGCCGCCGGAACGTACGGCCTTCGCCCCGCGCCGCCTCGGCGAAGGCGCGCCGGCCCGTGCTCCACAGCCGCGGCTCCATCGCCAGCAGGACGGACGCCGTGTGGATGTCGGTGTCGCTCACCCTCCGGCCGTCCGGAGCGCGCAGCGGACGCCGGTCGGTCCGCTCGAGCAGCTTCCACACGTTGGCGCGGGCCTTCGCCCGGGTGGATCCCAGCGCGCACCCGTGCCGGACGCAGCTGTCGAGGAACAGGTCGAACTCCTCGTCCAGGGCGAGGAGCTGCCGCTCCTGCACCTCGCCCGCCCAGTACGCCGAGTCGATCACCGAGTCCAGCACCATCCGGCGGACCCGGCCGGGGAAGAGCTCGGCGTAGACCTGGCCGAGCTGCGTCCCGTAGGAGGTCCCGTAGTAGTTCAGCCGGTCGTCGCCCAGCACGGCGCGCAGGACGTCGAGGTCGCGCGCGGTGCTCCCGGTGCCCATGTGCGGCAGGAGCCAGCCCGCCTTGTCCTGGCACTCCTCGGCGTAGCGGCGCGACATCGTGCGCAGGCGCGTCCGCTCCGCCCGGGTGTCGGGGGTGGAGTCGGTGGCGTGGTAGCGGTCGAGCTGGTCGTCGTCCAGGCACCGGATGCCGTTGCTGCGGCCCACCCCGCGCGGGTCGAAGCCCACGATGTCGTAGCGCTCGCGCACGGCGGGGGTGAAGGAGCGGCGCGCGGCGTAGGCGGCCTCCACGCCGGAGGCGCCCGGCCCGCCGGGGCTGATCAGCAGCGAGCCGAGCCGGGAGCCGGCGGCCTTCAGCCGGACCGCCGCGATCCGCAGCGTCCTGGCCTCCGGGTCCCGGTAGTCCAGCGGCACCTCGACGTCGGCGCACTGGAAGCCGCGGTGGCCCTTGCACGGCCGCCACGGCGCCTTCTGCCGGTAGAAGCGCTCGAGCGCGGCCTCGTCGACGGCCGGGGACGCCTCGGGCAGCGCGGGCGCGGGCCTGGACTGGCAGGCCGCGGTGCCGAGCAGGACGAGCAGGGCGAGCGCGGGGAGCAGGGGGTTCAACGGCGCCTCGTGGCGCGGCAGCCGGAGCTCCTGGCGTCGTCCTCGCCGTCGCGGACCAGCCCGAGCCGCAGCGCGGCCATGACCGCCTGGGTGCGGTTGGTGACGCCGAGCTTGTCGTAGATGCGGGCGGTGTAGGTCTTGGCGGTGTGCGGGCTGAGGTTCATGGAGTGGCCGATCTGGGCGATCGGCAGGCCCTGCATGAGCAGGCCCAGCGTCTCCCGCTCCCGGGGGGTGAGCAGCTCGCGGTCCCTGCGGCGGCGCTCCAGCGCCTCGGCCAGGCCCTCCGCGGTGAACGAGCCGGGCGCGACGGCCGCGTGGCGGATCGCCGCGACCATCTGCGCGATGGGCGCCGAGGCGTCGACGTACGCGCTGGCGCCCGCCTCCATCGCCTGGAACAGGGTGTCCTCGGCCTCGGAGTCGCCGAGGACGACGACGCCGATCCGGTCGTCGGCGCGCAGCCGCCGGGTCAGGCCGAGCCCGTCCCCGCCGGGCAGCGAGACCGCGGTGACGACGACGTCGGGCCGGTCGGCCCGCACCCGCTCCAGCGCCTCCTCGGCCGACGCCGCCGCGGCGGCGAGCTCCAGATCGGGCTGCTCGCCGACCAGCCGGGCGAGGCCGAGCCGGCACAACACATGGTCGTCGACCACCACGACACGCACTACCACTGTGGACCTCCCAGGGGTCGGGCCCATTCTCAGACAAAAGACGCCCAACGCAAACCACCGGTTTACCTGGTACCACTCAGAACAATCTCAGCATCGCCCACTCTGAACTGTCGCTACATTGATATGGCGCGGGGGGAGCGTGATCTGTTATGGGCCTCTCTGACAACCCTCCTTTCGGGTGACATGTCGTCCGTTCGGGTGATGACATAAGTCCAAAAGGTGTCTTTCCTCAAAGCCGGACAGTCTCCAAGCTGGGCCTTTGTCGGAGTCCGGGCGGTGACAACGTCCGGGCGGCTTCCGGAAGGACCCCCCGAAATGATCAGTCAGGCAGTGATCCTGCTGCAGTCCGGCTACCGCGCGCTCCTGGAACGGGGCGAGGAGCTCTCCCGGGACCGGGGCGCGACCGCGGTCGAGTACGCGCTCATCGTCTCCCTCATCGCGGTCGCGATCGTCGCGATCGTCGCCACCCTGGGCGAGACGATCGTGGACATCTTCACGAACGTGAACGACGAGATCACCCCCGAGGCGCCGGCAGCGCCCTGACCGTGACACCGTCCGGAACGAGCGGCCGCCGGGGCGATCGGGGCGCCACGGCGGTCGAGTACGCCCTGCTGTGCGCGCTGCTGGTGGTCGCCGCCGTCGGCGCGGCGCGGGCGCTGGGCGACGGCCTGGACGGGCTGGTCGACCGGAAGGCCGGCCAGGTGAGCGCCGAGGCGACACCGCCGTGATCCCAGTGAACCGTCATATCGGAACGATCCCGGCAGGAGGTGAACGTGCGTCCCCCCGAGCGTGAGGCCGGAGCCGCCGCGGTGGAGTTCGCGCTGGTCCTGCCGGTCCTGCTGGTCGTCGTCCTGGGCATGATCGACACCGGCCTCTGGCTGAACCAGAAGATCACCGCGACGAACGCCGCGCGCCAGGGACTGCGCACCTACCTGCTGAGCGAGGGCGCCCCCGCCGCGCGGGCGGCGGCCGGGCGCGAGGTCATCAACCGGCTGCTG
Source organism: Actinocorallia libanotica (assembly GCF_039525175.1). NCBI lineage: Bacteria > Bacillati > Actinomycetota > Actinomycetes > Streptosporangiales > Thermomonosporaceae > Actinocorallia > Actinocorallia libanotica. Next base: position 303,216 of record NZ_BAAAHH010000003.1, read on the forward strand.
GAGCGCGAGCTGCCGCCCGGCGCGGTGCGCTTCCGGCCGTGCGCGCCGGTGGACGGCGGCACGGTGAGCACCGCGGCCGTGGACTTCGGCTACGAGTCCGAGGCGGCCGTGGGCTTCATCCCCGGCTGGGACTCGATGGAAATCGGGGGGCGGGCGGAGGCGCCATGCGAGGACTGATGACCCGGCTGCGCGGGGACCGCGGGTCGATGGCACCGCTGGTCGCCGTCCTGCTCACCGGCGGCGTGCTGCTCGGCGCGGCGGCCGTCGTCGTGGACGTCGGCCGGATCTACGCCGAGCGGGAGGAGCTGCACACCGCCGCCGACGCCGCCGCGCTCGCCGCCGTCACCGCCTGCGTCCGGCAGGCGGGCGTCCAGCCGTGCCCGCCCGAACTGCTGCTGGCGGCAGCGCGGCCGGTCGCCGAGCGCAACGCCTCCGACGGGGCGGTGGACCTCCTGCCGACGTGCGGGAGGCAGCGCGGCGCCGCCCTGCTCGGGGAGTGCCTGCCCCCGCCGGACAACCTCTCGGGCTGCGTGGGGGACCGTCCCGACGCGGGCGACTACCTGGAGATCCAGGCCAGCACCCGGCAGGCCGACGGCTCCCGGCTGCTGCCCGCCGTCTTCTCCCGCGCCCTGGCGGGCGAGGCCGCCGGCACCACGGTCGCCGCCTGCGCCCGCGTCGCCTGGGGCGCGGCGCTGAGCACGCCGGAGGCCTTCAAGTTCATGGTCTCGCAGTGCGCCTGGAACCAGCTCACCGGCAACGGCACCCGGGTGGCCGCCAAACCCACTCAGTTCCCTTGGAACCCTCCAGAGGAGGATGAGGTAACCCTCTCCCAGGACGTCGCCGGCTGCGGCGGCGGCAACCTCGGTTTCTTCATCGGCCCCCAGTGGGCCACCTGCATCGACGAGCTGGAGACGGGCCGCGACTACTACGGCTTCGACCTGGAGAACCTGGTCGGGGTGATCACGGCGGGCCTGCTGTCCACGGGCTGCCAGCTCCTCGTCGCCGCGGACGACCTCTTCGCCTTCCTGCGCGGGCTGATCCTCGGCACCACCGCCGAGCCCCGCATCGTCCACGTCCCCGTCTACGACGGCTCCGAACCCGCCCTGCTGATGTTCGAGCGCTACCACACGGTGGGCCTGGCGCCCTTCGTCATCACCGGGGTGAACCTCACCTTCCTGGGCATCGGCTTCCGCTACCCGCCCCTGGGTCAGGGGCCGATGCCCTGCACCCCCGCGCCGTGCCTGACCGGCCACTTCGTCAAGGACACGATCGAGGGCCCGTTCGGCGGGCAGGGCAACTACGGCCTGAGCAGCCTCAAGCTGGCGGGCTGACGAGCGAATGAAGGACGCATGAACCGTCGGCTCCTCTCCATCATCGCCGCGCTGGTGCTGGCGGGCGCGGGAACCCTGGCCGTCCTGGCCTACGCGCGCACCGCCGACGACCGGGCCGCCGAGCGCAACCGCCCGGTGAGCGTGCTGGTCGCCGCCCGCGCCATCCCCGCCGGCACCCCGGTGGCGGGGCTGCGGGACGGCGGCTACCTGCGGCTGCGCAACTACCCGGCCGGAGCCGTCCCCGACGACGCGCTCTCCCGGCTCACCGAGGCCCACCTGGGGCTGGTGGTCAACACCGCCGTCGGCGAGGGCGCGCTGATCACCCGGTCGCTGATGGAGGAGAAGGAGGCCAGCCAGGCCTTCGCCGTCCCCGAGGGCAGGATCGCCCTCACCGTCGAGATGGGCGAACCGCAGCGGGTCGCCGGCTACGCCAAGCCCGGCAGCAAGGTGGTCATCTTCATCTCGCTGCGCCAGGTCAAGGCCCGCGGCGGCGGCGCCGGCACCCCCGAGCAGCGGGTCCGCATCCTCATGTCCGACGTGCCGGTGCTGGCGGTCGGCCCGGCCAGCACCGACGGCACCGAGCAGAACCCCCGCGGCGACCGCTCGCTGGTCACCCTCGCGGTGACCCAGGAGCAGGCCGAGCGGCTGATCCTCGGCGCGACCCAGGGCACCGGGGAGGGCGAGGGCAACGCCCTGTACATGGGCCTGCAGACCGAGACCTCGGAGCTCGACGTCAAGAGCCCCGGCATCAGCAACTTCACCATCGTCAAGTGAACCGGGGGAGGCATGCCGGTCATCTGTGAACCCGACGACTCCGCCGCGCGGCGGCTGGCCGCGGGGTTCCGCGAGCACGCGCACGTGGTGCGCACCCTGCGGGCCGTGGACGAGCGGCTCGCCGCCGACCCCGAGGAGCTGGTCGTCATCATCGGTCCGAGCGTGGAGCTCACCGGCGCGATCACCTTCGCCGCGGCCCGCCGCGCCGACCACCCCCACGTCGGGGTGGTGCTGGTGCGCGAGCGGGTGGACGTCGCCGTGATGGGGGAGGCGATGCGGGCGGGCGTGCGCGAGGTGGTGCCCGACCGCGACTTCCAGGCGCTGATGGACGCCTGCCGCCGCTGCTGGGAGGTCTCCCGCGGCATCCAGCGGGCGGGCCGCGCCGAGGCGGCGCCGTCCCCGGGCCGCGACGGCAGGATCGTCGTGCTGTTCGCGGCCAAGGGCGGCTGCGGCAAGACCGTCCTGGCCACCAACCTGGGCGTGGCGCTGGCCGAGCGGGAGGGCCTCCAGGTGTGCCTGGTCGACCTGGACCTGGCGTTCGGCGACGTGGCGATCACGTTGCGGCTGAGCCCGCAGCGCACCATCGTGCACGCGGTGCCGATGGCCGGGCGGATGGACGAGACGGGCGTGCAGTCGCTGCTGGTGCGGCACGAGACGGGGCTGGCCACGGTGCTGGCGCCGGTCTCGCCGGGGGAGTCCGAGCAGATCTCCGGGCCGCTGGTGACCGAGCTGCTCGGCATGCTCAAGCGCAGCTTCGACGTGGTCATCGTCGACACCCCCTCCCAGCTCAGCGAGCACGTGCTGGCCGCGATGGACGTCGCCGACCGGCACCTGCTGCCGGTCGTCCCGGAGGTGACGGCCCTCAAAGGCCTGCGGGTCACCCTGGACATGCTCGACCTGCTGGGCTACCCGGCGGGGGCGCGCTCGTTCCTGCTCAACCGCGCCGACATCAAGGCGGGCCTGTCCGTCGCCGACGTCGAGAAGGTCGTCGGCGCCCCCGCGACGGTGCTCCTGCCGCACAGCCAGGACGTGCCGGCGTCGGTCAACCGCGGGGTCCCCCTGGTGCGCCAGGACCCCGGCCACGCCTTCAGCCAGGCGGTCGGCCGGGTGGCGCTGGCCGTCACCGAGGGCAACGAGGCGGTGCGCGGCGCGGCGCGGCGCGGGTTCTTCCGGCGCTCCAAGGCGGGCCGCGGATGAGCACGCTGGGGGAGCGGCTGGCCCGTCTCAACGCCGCCATCAAGGAGGGCGCCGAACCGGCGGCGCCCCGGCCGGGCGCCGCGCTGGCGGTCTCCCCGCCGGGCCGCACGGGCAGCAGGACGGGCCGCCCCGTCGACCCGTTCGCCGGGCTCAAGCGCCGGGTGCACCAGTCCCTGGTGGAGGCGCTGGGGCCCAAGCTGTACGACGCCAACCTCAGCCAGGGCGAGCTGGAGCAGCGGGTGCGCGCCACGCTCCAGGACGTCATCGAGCAGGAGCAGACCCCGCTGACCCTGCTGGACCGCGGCCGGGTGCAGCAGGAGGTGCTCGACGAGATCCTCGGCCTCGGCCCGCTGGAGCCCTACCTCAACGACCCCGAGGTCTCGGAGATCATGGTCAACGGCCCCGGCCAGATCTACGTGGAGCGCGGCGGCAGGCTGCACCTGGCCGAGGGCGCGTTCGCCGGGGAGGGCAGCCTGCGCCGGGTGATCGAGAAGATCGTCTCCCGGGTGGGGCGGCGCATCGACGAGTCGAGCCCGATGGTCGACGCCCGCCTGCCCGACGGCAGCCGGGTCAACGCGGTGGTGCCGCCGGTGGCCGTCGACGGATCGCTGCTGACCATCCGCAAGTTCTCCAGCGACCCGCTGACCGTGCACGACCTCGTCGGCTTCGGGACGCTGACCCCGCAGGTCGCCGAGCTGCTCGCCGCGTGCGTGCGGGCCCGGCTCAACATCGTCATCAGCGGCGGGACGGGCTCGGGCAAGACGACCACGCTGAACACGATGTCGTCGTTCATCCCCGCCGACGAGCGCATCGTGACCATCGAGGACGCCGCCGAGCTCCAGCTCCGCCAGGAGCACGTGCTCCGGATGGAGGCGCGCCCGGCCAACGTCGAGGGCCGCGGCGAGGTCACCATCCGCGACCTGGTGCGCAACTGCCTGCGGATGCGGCCCGACCGCATCGTCATCGGCGAGGTCCGCGACGGCGCCGCGCTCGACATGCTCCAGGCGATGAACACCGGCCACGACGGCTCGCTCACCACCGTCCACGCCAACGCCCCGCGCGACGTGCTCTCCCGGCTGGAGACGATGGTGCTGATGTCGGGCATGGAGCTGCCGGTCCGCGCGGTGCGCGAGCAGATGGCCTCGGCGATCGACCTCATCGTGCACCAGGCGCGGCTGAAGGACGGCACCCGCCGCATCACCCACGTGACCGAGGTGTCGGGGATGGAGGGCGACATCATCACCCTGCAGGACCTGTTCCTGTTCGACATGCGCGCCGGGGTCGACCGGTCCGGCCGGTTCCAGGGCACGCTGCGCTCCACCGGGCTGCGGCCGCGCTTCCTGAGCAAGCTGAGCGACATGGGCGTCCCGCTGACCCACGACGCCTTCGGCCAGGAGCAGGCGCCGTGGTGAGCCGGGTGGGCGCCGCGCCCCCGGCCGACGCGGTGGACTTCTCCCTCGGCGCGCTGCTCGGCCTGTGCTTCGTGGTGATCGCGGTCGCGGTCTACCTGCTCGCCGACGCCTTCTTCACGCCGCGTTCGGACATCACCCACCGGATCGAGGAGCACCGTCCGCGCGGAAGGGGCGGCGGGGCGGGCGCCGGAGGCCGGGCGGGCGGCCTCCTGGGCGCGCTGCTGGAGCTCAGCGGCCGCGTGGTGCGGGCCAGCGGCCGCACCGAGAAGATCGCCGCACGGCTGGACGAGGCGGGCTGGGCCCTGGCGCCGCACGAGTGGGGGCTGCTGCGCGGCGTGGCCTGCCTGCTGGTGATCGTCGGCCTGTGGCTGGCCACCGGGAGCCTCCCGGTGGCGCTGCTCCTGGGCCTGGCGCTGCCCCTGGGCGTCGCGAGAGCGGTCCTGGGGGGCGCGCGCGACCGCCGCGTGCAGGCCTTCGCCGACCAGCTCCCCGACGCGCTGGCGATGATCGCGGGCAGCCTGCGCTCGGGGTTCACCGTGTCGCAGTCGCTGGAGCGCCTGGGCGCCCAGGAGACGCAGCCGCTGGGCGTCGAGATGGCCCGCGCCCTGGCGCAGACGAAGATCGGCGTCTCCGTCGAGGACGCGCTCGACCAGGTCGCCGACCGCATGGACTGCCCCGACCTGCGCTGGGTGGTGATGACCATCCGGATCCAGCGGGAGGTCGGCGGCAACCTCGCGGACGTCATCGAGACCACGATGGAGACGATGCGCGAGCGCTCGCGGCTGCGCCGCCACATCCGCGCGCTGTCGGCCGAGGGGCGCCTGTCGGCGCAGGTGCTCATCGCGCTGCCGATCCTGCTCGCCGCCGGGCTGCTGATCTTCCGGGCCGACTACCTGGCGCCGATGCTCGAGTCGCCCCTGGGCGTGCTGCTGCTGGTGTTCGGCGCGGGCTCGGTGGCCGTGGGCTGGTTCTGGATCAGCCGGATGATCAGGATCGAGGCCTGACATGGGTGAGGGCGTGCTCTACGGCGGGCTGGCCGGGGTGTTCCTCGGCCTCGTGCTGCTGGTGCTGACACTGGTCCCGGCACGGCGGGACGGGGAGGAGGGCGTGTCGGGGGCGGTCCGCGCGATCGAGCGCGACTACGCGGGCCGGGGCCGCGCCCCGGCGCGGGGCGGCGGCGAGTCCGCGCTCATGCGCCGGTTCCGCGCGCTGGCGCTGCGGCTGTCGCCGGCGGGCGTGGCCGGGCGGATGCAGGAGCGGCTGGACCGCGCGGGCAACCCCGGCGGCTGGACGCCCGAGCGGCTGCTGTCGTTCAAGGGCTGCGGCCTGGTCGCCGGGGCGGCGGCCGGCCTGCTGCTGCTCCTGCGCGCCCCCGTCTACGGGCCGCTGCCGGTGCTGCTCCTGGGCGCCGCGGGCTTCTTCCTGCCCGACGTGCTGCTGTACAACCAGGGCCTGAAGCGCCAGGAGAGCATCGGCCGCACCCTGCCCGACATCCTCGACCTGCTGGTGGTCAGCGTGGAGAGCGGGCTGGGCTTCGACGCGGCGCTGGCCCGGGTGGGCCAGAGCACCGGCGGTCCGCTCGCCGCCGAGCTGGTCCGGGTCATGCAGGAGGTGCAGATCGGCAAGTCCCGCGAGGAGGCGCTGCGGGCCATGTCGCACCGCTCGTCGGTGCCGGAGCTGCGCACGTTCGTCGGCGCGCTGGTGCAGGCGTCGGACCTGGGCATCCCGATCGGCAAGGTGCTGCGCGAGCAGGCCGGCGAGATGCGGACGAAGCGGCGGCAGCGGGCCGAGGAGCGGGCGCAGAAGCTGGCGGTGAAGATCACCGTCCCGGTGGTCTTCTGCCTGTTCCCGGCGATCTTCCTGGTGCTGCTGGGCCCGGGGATCATCGCCTACCTGTCCGGCTCGGGACTGCGGTGACCGCGGGGTCGCGGCGGGATCACGGATGGGTCACCGGCCGTACATTCCCTACCGTTCCGGGCGAATGAAATGTTTAATCTTGAAATTGCCGGGACGCAAGGCGAGTGAAGGGGTCCGATGGGTTTTCGGCTGGCCGTGGTCGACGGCCGCACGCTCCGCCGCCACGGGCTGGCCGGGGTGGTGGCCCAGCAGCCCGACCTCGAACTCGTCGCCGAGGCGTCCCGCCTCGCCGAGGGGCGCGCCCACCTGGAGGAGCACCGGCCGGACACCGTGGTGCTGGCCGCCGCGCTGCCCGACGGGGACGGGCTCGGGCTGTGCCGGGAGATCCGCGAGCGCCACCCCGCGACCGGCGTGGTGGTGCTGGCCTCCTCCGACGGCGACGCCCCGCTGTTCCGCGCGATGGACGCCGGTGCCAGCGCGCACGTCCCCCGCTCGGCCGGGCCGGCCGAGCTCCTGGCGGCCATCCGGCACGCCGCCGTCGCCCCCGCCTCCTTCACCGCCCGCGGCCTGGCCGCCGTGCTGGCCCGCCGCGGCGAGCGCGAGCGGCTGCTCAGCCCGCGCGAGCTGCAGACGCTGCAGCTGATGGCGCACGGCCTGCCCATCGCCGAGATCGCCCGCCGCATGCACCTGAGCCACTCGACGGCCAAGACCTACACCGCCCGCGTCTACGACAAGCTCGGCGCCGCCAACCGGGCGCAGGCGCTCCTGGCCGCGCTGCGCCTCGGTCTGGTCGAGGAGCCCGCGCCCGGAGCGCCCGTGCCCGGGGTGCCCGCGGCCGCAGAGCCCGCGGGCGCCCCGGGCGCGGCGAGGCGGCAGACAAATCCCACGAAGCCCAGACCTTTCGTCGTGGACCACCGCCGCGCAGGGTAAACGAACTCCCAATTCGGCACGCCTCCACCTGACCTCTTCCTAGCCTGACCGTCGATTCGGCAGAGTCCAGAGAGGTCACGATGACGGACAGCACAGCCCACAGGCGCCACCGGGAGCTGGTGCGGCTCTCGTACCTGATCCTCCCCGGAGGAGGTTCCGAGGAGGCGCGGCTGGTCCTGGCGCGGCGGATCGTCGAGCGCAGCCTCCCCCGCCGCCCCCAGGGACCGCAGGCCCACGCCGAGGCCAGGGTCCAGGTCTTCCGGCAGTCGATGCGCCCCCCGCGGCGGCTGCGGGCCGCGGTCCGGCTGCGCGCGGGCGCCCCGCCGGGGAACGCGGCGCTGGCGGCGCTGAGTCCCGAGGAGCGGGTGGCCTACGTGCTGAGCCGGGTGGCCGGGATGCGCCGCCACGTGGTGCGCGAGCTGCTGGCCGACCTCGGCGTCCCCGGCAGCCGGGAGCTGCTGGAGCGCGTCGACGCCATGGACGACCTGCGCGTGGTCGCGCCAGCCGTCGCCGTCCGGGTCGGGCGCCGCCGCCGCTCGGGGCTGCCGGTCCTGGCGGCCTGCGCCGCCACCTGTGTGCTGGCCGGCGTCGCGGTGGTCCAGGAGAGCGACGTGCCGGTGGCGGCGGTGCGCATCCCCGCGCCCCCGGCGGCGGCGCCCGCGCCGCCCGAGCCCCAGGACGTGCGCTACTGGCGGGGCAGGCTGCCCGGCAAGGGCGGCACCGGCGAGCTGCTGTGCCGGCACGACCCGCTGCCCGGCGGCGGTTTCGAGCGCCGGGGCCTGCTGGTGTGGCGCGGCGAGAGCATCCCGGCCCGCGACTGCGCCGACGGCAGGACCGGCCTGTGGTGGCGTTCGCCCGCCGGGCGCTGGTTCTACCTGGCCGCGGCCGAGAAGGGCACGGAGATGGCCGTGTCCCAGGGGCGGCGCAAGGGCGCGCTGTGGACGGTGCCCGGCCCCCGCGGCAAGCGGGCGCCGGAGCGCGAGATCGCCCTGCTGAAAGGCTGAGTCCGCCGGGGCCGGGCGATGTCAGTCGGCACTTATCCGACATGGCACACTGTCCTCGTCAGCCGACGAGTCGAGGAGAGTGCACATGGCCGGTCCGCTGTCCGGAGTGCGTGTGATCGAGCTGGCCGGGATCGGTCCCGGCCCGTTCGCGGGAATGCTGCTGGCCGATCTGGGCGCCGAGGTGATCCGGATCGACCGGCCCGGCGCGGGGCCCGGCGGCCCCGCCCTGGAGAAGGACATGACCAACCGGTCCAAGCGCTCGGTCGCCGTCGACCTCAAGAGCGAGGCGGGCCTCGAGGTCGTCCTGCGCCTGGTCGAACAGGCCGACGTGCTGATCGAGGGCTTCCGCCCCGGCGTCACCGAGCGCCTCGGGCTCGGCCCCGAGGCCTGCCACGAGCGCAACCCGCGGCTGGTGTACGGGCGGATGACCGGCTGGGGCCAGGAGGGCCCGCTCAGCCACACCGCCGGGCACGACATCGACTACATCGCCATCACCGGCGCGCTGCACGCCATCGGTAAGGCGGGCGGTCCGCCGCAGGTGCCGCTGAACCTGCTCGGCGACTTCGCCGGCGGCAGCATGTACCTCATCGTCGGCGTGCTGGCCGCGCTGCTGGAGTCCAAGACCAGCGGCAGGGGACAGGTCGTCGACGCCGCCATCGTGGACGGCACCGCGCACCTGACCACCTTCATCCAGGCCTTCTTCGCCTCGGGCACCTGGACGGACAAGCGCGGCGCCAACATGCTCGACACCGGCGCGCCGTTCTACGACGTGTACGAGACAGCCGACGGCGAGTACATGGCGGTCGGCGCGATCGAGGCGCAGTTCTACGCGGTGTTCCTGGAGCGCCTCGGCATCTCCCCCGAGGAGGCCGGCCAGTACGACATCCCCAACTGGGAGAAGAACCGGGCACTGTTCGCGGAGAAGTTCAAGACCAAGACCCGCGACGAGTGGGCGGAGATCTTCGTGCCGTCCGACGCGTGCGTCGCCCCGGTCCTCAGCATGGTCGAGGCCCCCGAGCACCCGTGGAACACCGAGCGCGAGGTGTTCGTCGACACCGGCTACGGCGCCAAGCAGCCCGCGCCCGCGCCGCGCTTCTCCCGCACGCCCGGCGAGATCACCGGACCGCCCTCGCTGCCCGGCCGGGACACCCGCGCGGTGCTGACCGACCTGGGCTTCAAGGACGTGGAGGAGCTCCTGGCGTCCGGGGCGGTGGCCGAACGCTGACCCGCGGCGGGCGAGGGCCGGCGATTTCGGGATGTTCCTCCAGGGAACCGGCTGTATAACTTTGGCGTCAGACTCCGCAAAGCCGTAGAAGGTCCCGGCGCCCTGCTCCCCGGTCTGGAGGCCTCCGTTGTACACCCCCCCTCCCTCGCCCGCCCCGTACTACCCTCCGGTCCCGCCCGCCCCGCGCAGCCGCCGACCGCTGGTCCTCGCGCTGGCGGCGCTGGTGGCGGGCATCGCGATCGGGGTGGGCGCGGTGGTGCTGGTGCTGGACCCCTGGGGCAAGGGCGGCTCGTGCGGCCCGGACGGCGTGCGGCTCAACGTCGTGTCCTCCCCCGAGAAGTACGGGGTGATGAAGGACCTCGCCGCCCGGTACAGCGGTCGCGACCTCGACGGCGTCTGCGTCGAGGTCGCCGTGGCCTCCAAGTCCTCCGGCGAGGCGATGACCGCGCTGGCCCGCGGCTGGAACCCGGCGTCCGACGGCTCCGTCCAGCCCGACGTGTGGAGCCCGGCCGCCGGCACCTGGGTGGCGCTGCTGCGCCAGCGCCTGCAGGAGGCGGGCCGCAGCGGGGTCGTCCCCGACGAGACGCCCGGCGTCGCCGTCTCCCCGCTGGTCATCGCGATGCCCCGGCCGATGGCCGAGGCGATGGGCTGGCCGTCGGCGCAGATCGGCTGGGCCGACATCCTCAAGCTCGCCCGCGACCCCAAGGGCTGGGGGCTGTACGAGCACCCCGAGTGGGGCAAGTTCAAGCTCGGCAAGACCAACCCGAACTACTCCACGTCCGGGCTGAACGCCACCGCCGGCGCCTACTTCGCCGCCACCGGCGGGAAGGAGCTCACCGCCGCCGACCTCGACCGCGCCGACGTGCGCTCCTTCGTCCGCGACGTGGAGAGCAGCATCGTCCACTACGGCGACACCACGCTGACGTTCCTGTCCGGCCTGCAGCGCGCGGACGACGCCGGGCAGGCGCTGAACTACGTGTCGGCCGTCGCCGTCGAGGAGATGTCCGTCCGGTACTACAACCAGGGCAACCCGACGGGCGACCCCGCCGCCGAGGGCGGGCACGCGCCGCCGAAGGTGCCGCTGGTGGCGATCTACCCCAAGGAGGGGTCGATCGTCTCCGACCACCCCTACGTCGCGCTCGAGACCATGGAGCCCCGCAAGCGCGCCCTGGCCGCCGACTTCCTGCAGTACCTGCGCGGCGGCGAGGGCCAGGAGCGGTTCGCCCGCGACGCCTTCCGCGGCTACGCCAACCAGGTGACCCCCGCCATCACCCAGGAGAACGGGCTGCTGCCCGACCAGCCCGCCCAGATGATCGCGCCGCCCGCGCCCGACGTGCTGGCCAGGGCGCTGGACGGCTGGGAGGCGCTGCGCAAGCGCTCCAACGTGCTGTGGGTGGTGGACGTGTCGGGCTCGATGAAGGAGCAGGTGCCCGGCACCGGGAAGACCCGCATGGAGCTGGCGAAGGCCTCGCTGGTCTCGGCCATGGACCAGTTCATCGGCGTCGACCGGGTCGGCCTGTGGGAGTTCGCGACCCGGCTCGACGGGAGCAGGGACCACCGGGAGCTGGTGCCGATCGGTCCCGTCTCGCAGAACCGGGCGCAGCTGAAGGCCAAGGTCGGCGCCCTGCAGCCGGTGTCCGACACCGGGCTGCACGACACCGCCTTGGCCGCCTTCGAGAAGGTCCGCGACCAGCGGGTCGACGGAGCCATCAACTCCGTGGTCCTGCTCACCGACGGCGTCAACGACGACGCCGGTTCGATCTCGCTGGAGACCCTGCTCGGCAAGCTGGACAAGGAGAGCGGCGTCCGCCTGTTCACCGTGGGCTTCTCCGGAGGAGCCGACCACGCCGGCCTCAAGCGGATCGCCGAGGCGACGGACGCCCAGTCCTACGACGCCAGCGACGCCGCCAGCATCGACAAGGTCATCGCGAACGTGACGGCGAACTTCTAGCCGCCGGCCAGCCGCTGGCCCTGCCACTGGCCGCGGACCAGGTCCAGCACGCTCTGGTAGGGCTTCGTCCACTGCTTCTGCTGGGCGTCGGCGTGCGCGCGGGCCTGGTCCGCGAGCCCTTCACGGCGGTCCCGCGCGTGCTCGCGGTGCTCCCGGGGCTCCTGGCGCCGCACCTCCCCGCGGTGCTCACGACCGTCGCGGTGGTCCCGCCCTTCGTGGTGGTCCCGCCCCTCGTGGTGCTCGCGCCCCTCGTACCCGCGGTGGTCCCGCCCGTCACGGCCGTGGTCGTGGCCGCGCCAGTCGCGGTCCCGCCCGTCGTGGTCCCGCCCGTCGTGGTCGCGGTCGCGCCAGTCGTGGTCGCGCCCGTCGTGGTCGCGGTCGTGGCCGCGCCAGTCGTGGTCGCGTCCGTCGTGGTCCCACCCGTCATGGTCGTGGTGGTCGCGTCCCTCGTGGTCATGGCCGCGCCAGTCGTGGTCGCGCCAGTCGTGGTCGCGCCCGTCGTGGCCGCGCCAGTCGTGGTCGCGTCCCTCGTGGTCCCGTCCGTCGTGGTCGTGGTGGTCACGGCCCTCGTGGTCGTGCGCGTGGTGCTCGGCCCTGGGCTCGGGCGACTTCGCGTCGGCGCGGAAGGCGGACTTCTCGTCCTTCTTCACGTGCTTCTCGACGGCCTTGCCGGGCTCCTTGGCGGTCTTGGCCCGGTGGCCCGCGAAGGGGACGGTGGTGCACAGGACGGGGTCTCCGGCGTCGCCGCCCTTGTCGGTCGGCTTGCTGTGCACGACCACCGAGTTGGCGGCGCCGGCCGGGATGGCCCACGGGCGCTCGGCGCGGGCGAGGGCGCGGCCCTGCTGGTCGACGGTGAGGTCGAGCCACACCTCCCGGTCCTGCAGCGAGCCCTTGCCGTCGCGGACCTGGTAGTGCTTGCCGGCGTCGGTGGGGTGGGGCCCGCACCGGTCGACGTGCACGTGCGCCCCGAAGGTGCGGCCGTACGCGCTGCGCGGGAAGTTCGAGGCCTCCAGGGTGACGACGGTGGCCCGCTGTGTGGCGCGCACGGTCACCGCGGTCAGTACCTCCGCGTAGCGGTCGTCGTAGACGAACGAGGGCCCGAGGGTCCGCGGATCGGGCCCGGCGGCGGCGGGGGAGGCGGTCAGGGAGACCATCGCCCCCATGCAGGTCAGAGCCGTGGCCGCGCCGCAGAGTGCTTTCATGTTCTTCGCTCCCGGAAGAAGGGATCAGGTGTGCGCTACTGATCTCTCCACCCGGACGCCATGACAGCCTCGAGGAGACGTAATCGATCTTCAACGAGATCCAGCAAGGAATCCCGGCCGTTCACCACGGCCCGGAGGAACTGCTCCCCGCGGAGCGGGGGCAAGCGCCGCGCACCGGGTCTGCCCGAACAGCAGCTCCGGTAGCTCCTGTTAGTTGGGGCGCTTCTGCTGTTCGATGTACTTCATCGATGATGGTCGGTGGTGCGCCGCCGCAGGACGCGGCGAAGTACGACGGCGACCAGAAGCGATCGCCCCTATAGGTAGCGGCGGACGTGCTGGTGGAACTCTTTGCGCAGGTAGTGCGCTGATACCTCTTGTCGTTGGTGAGGACTCCGCGCCGGTATTGGGTGATGAAGACAAGAGGGACATGCAGGTCGTAGACGACGCTTCGTCCTCTTCTGTGCACGCCGGGGACTGAAACCCGTCTCGGTGTTGTGTTCGAGACGCTACGTTGGGTGTGTGAAGCTGGTGGTGCAGGTGAAGCTGCTCCCGGACGAGGCCGCCGTGGTGGCTTTGCGGGAGACGCTGCACGCCTGCAACCGGGCCGCCGACCATGTCTCCCGACGCGCGTTCGACACCGGCGTCACCAGCAGCCGGGCATTGCAGCGGTTGGTGTACGCAGAGGTGAAGGCGATGGGCCTGTCCGCCCAGCCCGCCCTGCACGCGGTGCGTAAGACCGCCGGTGCCTATGCTGCGTTGAAAGCGAACCTGAAGGGCGGGAACTACGGTCCGGTGGGCTCCAGGCGTCGCCGGGCGGTGGAGTCCAAGCCGGTGCGCTTCCGCAGGGACGCCGCCCAGCCGTTCGACGACCGCTGCCTGTCCTGGCAGTCAGATGCCCGTACCGTCTCGATCTGGACCGTCTGCGGCCGCGTGAAGAACATAGCGTTCGAGTGCTCGCCGGCCCGGTGGAAGATGCTCACCGAGCATCGGCGTGGGGAGTCCGACCTGGTGGTGAGGGGCGGTAACTGGTATCTGTACGCCACCTGCGAGATCCCTGAGCCCGAACTGGGTGACCCGGTCGGCTTCCTGGGCGTGGATCTGGGCATCGTGAACATCGCCACCACCAGCGACGGCGACCGGCACGCAGGCCGACACCTCAACCAGGTCCGCCACCGCAACCGGCGTCTGCGCCGCAAGCTGCAGAAGAAGGGCACCAAGTCCGCCAAACGGTTGCTGCGCGAGCTGTCGGGCCGGGAGGCTCGTTTTGCGGCCGACACCAATCACCGCGTCGCCAAGAAGATCGTGGCCGAGGCTCAACGCACCTGCCGCGGTATCGCCCTGGAGGACCTGGGCGGTATCCGCGACAGGGTACGGCTCCGCAAGCCCCAGCGGGTCACGCTGCATTCCTGGTCGTTCGCGCAACTGGGCGCCTTCGTTTCCTACAAGGCCGCCCTGGGCGGGGTTCCGGTGGTGTTCGTCGATCCCCGACACACCTCGCAGGAGTGCAGCCGCTGCCATCACATCAGCCGGGGCAACCGGCCTGATCAGTCCACTTTTCTTTGCACGTCGTGTGGCTTCGCTGAGCATGCCGATGTGAACGCAGGCTGCACCATCGCCCAGCGCGGTGAGGCGGTCTGGGCAGTGAGTCACGCTGCCGACGACGCGGCCTGAACCACACCCGCCAGGTGTGGTGAAGAGCTGTGAGCTCGGCCTTTCAGGGCCGAGAAGCTGACATGACGAAGGGCCTCCGGCATCGTCGGCGGAGGCCCCGTCCTCAAACGGCCCAGATGATCAGAAGTCGTCGTTGAGACGTGCGATCAGGGCGTTGTACTCGTCCCACAGTTCCTTGGGCAGGTGGTCGCCGAAGGTCTCCAGGTGCGCCGGCATCAGGGACGCCTCGCGCTTCCAGGTCTCCTTGTCGGCCGACAGCAGGACGTCGAGGTCCTTGCCGTCGATCTCCAGGCCCTCCAGGTCGAGGGAGGCGGCGGTCGGAACGTGGCCGATCGCGGTCTTCTTGGCGTCGGCCTTGCCCTCGAGGCGCTCCACGATCCACTTGAGGACGCGGCTGTTGTCGCCGAAGCCCGGCCACAGCCACTTGCCGTCATCGTCCTTGCGGAACCAGTTGACGTAGTAGATGCGCGGCAGCTTCTCCTGGTCCGCCGAAGCGCCCATCTTCAGCCAGTGGGCGAAGTAGTCGCCCATGTTGTAGCCGCAGAAGGGGAGCATCGCGAACGGGTCGTAACGCAGCTCGCCGACGGTGCCCTCGGCGGCGGCGGTCTTCTCGGACGCGACGTTCGCGCCGAGGTAGACGCCCTGCTGCCAGTCGAAGGACTCGGTGACCAGCGGGACGGAGGTCGCGCGGCGGCCGCCGAACAGGATCGCCGAGATCGGCACGCCGTTGGGGTCCTCCCACTCCGGCGCGATGGTCGGGCACTGCCCGGCCGGGGTGGTGAAGCGGGCGTTCGGGTGCGCGGCGGGCGTGCCGGACTCGGGGGTCCAGTCGTTGCCCTTCCAGTCGGTGAGGTGCGCGGGCGGCTCGTCGGTGAGGCCCTCCCACCACACGTCGCCGTCGTCGGTGAGGGCGACGTTGGTGAAGATCGAGTTGCCCCACAGGGTCTTGATCGCGTTGCCGTTGGTGGACTCGCCGGTGCCCGGCGCGACGCCGAAGAAGCCGGCCTCCGGGTTGATGGCGTACAGGCGGCCGTCCTCGCCGAAGCGCATCCAGGCGATGTCGTCGCCGACGGTCTCGACCTTCCAGCCGGGGATGGTCGGCTGGAGCATGGCCAGGTTGGTCTTGCCGCAGGCGCTCGGGAACGCGGCGGTGATGTACTTGGCCTCGCCCGACGGCGGGGTGAGCTTGAGGATGAGCATGTGCTCGGCGAACCAGCCCTCGTCGCGGGCCATCGTCGAGGCGATGCGCAGCGCGTAGCACTTCTTGCCCAGCAGCGCGTTGCCGCCGTAGCCCGAGCCGTAGGACCAGATCTCACGGGTCTCGGGGAAGTGCGAGATGTACTTCTCGGTGTTGCACGGCCACGGCACGTCGGCCTGGCCGGGCTCCAGCGGGGCGCCGACGGTGTGGACGGCCTTGACGAACGAGCCGCGCTCCTCGATCAGGCGCAGGGCCTCGGCGCCCATGCGGGTCATGATCTTCATGGAGACGACCACGTACGCCGAGTCGGTGAGCTCGACGCCCAGCTGGGAGATGTTGCCGCCCAGCGGGCCCATGCAGAACGGCACCACGTACAGGGTGCGGCCCTTCATGGAACCGTCGAAGATCTCGCCGAAGGTGGCCCGCATCTGCGCGGGGGCGATCCAGTTGTTGGTCGGGCCCGCGTCCTCCTCCTTCTCGGAGCAGATGTAGGTGCGGTCCTCCACCCGTGCCACGTCGCGCGGGTCGGAGGCGGCATAGAAGCTGTTCGGGCGCTTCTCAGGGTTGAGACGCTTGAAGGTTCCCTGCTCCACGAGCAGGTCGGTCAGCCGGCCCCACTCCTCCTCGGAGCCGTCACACCAAACGACCTTGTCTGGCTTGGTCAACGCGGCGATCTCGCCGACCCAGTCGATCAGTTCCTGGTTGCTGGTAGGTGCCGGTACGAGACCGGGGACCTGGTCAGACACGCCTACTCCTCACACCTCTTCGGGGATGTACGCATCGTGAACGACAACTAGAGGTTTTGGCCAATTGGCCCAGACCAATGTGTTACTTTGCGGAAACATCACCTCACGCAGAAAAATCTCCAGAGTTCTCGCACCGCATCCGCGACACGGCGGAGGGGGAGAGGTCATCCTGCGTTGTAGCAGGATGAAGAGGGACATACCCATCTTGGGACGCGTCTTCTCATCTGTGGCGTAGATCTCATTGTTCAGACCGGTGTCGGCCGTACCCGTTCCCACCTGCGCGGACCACGGGAGCAGGCCCGCTACTTTGTAATGGCGGCCTTCATAAGTAAAGGGCTTTCCCTTAAAAAGTGGGTGCCGCCGGAAACGAGAAACACGTTCTCTTCCGGTCCTTCACCGTTCCCGTCAAGAGGAAAACCACTGTCCTTCCGGAGACCGGTCCTGAGACCATGCCGCGCATGACTCGCCTGCACGTGTTCGACCTGGACGGCACCCTTCTGCGCGGTACCACGGCGGGCCTGGAGATCGCCCGCGTCCTCGGCGGCCTGGCCGACCTCGAGTCGCTGGAGGCCGACTTCGCCCGGGGGACCCTCGACACGCGGGGCTTCGCCGCGGGCCTCTGCCGCCTGTGGCACGACCTGGAGGAGGCGGTGGTGACCGAGGCGTTCGCCGCCGCGCCGTGGATCGGCGGCATGGAGGAGGTCTTCTCCGACATCGCGGGGCGCGGCGAGCACGCCATAGTCATCACCATGTCGCCGGACTTCTTCGCCCGGGGCCTCCTGGTGCACGGCCTGCGCGAGGTCGTGGCCTCCCGCTTCCCCGCGCTCCCGCTGCGCGAGGTCGCCGACCCGGCCGGCATCCTCACCCCCGCGGACAAGGTCACCGCCGTCGACCGGGTCCTGGCCGGCCTGTCGCTGTCCCGCCGCGACTGCGTCGCCTACGGGGACTCCGGCTCCGACATCCCCCTCTTCCAGGCGCTGCCCCACACCGTCGCCGTCAACGCGACACCGGCCCTGCGCGCCCTCACCGCCGAGCACTACGACGGCGACGACCTCCGCGTCCCCTACGCGAGAGCGCAAAGGCTGCTGGACGGCCGCGGCTAGCCGACGGGGGCTCAGCGGCGGCGGTGGCGGCCGCCGGGGAGGCGCAGGAGCTGCTCCTGGGCCAGGGGGGCGTGCAGGGGGTGCCCGGTGGCGACGGCGTGCTCCAGCCAGCTCGCGGCGGCGCTGATGTTGCCGGCCGCGGCCTCCAGGGCGCCCAGCTCGATCATGGCCCTGGGCGCCTCCTCGGAGTGGCCGGAGGTGATGACCTGCTCGTAGCGGTGGCGCAGGGCGGCGAGGCGTTCCAGCTCCGCGGCGGGGACCGGGGCGGTGCGCGGCGGCGGGGTGCGGGGGCGGCGCGCCAGGACCAGTTCGGCGACCTTCTCGGGCAGCCGCCGCTGGGTCAGCCGTCCGGCGGAGGCCAGCACGGTGTGCAGCTCGCGGAGGGTGGGGCGGTGCGCGGCGTCCTTGGCCAGGCAGGCCTCGATCACCTCCCGCAGCGCCGGATCGGCCAGCGGGGACAGGGCGGGCCGCTCGTTCAGGACGCGGTGCAGCACCGCGGCGGAGGTGTCGGCGCCGAACGGGCTGCCGCCCGCGGCGTGCACCAGCAGGGCGCCCAGCGCGAAGACGTCGCCGGCGGGATGCGGATCGCTCCCGCCCCGCAGCAGCTCCGGCGGCAGGAACGGCAGGGTGCCCATGGGGACGCCGAAGGCGCTCCGGCTTCCCGCGTCGAAGAGCCCGGCGAGCCCGAAGTCGACGAGCTGGGGGCCGTCCTCGGTGAGGATGACGTTCTTCGGGGTGAGGTCGCGGTGGGCCAGTCCGCTGTCGTGCAGGACCACCAGGCCCTGGGCCAGGCTGACGCCCAGGCTGCGCACCGTCTCCTCCGGCCAGGGCCCGTGCCGGCCGAGCGCCTCGGCCAGGGACGGGCCGTGCAGGTAGTCCGAGGCGATCCAGAGCGGGTCGCCGTCGATGCGCGCGTCCGCCAGAGGCGCGAGCTGGGGACCGGCGACCCTGCGGAGCACCGCGGCCTCCCTGGCGAGTTTCTGCCGGAAGAAGGGGTCGGTGGCGAACACCCGGTGGACCACCCGCAGGGCCACCTCGCGCCCCTCGTCCGAGCGCCCCCGGAACAGGGCTCCCATTCTCCCGTCGCCCAGCCGCCCGTACAGCTCGTACGGACCCACCTGCCGCGGATCGTCCGCGTACAGCCGCTCTCTCACCTGCGTCCCGTTCTCCACACCCGTATCAGCAAAGATCCACTATGGGAGTGTGCCGTACAGCACGGACACAATCTCCACCGGGCGTGCCGGCTCACTCCTCGCCGAAGGTGATCTCGACCGATCCCAGCGCCCGCCGCCAGAAGCCGTTCCGCTTCCGCTTCCCCGCCAGGGCGCGCAGGCACTCCAGCGCCTCGGGCGCGTACCGCGGGTGTCGGCTCCCGGCCGCCGCCTCGAGCCATGCGACGGCGTCCTTGAGTTCTTCGTGCAGGGCCAGCATGATCCCCAGCGCGAGCATGGACTGGGGAGCGAGCTCGGGGTGGCGGGTGGCGATGGCCTCCAGATACCAGTGGCGGGCGGCGTCGACGTCCTCGAGCTTCTCCTCGAGGCCGCCCAGGGCGGCCATCGCCCGGGGGGCGTCCTCGGGGTGGCCGGTGGCGATGGCCTGCTGGTACCAGTGGCGGGCGGCGGAGAGGTCGCCCTGCTCGGCCTCGAGGTCGCCCAGGATGCGCGCCGCCTCGGCGAAGTGCTCGGGGTCCCGGGCGTCGACCACCTGCCGGAGCCGGTGGCGGGCGGCGTCGGGCACGCCCTCCTCGTACTCCAGCAGGGCCAGGTCCCAGAGCGTCTCGCGGGCCTCGTCGGGGCCGCTGAGGGAGAGGGACCTGGTGTACCAGTGGCGGGCGGCGTCGATGTTCCCCGCCAGCTTCTCCACCAGGCCCAGCGCGTTCATGGCGACGGGGGCGACGACCTCGTCACCGCCGGACAGGGCGTGCTGGAACAGGGCGCGGGCGCCGTCCAGGTCTTGGGACCGGAGCCGGGCGAGCCCGTCCTGGAGGAGCTTCGGCCGGGCCTGGCGGGCCTCGGGCTGCTGCGCGTCGACCATCTCGGCCGCCTTCTCGGGCAGCCGCTGCCGGGTCAGGGGGCCGGCGGAGGCCAGGGCTTCGTGGAGGTCGCGCAAGGAGGGGCGGCGGGAGGGGTCCTTGGCCAGGCAGGCCGCGACCGCCTCCCGCAGGGACGGGGCGACCGGGGACAGGTCGGGCGCCTCGTTCAGGACGCGGTGCGCCACGGCCGAGGGAGGGCCGCCGCCGAACGGGCCGCTGCCGCTCGCGGCGTAGGCCAGGAGGACGCCCAGGACGAACACGTCGCCGGCCGGGCCGGGCTCGTGCGGGGGCCGGAACAGCTCGGGAGGCAGGAACGGGGGAGTGCCCATGGGCGCGCCGATGGCGGTGCGGCTGACGGCGCCGAAGATCCCCATGATCCCGAAGTCGACGAGGCGGGGACCGTCCTCGGCGAGGATGACGTTCCGCGGGGTGAGGTCGAGATGCGTCATGCCGTGCGCGTGGAGGGCGGCCAGGGCCCGGGTGAGGCTCACGCCCAGGCTCCGCACCGCCTCCGCATCCCACGGTCCGTGCCGGTGGACGGCCTCGGCCAGCGAAGGGCCCGGAAAATAGGTGGAGGCGAGCCAGAGGGGGCCGTCGAACGAGGCGTCCACCAGCGGCGCGAGAGCCGGGTCGGCGATGCGGTGGAGCGCGGAGGCCGCCTGGGCGAGCCGCTGCCGGAAGGCGGGATCGGCGGCGAACTGCGGGCGCACCGTCCGCAGCGCCACCTGCCGTCCGTCCTCGGCGCGCCCGTTGAACAGGACGCCCATCCGTCCCTCTCCCAGGCGCCCGTACAGCCGGTACGGTCCGGCGCTCTGCGGATCGCCCGCGCGCAGCTGCTCTCTCACCTGGTCCCCGTTCCTCCGCCCCGGCGAATGATCACATCAAGGGCCGCGGGCCGGGTTTGTTGCACATGTCACAAAGCGGGGCGCGGGTGAGCCGGGTCACTTCCTGACTGGGAAGATGTTGAAGTTTGTACATGTTGCGGGAGGGGACGCCGTGCC
The DNA here is from genome assembly GCF_039525175.1 of Actinocorallia libanotica. Taxonomy (NCBI): domain Bacteria; kingdom Bacillati; phylum Actinomycetota; class Actinomycetes; order Streptosporangiales; family Thermomonosporaceae; genus Actinocorallia; species Actinocorallia libanotica. The sequence goes on from NZ_BAAAHH010000003.1 coordinate 323,850, forward strand.
CGCTCCCCGTCAGAAAGTGATCTCCCGATATGTCTCTCGTGCTCGACAAGGCCGCGCAGGATCTGCTCTTCCGCGAGGCGCGCACCGCCAACGCCTTCACCGACGAGCCGGTCACGGACGAGCAGGTCCGGGCGATCTACGACCTCGTCAAGTACGCGCCGACCGCGATGAACGCCCAGCCGCTGCGCGTGCTGCTCGTCCGCAGTCCCGAGGCGCGCGAGCGGCTGGTGGGCCACATGTCCGAGGGCAACAGGGCCAAGACGGCGGCCGCGCCGCTCGTCGCGGTCCTCGCCTACGACGTCGACTTCCACGAGGAGCTGCCGAAGACCTTCCCGCACGCGCCGGGGGCCAAGGACGGCTTCGACGGCAACGAGGCGGTCCGCCAGAAGGTCGGCTCGTTCAACGCCTCGCTCCAGGTCGGCTACTTCATCCTGGGCGTCCGCGCCGCGGGCCTGGCCGCCGGGCCCATGGCCGGCTTCGACGCGGCGGGCATCGACGGGGAGTTCTTCGGCGACGGCGCGCACCGGACGCTCGCCGTGGTGAACATCGGCAGGCCGGGCCCCGACGCCTGGTTCGCCCGCAGCCCGCGGCTGGAGTTCGAGGAGGTCGTCACCACGGTCTGACGGCACGGCCGCGTGCCGAGAGCCCCGTCAAAACGCCACAAGCGTGACGGGGCTCTCGTCTATGAAAAACTGTGCGACATGCGTGAACCTGTTTCTATCGGACTTGTCGGCGCCGGCCCGTGGGCGGGCATGGTGCACGCCCCCGCCATCGCGGCCGGGGCGCACACCAGGCTGGCGGGCGTCTGGGCCCGCCGGCCCGAGGCGTCCGCCGAACTGGCCGCGGCGCACGGCTCGCGCTCCTACGACGGCCTTGAGGAGCTCTTCGACAACTGCGAGGCCGTGGCCTTCGCCGTCCCCCCGAACGTCCAGGCGGAACTGGCGATCCAGGCGGCCAAGGCGGGCAAGGCGCTGCTGCTGGAGAAGCCCCTGGCGATGGACCTGGACGGCGCCCGCGCCCTGGTGGAAGCGGTGGGCGAGGCGGGCGTCGTCTCCCAGATGGTCTTCACGCTGCGCTACTCCAGCGCCGCCCGGGACTTCCTCGCCCGAGTGGCGGACCTGGAGCCCTTCGGCGGCTACGGCCAGTTCGTCTCCTCCGTCTTCGACGGCGGCCCCTTCGCCACCCCGTGGCGGCTGGAACGCGGCGCGATCCTCGACCTGGGCCCGCACATCGTCGACCTCCTGGACGCCGCCCTCGGCCGCGTCGTCTCCGTCCGCGCCCACGGCGACCCGCTGCGCTGGGTCGGCATGCTCCTGGAGCACGAGTCGGGCGCCGTCAGCGAGGCCTCGGTCTCCATGGCGGGCCGCGGCGAACTCCCGCCCGCCCGGATCGAGGTCTTCGGCCGCCAGGGCGTGGAACTCCTGGACTGGAGCAAGCTCGGCGGCGACGCCTTCGACCGGATGATCACCGAGTTCGCCCATGCCGTCCGCACCGGCGAACCCCACCCCCTGGACGCCGCCCACGGCCTCCACATCCAGCAGGTCCTGGCGCAGGCCGAGGCGCAGCTGCTCGGCCCCTGACCTCAGTCCTTCGGCTGGGAGAAGCGGATGCTGTTGCCGAAGGGGTCGCGCAGGCCGCAGTCGATCCCGTAGGGGCGCTCGGTGGGCTCCTCGGTGAACTCCACGCCCCGCGCCAGCAGCGTCTCGTACGTCTTGCGGCAGTCGTCGGTGCTGAAGAAGAGGTGGCCGCCCATCGCGCCCTTGGTCACCAGTTCGCGGACCTGCCGCGCGGTCTCCTCGGACATCGCCGGCGGGCCCGGCTTCTCCAGCAGGATCTGGCGGCCGGGTTCGCCGGGGACGCTGACGGTCAGCCAGCGCATGAAGCCCAGGTCGACGTCGGTGTTGACCTCGAGCCCGAGCTTGCCGACGTAGAAGTCGAGGGCCTCGTCCTGGTCGAGAACGTAGATCTGCGAGTGCGTGATGGCGTTGAACATGCCTCTTACGCTACTGAGAGACCGCGCCGAAGACTTCTCCGAAACTGCTCTTCTGCGGATGCTCAGGACCGCGGCCGCGTCCACGCCATCGTGAAGCACGTCGGCACGTCCACGGCCGACGCCTCCTTCCGGTAGGCCCGCGGCGACCGCCCGACGATCTCGCGGAACGTGCGGCTGAACGTCCCCAGGCTCCCGAAGCCGACCTCGAAGCAGATGTCCGTCACGCTGCGATCGGTCTCCCGCAGCAGGAACATCGCCCGCTCCACCCGCCGACGCTGCAGATAGCGGTGCGGCGTCTCCCCGAACGTCGCCCGGAACGTCCGCGTGAAGTGCGCCTGCGACACATGAGCGATCCGCGCCAGCGCCGGAACGTCCAACGGCCGCGCATAGGCGCGATCCATCGCGTCCCGCGCCCGGAGCATCCGCCGGTTGCTCTCCTCCACACCCCGCATGACCCCATCCCACCACGCCCGGCGCCCGGATTCAGGGCGGGGCGACCAGCCGTGTCTCGTAGGCGAGGGCGACGGCCTGCGCCCGGTCCCGGAGGTCCAGCTTCTGGAGGATCCGCCCGAAGTGCGTTTTGACAGTGGCCTCGGCGAGGAACAACGCGGCGGCGATCTCGGCGTTGGACCTGCCGCGGGCCACCTGGACGAGCACCTCCCGCTCACGGGGCGTGAGCGGGCTCAGCCGCTCGGCGGGATCCCCTCCGGACGGGGTGCCGTCGGGGATCCGGGAGACGAAGCCGTCCAGCAGCCGCCGGGTGATGCGCGGCGAGAGCACCGCCTCCCCGGCGGCGACCGCGCGGATCGCGGCGAGGAGCTCCTCCGGCCGCGCGTTCTTCAACAGGAAGCCGGACGCCCCCGCCTTGAGCGCCGCGAAGGCGTACTCGTCCAGATCGAAGGTGGTCAGCACCAGGACTTTCGCCGAGGACACCTCCCGGACGATCCGCCGCGTCGCCTCGATCCCGTCGGTCCCGGGCATCCGCACGTCCATCAGCACCACGTCCGGCCGCAGGCGCCGCGCCGCCCGCAGCGCCTCCGCCCCGTCCCGCGCCTCCCCGACCACCTCCAGGTCGGGCTGCGTCTCCAGGACCGTGGAGAACGCCAGCCGCAGCAGCGTCTCGTCGTCGGCCAGCAGCACCCGGACCGTCACGCGGCGGCCCCCTCGGCGGCCAGGTCCAGGCGGGCGTGGACGCGCCAGCCGCCGCCGGGGCGGGGCCCGGCGGCGAAGGACCCGCCGTAGGCGGTGGTGCGTTCGCGCATCCCGGCCAGGCCCTGGCCGGGTGAGGAGGGGCCGGATGGGGCGGGGCCGTCGTCGGTCACGTCGACGTCGACGGCGTCGGGGGAGCAGCGCACCGCGACCTCGGCGCGGGTACCGGAAGGTGAGTGCTTCAGCGTGTTGGTGAGGGCCTCTTGGACCAGGCGGTAGACGGTCAGTTGCGCGGTGGCGGGCACGGGAGCGGGGTCTCCGAGCACCTCCAGGCGGGTGGCGAGGCCGGTGGCGCGCATCTGCGCGGCGAGCGGCTCCAGCTGGGCGATGCCGGGCGGCGGGTGCCGTTCGGCGTCCGGCTCACCGGCCCGCAGGACGCCCAGGGAGCGCCGCATGTCGGTGAGGGCCTGCCGGCCGGTCTCGGAGATCTGGTGCATCACGGCCGTCGCCTTGGCGGGCGAGTGCTCCTGGGCGTAGACCGCGGCGTCGGTGAGCGCGACCATGACGGAGAGGTTGTGCGTGACGATGTCGTGCATCTCCCGCGCGATGCGGGTGCGCTCCTCGGCGGCGGCCAGGCGTGCGCGCTGGTCGCGTTCGTGTTCCAGGCGGACCGCGCGATCCTCCAGGGCGGAGAGATAGGTGCGTTTGTCGCGGATGTTGCTTCCGAGGACGGCGGTCACGGCGGCCATCGCCGTCAACGCGGCCACGGAGGCCAGGAAGCGCCCGTCCGGTGACCAGCGCCAGGAGGCCAGCACGATCCCCGCCGTCAGGACCACCGCCGCCGCGACCGTCCACCGGCGCTCCGACCAGGCCGCCACCGTGTAGAGCGCGACGAGCAGGGCGGCGTCGGCGGGCAGCTGCAGGCCGAGCAGCCACTGCACCAGCGCGGCCCCGCAGATCAGCGCGAAGACGGTCCGGGGCGCCCGCCGCCGCCCTACCAGGGGAAGCACCAGCGCCGCCTGGAGGAGCAGCCCCGCGCGCCCCTCCAGGCGGCCCGCGCCGAAGGTCGCCGCGAACAGCAGCGCGGCGAGCAGCCCGTCCTGGACCAGCGGGTCCAGGCTCCGTACGCGTTCCACCAGTCCCGGTCTCACGCGTGCCGACGTTACGGCCCGACCCCTGCGGCCCGCATGCGCCCCTCGTGTGAGTTCGCAGCGGCCTGCCTGCTCCTCAAGGAGGAGAAGCTCCTCGCTGCGGGTGCTACTCGCAGACGACGCCGTCGCCGTCGCGGTCGGTGTACCAGTGGTACTCGGGGTCCTGGCCCTGGTAGTAGGGGCCGTACCCGTTGGCCTTCGCCTCGGTGCAGGTGCGGAAGCGCGGGTCGGTCGAGGGGGAGGGCTCCGACGGCGCGGCGGTCTTCTTCCAGGAACGCGCGAGGATCTTGGTGCCCTGGGCGTCGCGGAGGGTGGCGGTGTCCTTGTCGTTGTTCCAGACGTACCAGCCGCGGTTCATGTACAGGTGCGCGGCGCTGTTGCGGCCCTTGCCGGTGTGGACGGTGACGCTCTTGCCGGGCTTGAGAGTGAAGGCCGGGAACCGGTAGCGGTGGTTCTGGGCGTCGTGCAGGGTCCAGCCCTTCAGGCGCACGGCCTTGCGGCCGGTGTTCTTGAGAACGAGGTACTCCTTGTTGAGCTGGGAGTTGGCGCGGGTGTCGGCCCCGGGGGCGTCGTACTGGATCTTCGTGAACTTCAAGGCGGGCCTGGCCGCCGCCAGGGCGCTGGTTCCGGTGCCGCCGAGGACCGCCGCGATCGTGACGACAGAGATCACAACAGAGCGCATGTTACTCCTATTCACACGATTTATGCGCTCGTCAATCTAGGGCAACCCAGGCACGCGCGGGGCAAATTTCACGAAATAGGTAATGCGGCGCTGGTCGCCGCGTCCCCGAAGCTCAGTCCTTGCGCCCGGTGACGGCGACGGTGACCCCGAGGCCGATCATCGTGAGCCCGCCGGCCCCGCCGACGAGGGAGAGCCGCCGCGGCGAACGGGCGAACCAGTTCCGCGCGGTCGCCGCGGCGAGCCCCCACACGCTGTCCGAGACGACCGCGATGACGCTGAAGACCAGCCCGAGCAGCAGCATCTGCACCGCCACATGCCCCTGGGCGCGGTCCACGAACTGGGGCAGCACCGCGGCGAAGAACACGAGCGTCTTGGGATTGCTCACCCCGACCACGAAGCCCTCCCCGAAGGTGCGCAGCCCCCCGCGCTCCACCGAACCCCCCGCGAAGGAGGCCCGCAGCGCCCCGCGCTCCCGCCACGCCTTCACCCCCAGATACACCAGGTAGGCGGCCCCCGCGAGCTTCAGCACCGTGAAGACGAGCACCGACCGCTCCACGACCGGCCCCACCCCGAACGCCACCGCCACGATGAGCACATACCCCCCGAGCGTGTTCCCCAGCACCGTGGTCAGCGCCGCCAGCCGCCCCTGCGCCAGCGCCCTCCCCACCACGAAGAGCACACTGGGCCCCGGCACCAAAATCAACAGAAACGACATGGCCGCGAAGGCCAGCAGACGATCAACAGAAATCATGCGCTCATGCAAACACGACGAAGAACCGCACTTCCACCATTAACCCCCGCCCCGACCGAAAATCAGATGCGCGACGCCCGGTCCACGACCACGATGTCGGGCATGACCGCGTACACCGCAGCCCCCGCCCGCCTCGGCGAGACCCGTCTGCCCGACGGACGGCTGCTCGGCTGGGCCGAGTGGGGACCCCGGAACGGAACCCCCGTCCTGCTGTGCCCCGGCGCGGCCACAAGCCGATGGCTCGGCTTCGGCCCGAAGGCCGTCGAGGCGCTCGGCGTACGCCTCATCTCGGTGGACCGTCCGGGTCTGGGCGCCTCGACCCCGTCCCCCGGCCGGACCCTCTCCGGCTTCGCCGCCGACATCCACCACTTCTGCACACGGCGGGAACTGGGCCGCCCAGCCCTGGTGGGAAACTCGCAGGGCGCGCCGTTCGCCCTCGCCTGCGCCGCGAAGGGCGTCGCCTCGTCCCTGGCCGTCGTCTCCGGCGCCGACGAGGTGGCCGCCCCGGAGTTCGCCCCCGCCCTCCCCGCGGAACTGCGATCCCTCGTCGAACGAACCGCGCACGACCCGGCCGGCGCCGAAGAGTCCTTCGCGAAGTTCACCCCCGAGGCGATGTGGGACATGGTCATGGCCGGAAGCCCCGCATGCGACCTGGCCGTGTACCGGCACCCCGACTTCGCGGCCGCCTACCGCAGGGCCCTCGCCGAGGGCTTCGCCCAAGGCCCCGCCGGCTACGCCCGCGACACGGTCCTGGCCATGTCCCGCTGGCGCCTCCCCCTGAACGAGATCACCATCCCGGTCCACCTCTGGTACGGCGCCCAGGACACCACCCACTCACCCGACAACGGCACCCTGCTGGCCACCCGCATCCCCGGCGCCCGCCACCACGTCGTCCCGAACGCCGGCGGCTCCCTCCTATGGACCCACCCCCGGCCGATCCTCACCGCCCTCCTCACCCCCGCCGCCCCCCGCTAGGGCGTCGGGAGCGCCGGGTCAGCGTAGCCCTCCGGTAAGGGTCCGATCGCGCGGGTGAGGAGGCAGGACGAGCGAAAGCGTTCGCTGCTTCTCGATGAGATCAAGCACGCGAAGTCACGGCGAATGAGCGGCGTTGGCGTCCTGGCCGTGGGCGGTCCATCTTCGTTCAACGCGCGGTGATCGGGTTGCTGCGCATGTCCATGACCTTGCGCTCCCCCAGAGGGAAGGAGAGCCGCACGGCGACGATCTGGATTTTGCGGGGTGCGCGCTTCGATCCAGGCACGGCTGACACGTAGACCCGGTCAGAGCATTCGATGACCTCGACGTGGTCGATCGCCCTTTTCCGATGATCGATGAATGCGATCTTGATGATCGATCGCGTTCTCCTCAGCTCTTTCGTGCCGAGAGCGGCCGGCCGTGAATCACTCCCCGCGGGATCGGGGATGCCACATCCGGCGGGCAGCCTGTCCACCGGTATCGGTTCGCCGTCGGTGTTCACCAGCGCCCGGTCCCCCAAGGGCGTGGTCAGTTCGACCACCCGGCGTTCCATGTCGAGGGCGTTCAGGTGGGCGCTGGCGTTCCAGAAAGGAGTGAAGGGCTTGTGGATCTGGATGGACAGGGTGACCCTGTCCTTCTTCTCGTCCACCTCGACCGGCTTCAGTGTTCCGCTCATCGCTAGAGGGATCATCAGGACCAGTCGGCCGTCATTCCCCGAGGAGAGGACCTCCATCGGGGCGACCTCGACATCGGACCCGGCCGAGACGCGCAGCACGGAGACGGTTGCCGAGAGCAGGACGACGGCGATCCCTGAAAAGACCCATTTGCGCCGCATCACACCGACCCCGCTACCTCATCATCGGGCCGTCAGATGGACGACAGGCCGCGCGCCACTGTATAGCGGGCGCGTGGCCGCTGCGGCTGCCGGGATGTGCGGCATCGAGCGTTCGCCCTCGGGCTCCGGGTCGAAGAAGCAGGACCTGGAGGTGAGAGACTGGATGTTGTGAGCAGGCTGTTGATCGTCCACCACACGCCCTCGCCTGCGATGCAGGAACTTCTCGAAGCGGCTCGCTCGGGTGCGTCCACCGATGAGGTGACGGGTGTGGAAGCGGTGACGCGCCCCGCCCTGTCGGCGACCGTGACGGACGTGTTGGAGGCGGATGCCGTCCTGCTGGGGACGCCGGTGAACATCGGGTACATGAGCGGGGCGTTGAAGCATTTCTTCGACACCGTGTACTACCCGTGTCTGGAGGCCAAGCCGCGGCTTCCGTATGGCTTGTATGTGCATGGGGGGAATGATGTGACCGGGGCGGTTCGGGCTGTGGAGTCGATCGCGGCGGGGATGTCGTGGCGGGCCGTTCGGCCGCCGGTCGCCGTGGTGGGGGCGGTTTCCAAGGGGGATCTGGAGGCGTGCTGGGAGCTGGGGGCGCTGCTGGCGGCCGAGATCGGGGAGGTGGCGTGAGGGTCGGGGAGCCGCTCAGCGAGGTGCAGATGGCGGTGATCGACGCGGCGCTGGTGGAGGAGCTGGTCGAGCTGCTGGAGCTGCCGGACGAGATGATGGAGCGGTACCGGGCGCAGGTGGCGGAGAGGGTCAGCCGAGGGTGACGGTGAGGGTGGTGCCGCTCGCCACTTCGGTGCCGGGGGCGGGGCGCTGGGTGAGGACGCGGCCGGCGGCCGCGGGGAGCTCCAGGTTGAGGCCCAGCTGGCGGGCGACCTGCTGGGCGCGGCGGCCTTCGACGCCCAGGAGGTAGGGGACCGTGACCTCGGCGTGGGAGCGCTCGTCGCCGGTGCCGCCGGAGACGTAGAGGGTGACGGTGGTGCCTTCGGGGGCCGGGGAGCCGGCCTCGGGGGTGGTGCGGACGACCTCGCCGGGGGACAGGGACGAGGGGACGCGGACGACCGAGCCGATGGCCAGGCGGCGGTCGGCCAGGGCGGCCGTCGCCTCGGGGAGGCTCCGGCCGGTCAGGGACGGCACGGTGCCCGCGGTGTCGGGGCGGCCGCCGGGTCCGGAGGAGGGGACGCCGCCGACCAGGAGGGTCAGGCCGAGGATCAGGGCCACGCCCGCGCTCATCAGGCCGCCGAGCAGCACCATGGAGCGCAGGGACATCGGCGCCGCCGGCTCCTCGGCGGGTTCCGCGGGCTCGGGGAGCGCCTCGGGGGCGGTCGCGGGCGGGGGCACGGCGGATTCCGGGACGGGGGAGTCCGGCTGGTTCTCGGCGGGCATCGCGGTCCTCCCCGGACGGTCGACGTGAGCGGGTGCCTGCACCTTTGCTCAGTGTGACGCTCCGGCACGCGCCGTGGTTCGGGAATCGTCAGATCGGCAGGTAGTGCAGACCGCTCAGGACGCCGGTGAGGGTCAGCAGCGACAGGCCGGCCAGGATCGCCCAGCGGCCGGCCTGGTGGCCGAGGGGGACCAGGCCGGCGCCGCGGCCCTTGGGGCGCCACGGGTCGCGCAGCGGGAGCACCGGCGGGACCGCGGCCAGGTCGGGGGGCGGCGTCGCGGGCGCGCCGTCGCGGGACGCCAGCGGCAGGCCGGCCACCCAGCCGACGAGGGAGGCCAGGTGGGCGGGCGGGGTGTTCAGGCCGGACGGGAAGACGCGCACCTCCTCGGCGAGCTGGTCCAGGGTGCGCAGGGTGTTGCCCAGGCCCAGGGAGTCCAGCCAGGCGCGCGGGTCGGCGTACAGGTCGCGGCCGATCGAGGTGCGCGCCAGCAGGTCGGCCTTGGTGACCACGACGGCCACGCGCCGCTGCCTGCCCCGGTCGGGGCGCGAGCGCAGGTCGTTCAGCACCCGCTGCAGGGTGTCGGAGGGGTCCTCGTCGGACGTCGCGACGGGCAGGGAGCGCTCCCCGTCGGTCAGCGTCCGGCGGACCTCCGGCAGCGCGAACGGGTCGAGCACGAAGACCAGCGCCTCGCTGTGGTCGAGGTAGCGCAGCGACTCGACCTGCGCGGCGCCGGTGAACAGCTCGCCGGCGGGGTCGAACAGGTACAGGATGCGGGGGCGCTTCCCGGGCGGCTCCACGTCCAGCATGGTCGCCAGCGGCAGTTCCGGGCCGGTCTTGGCGAGCTGCCGGCCGCTCGCGAACTCCGCGACGGCGCTGGCGTACGCGTGCTGGTGGCGCTGCTCGACGAACGCCAGGGCGCCCCCGGCCTCCCGGGTGCGGGCGTGCAGCGCCCGGATCGCCAGGAACATGAAGGTCGTCTTGCCCGCGGCGGGCCCGCCGATGAACGGCACCGGCTCCACGCGCACCCGGCCGATGCGGTCGGGGAGCCGTCCGGAGCAGTGCGGGCAGTAGGCGGTGAGCCGGTAGCGGCCCAGCGGCACCGTCGTGGGCAGGCGCGTCCCGCACTCGCACACGTGCCGGAACGCCCCGGCCGTCGACGGGACGAGCCGGTGGTGCCTGCGCTTGCACCGGGGGCAGGCGTAGACGGGCAGCCCGATGCGCCGGTAGCAGCTGGGGTGGGGGCAGGTCTGCAGGATGCGCCCGGAGGCCATGAACAGCCGTTCGACGCCCGCCATCAGCGCCACGCACACCAGCCAGCCGGTGAGCCCGACCAGCGCGACCACCCCGTACAGCAGCGCGAGCACGACGCCGATCAGTGCCACCGGCACCGCGGCCAGCACGATCCCGGCGCACAGCGCCGCCCAGAGGGGGAAGAGGAAGGCGCCCCACCAGCCCGCCGTCATGAAGGAGGTGAGCCGGCGCACCGCCCGCTCCGCCCCCCGGTAGACGCGGGGGGCGACGTTCCCGGCGAGCACCCGCCAGTCCTGCCAGACCTGGCCGATGAGGTAGTGCCGGTACACCCCGTCCGCCGGGCGCACCGGGGACGGGCCCTCGGTGCCAGCGGGCAGCAGCGTCCGGCAGGCGGCGGCGTAGTAGTAGGCGAACGCGGCGAGCGTCACGCAGGCGAGGGTGAGCGCGAACAGCGGGAGGAAGAGGTAGACGAATCCCGCGAACATGATGAGCGCCCAGGCGACGACGCCCAGTATCCAGAGGATCTGCTGCATGACCTACTCCCGGAGCTCTCGGAGGGCCGCGCGGAGTTTCTGATCGTCCCGGAAGTAGGTCTCCAACTGCAACAGGGTGAACCGTTTTCGCAACTGTTCGCGAACCCATCCGTCAAGGGGCGTGCCGGGGGCGCGCAGCGCCACGCCGACGAGCTCGAACCGTTCGGAGCGCTGGCGCGCCGTCTCCATCCAGCGGTGGAGGAGGAGGTCGCGGGGCCGCTCGGCCGAGGCGGAGACGAGGGCGGCGCGGAAGGCGGGGGAGCGGCCGGTGAGCGCGTCGGCCACCGCCTGGACCGCGGGTCCGGAGAGCGCTCCGCCGATCCGCTCCAGCGTGCGCGCCGCGGCCTGCGGGTCGTGTTCGCCGGGGACGTCGCGGGCGGCGAGCAGCCCTTCGGCCGCGCTGTTGTGCGGGAGCGCCTCGGCCAGGCGGAGCGTCGGCTCGCCCAGGACGCCGTGCCGGGCGGCCAGGGAGCGCAGCAGGTGCAGCGCCACCTCCGGCGCCCGCCGCAGGGGGCACTCCCCGGCGAGGCCGGCGAGCCGGTCGCAGACCAGGCCGGTCAGGACCTCGCGGCGCAGCAGCGCGCCGCCGCGTTCGAGCCCGTCCACGACGCCCGCCAGCAGGGCGCGCCTCGCCGTGCCGGCGACGGTCTCGACGGCCGTGACGACGTCCTGGGGCGCCACCGCCGCCCGGTCGCCGCGCGGGTTGACGAGGAGGAACGCGCAGCGCCGCGTCGTCTCCGGGACGGCCGGCACGCCCAGCCGCTCGGCCACGACCGTCAGCTCCGCCAGCGCCGGCAGGCTCGGCGCCCCGGCCAGCTGCCGTCCCAGCCCCGACACGAGCTCCGCGGGATCGTCCAGGGCGAAGTCGCCGGTCCTGGACCGCAGCGCGGGCGTCGCCAGCACGAGGCGGGCGCACCGCTCCCCGGCGGCACGCGCGAGCACGTCCTCGGGGCAGTGCCGGTTGACGGCCGCCGCGAGGTCGAAGCCCAGATCGTCCATGGGCAGCCGCGTCCACACCCACGCGGGCAGCGCCGGATGCCGGACGAGGGGGAGGGCGAGCGCCTGCGCCTCCTCGTCCGCGGCCTCCCCGAGGCACAGCGCCGTCAGCACCGCCGCGCCCTCGAAGGCGTCCTCGCCGAGTTCGGCCAGCTCCGCCAGGCCGTCCAGTCCCTCCAGGTCCAGCGCCCGCCAGGCGTCGGTGACGGCGGCGGCGTACCGGCTCGGCCCGTGCTCGGGCGCCGGCGCGTCGAGCCGGTGCGCGGTCTGGTCGGTGCGCAGCGACGCCCAGACGTCCGGGGTGGTGCCGGCGACGCGGTGCGGGCAGGCGACGGGGTCGGCGGTGTAGGTGGTGAACGACAGCAGCGCCGCCCGCGGGACGGGCAGCGAGTACGACAGGACCGCGATCCAGCGGGCCGTCTCCTCGGTGTCGGGGGAGACCAGGACGAGGCGCTCGGAGGTGGTGCAGACGGCGTCGACGAGCGCGGCCAGCCGGGAGTAGGGGTCGTGGTCGAGCGCGGCGAGCCAGCGGCCGAGCGCCTCGGGGTCGAAGGCGTCGCCGGGCGGCGGGTACTCCAGGAGGGGAAGGTCCGCGCCGGGCAGGTCGGCGCCCGGGGAGTCGGCCCAGAACGGCGCCCGCCAGAACTCGATCGGCCGCAGCCCCTCCAGTTCGGCCGGGTCGGCGACCACGGCGTGCGCGAGGAAGTTGCCGAACCGTCCTGAATAGTCGCGCCCCAGGTAGCGGGAGCGCACCAGGAGCCGCCGCTCTCCGATGACGTCGTAGCCGAACGCGACGGGGAAGCGCGCCAGCTCGGCGGCGCCGGGCGAGGCCGGGGCGTCGGGCGGCGGCAGGTAGCCCAGGTACGGGGAGACCGCGGCCTCGGCGCCGGGCGGCAGCCCCGGGGAGACGGCGGTGAACTGGAAGCCCGAGTGCTCCGCCGAGCGCGCCGAGGTGTAGTGCAGCTGCCAGGCCATCAGCCGTCCAGCATCCCGAACCGGTGCAGCAGCCACAGCAGCGGGTCCTCGACCCGGTGCGGGCGCACCCCGCCGGGCGCGACCTGGTCGTCCCGGGGCTCACCGCCCAGCGCCGACACCCCGAACAGCTGGTACTCGGCGTAGTTCTGGTCCAGGTAGCGGTCCAGGTCGCCCGCGCCCCAGCCGTGCAGCAGCGCCCTGACCTCGGCGTCGACCGCGGCCCTGTCGTCGGCGTCCAGGACGCCCGCGCGGTGGCGGGCGCGGCGCAGCGCCGACTGGCGGGGCGGCTCCAGTGCGTCGATCTTGGTGAGGACCATCGCGGCGGGCACCTTCAGCCGGTCCTTGGGCGCCAGGCCGTAGCGCTGGCGCAGCGGCTCGGTCACCCGCGCCAGCACGTCCAGCGGCTCGCTGTCGGCGCCGCCGCCCGCCAGCTCCAGCGGGTCGGCCAGGAAGAGGATCGCGTCGGCGGCCTCCAGGTACCGCAGGTGGAGGTCGCGCACCTCGCGGCTGCGCAGGTCCTCGCCCGCGGTGTCGAACAGCACCAGCGTCAGCGCCTCGGTGCGGCTGGTGAACCGGCCGCGGACCCGCCGCGACAGGGAGAACACCAGCGGCTCGCGCGGCGCCGTCACCGCGCTCGGCGTCGTGGGCAGCAGCCGCTGCCGGTCGAACAGGGGACGGGCGAAGTCGCGCTTGTAGCGTTCGATGGTGCGGTCGTCGCAGGCCACCAGCGAGGTGCCGAGCTCGGTGCCGACCCGGTTGCGCAGCTCGTGCAGCAGCACCGCGACGTAGGTGCTCTTCCCGGCGTTCTTCGCGCCGACCAGCGCGACGATCCGGCCGGGCGTGTCGCAGTAGGCGGGGGCGAGCTCGTGGTGGCACCCGGGGCAGACCCGGCGGCCGCTCTCGCGCCCGCAGTCCGGGCAGGCGGCCCGCGCGCCGCGCCCGGAGAACACCGGCGGCAGCACCGCGCCCGCCTGGGTGCCCAGGTAGGCGGCGAGCTCGGCGTCCAGGCGCGGGTCGCAGCCGTTGCCGCGCCCGGCCCGGCCCAGGCACCGGTAGGCGATCTGGGCGCGGCCGAACACCGCGAAGCAGTACGGGCAGGTGACGGTGTCGCGCCCGCGGGCCCGCGCTCGGTGGATTCTCTCGGTTCTCATCACGCGCCTTGCTGGAGTCGGCGGACGGGCGGGTCGGCGAGCTCGACGTCCGTCCCGGCGAAGCACCGCAACCAGAACGGCCCGGGACGCTTGGGCAGGGGCACCCGCAGGACGGCCTCGTCCGGCAGGTCCACATCCTCCCAGACCTCCAGCGGCTCGCCGTCGGAGGGATCGCGCGGCATGACGCGGCCGTCGCGGACGACCAGCTCCAGCCGCGCCAGCCGGACCGGCCTGTCGCAGGTGAGGGTGAGCGCCAGCGTCCGCTTCCACAGGGGGCCGGTGACGGCCAGGTCGTAGCGGACGACGGGCACCGCCGCGACGTCGGCGGTGACGGCGGGGCCGGTGAGCACCGTGCCGCCCTGCTCGGAGGTCCCGGCGACGCCGACGCGAACCGGCTCGCCCTCGGGGACGGGCAGGCGTACGCCGCCGCCCGCGGTGTAGGCGGCGCGCGAGACGCCGATGCGCCTGGCCGGGCCTCCGGCGATCTCGTACGTGACGGCGACGGCGGCGGCGTCGCCGGGCCAGCCGAAACCGACCTCGACCTCCTCGCCCCGGCGCACCGCCGTCAGCCCGGTCGGCGCGGGCAGGTCCACGTGGCGGCGGAACGCCCCGACCGCCGCGCTCGTCCCCGCGACCGTCACCACCACGAGCACCCCGCTGGCACCCGGCCGCACCACCAGGCCCCGCGCGTGCGGCGTGGACTCCACGCGCCGCGCGGGAAGCTCGTCCACCGGCACCAGGGCGCCCGCCGGCCACGGCGGCTCGCGGACCAGCAGCAGCGCCTCCACCAGGCCGTGCGCGGGGATGGGGAAGCGCAGCAGCAGCCTGTCCTGCGCGTACGGCTCGACGGCGAACTCGGTGACGGCGTCGGGGAGCGCGTGCGGGGTGGCCGTGACGAGCACGCCGGGCGTCTCGATCTCCTCGACGCCGTCGATGTAGACGGCGTAGACCCGGTACCGGTGCGTCACGCCGTTGCGGACGCCGCGGTCGGTGAAGCCCTCCCGTCCGGCCGGGACGGGCTCGCCGTCGCGCAGCACGTCCACGCGGGCGGCCTCCGGCGGGCACTCCCACCGGCCGGTGACCATCCCGTCCCCCGAGGCGAGCTCCACCCGTGAGGGTTCGGGGCGCAGCACGACCGGCCCCGCGCACACCGGCTCGGACGTCGCCTCGCCGCGGCGCGCGTACACCGCGTAGAAGAGCGGCACGTTCACCGGCGGCTCGCCGTCCACGGCCGGGACGGGCTCGCCGTCGGCGGAGTCGCGCGGCGGACGGCCGGGCCTGCGGACGATCTCGTGCAGGACGCGGCCCGCCCTGGACGGCGACGGCCGCCACGACAGGCGCACCGACGCGCCGTCCACTTCGGCCGCCACGTCCGTGGGCGGCAGCGGAGGCAGCCGCCGCTGGTGCTCGCGCAGCCCCGGGAGGTCGGCGGCCAGCAGCAGCTCGTCCTCCAGCCGGTCCCACGCGCCGTCGGAGTCGCCCGCGTCGGTCAGCTCCTGCGCCTCGTCCAGCAGCCGAGACGCCGTCGCCACCCGCTGCCGCGCCTCGGCGGCCTCCGGCGGGAGCTCGTGCTCGCCCAGGCCGTCGGCGAGCAGCGCGGCGGCGTGCGCGTTGCCCGCCTCCAGCAGCTCGCGCATCCGCCCCGCCGGGCCCGCCGGGGCGCCGCCCTCCCGGCTGACCGCGAACACCAGCCGCCGCGCCTCGTTCGGCTCGACGCCCAGGCCGCGCACCGCGAAGTCCATCAGCGCCTGGTCGGAGGCGCGCTGCTCGCGCCGCTCCCGCAGCCGGGCGATGAAGTCGTAGCCCAGCAGATCGTGCAGAAGGTCCTCGCGCAGCGCGGTGCGCAGCGCGATGAGCACCGTCTCGGCGTGGGTGGCGCTGGTGTCGCGCGGCCGCCGCGCCCACTCGCCCGACACCCGCTCCAGCGCGCGCTCCGCGCCCGCCCTGTCGATCGGCATGCCGCCCGCCGACACCCCGCCGAACAGCCGGACGTTGCCGATCCTGTCGCTGCCCAGCAGGAACGCCAGCATGGTGCGGGCGCCCAGCACCTCCAGCGACTCGCGGGCCTTGCCGTAACCGGGGTAGGGCGGGGCGGCCGGCAGCGCGTCGGGGTCGTGCACCTCCAGGCCGTCGATCCGCAGCAGCTGCGCCAGCTCCGCCGCCGACACGCCGCCCGCCTTGCCGATGGCCGAGCACTCGGCGGGGGAGAGCACCCGCAGCGGCCCGGCGGCGTCCAGCAGCCGGTTGCGCACCTCGGCCCTGCGCTGGGCGTTGCGCTCGTCGCCGCCGCGCAGCCGCTGCCGCAGCGGCCCGAGGTCGCCCTGCTCGGCGGCGGAGAAGACCGGGCCGAGCGCGCGGTGCTCGGCCTCCAGCCGGTCGATGAGCTTGCGGTACTTCAGCTGGCCGCGCGAACGCCGCCAGCACTGGCGCACCTGCTTGACCCGCGCGGTGACCGCCTCGGGCGTGAGCGGCTCGGTCAGGACGTACCGGGCGCGCAGGTCCTCGGGCGGCTGGTCGCCGGCCGCCCGAGCGGGCTCCAGCACCCGCTGCTTGTAGTCGTCGTCGAACGACACGCCCTCAGCTCACCTGAACGCGCGAGAGCGCCGCCCTCGAGGCCTCGACGTCGTCCTCGGTCATGCCGCCGACCTCCACCTCCAGGTCCAGGCGCTCGCCCGTCTCCTTCTCCTCGGCCGTGACGTGCAGCAGGCCCGAGGCGTCCAGGGAGAACGTGACGGAGATCGGCCAGCCCGCCTTCTTGCCCGGCGGGACGCGCACCGAGCCGGTGGCGATCTCGTTGTTGTCGGCCGGCTCGGGCGACTCGATCGCGCCGGCCTGCTCCATCACCCGCACGTCGGCGGTGGTCTGGTCGTCGTGCACGGTGAAGAAGTCCGAGGAGCGCCCGGCGGGCAGCTCGTCGTTGGCGTGCACCAGGTGGATGACCTCCTCGGCCTGGGTGTCGCGGTTGAGCACCACGATCCCGAAGCCGCGCGAGGCCACCGTCTTGATGCGCCGCGCCGCGATCTGCCGCTGCTGCTCGGCCGACAGGCCCGCGCGGCTGGCCATCTCCTCGGCCTCCTCGCGCGCGCCCTCCGACAGCAGGCGGCGGAAGGTCTCCTCGAAGGCGTACAGGGCGGCGCCCTTGGCGACGGCGAGGTCGGGGTCCTGCAGCCGGGGGGAGAGGCCGAGCTCGGCCTCCAGCCGCGCCGAGACCGCGGGCATCTTGGTGGAGCCGCCGACCAGCACCAGGTCGCCGTAGTCGGTGACGCCCTTGGCGCGGGCGACGTCCAGGGTGCGGCCGGTGATCTCGATGGTGCGGTCGAGCAGGTCCTTGGTGATCTCCTCGAAGACCTCGCGGGTGATCTCCAGGGTCGCCACGCGGCCGTCGTGCATCACCCGGACGGTGTGCTGGCTGCGCGCGGTCAGCGCCTTCTTGGCCTCCTCGGCGTCGCGGCGCAGCTGCTGCTCGGTGAGCTTGTCGTCCAGCGGGTCGCCCGCGTCGGGGTGCTCGGCGCGGAACTGCTCGGCCAGGTGCTCCACCAGGCGCGCGTCCCAGTCGGCGCCGCCCAGCTCGTGGTCGCCGTCGGTGCACACCACCTCGATGTGGCCGCCGCGCAGCGCGATGACCGTGGTGTCGAACGTGCCGCCGCCCAGGTCGTAGACGAGGATCGTGCGGTCGCCCTCGGGGTTGAGCACGCCGTAGGTGACGGCCGCGGCGATCGGCTCGGAGATGACGTCGATGACGTTCAGGCCCGCGATGCGCCCGGCCTTGCGGGTGGCGTCGCGCTCGGCCGCGCCGAAGTAGGCCGGGACGGTGACGACGACGTCGCGGGCGACCTCGCCGGTGACCGTCTGGGCGTCGGTGGCGAGCTTCAGCAGGATGAAGGCCGACAGCTCCTCGGGGTTGTAGTTGAAGCCGTGGATCTCGCGGGGGACGTCGCGGCCCATGTCCCGCTTGATGAGGCTGACCACGTTGTCGGGGTCGAGCACCGCGGTGTCCTTGGCGGTGGCGCCCACGACGACGTTGTCGCCGGACTCGAAGTAGACCACCGAGGGCGTGGTGTCGGTGCCCTCGAGGTTGCGCAGCACGGTCGGCCGCCCGACGTCGTCGATGCTCGCGATGCAGGAGTAGGTCGTGCCCAGGTCGATCCCGTATACCGCCATGCCCTCGGTTCTCTCAGTCTTCCTGATACTTGCCGACACGGACTTGTGCTCTGCGCACGACGAGCTCCCCGCGGGCGAACCCGTCGGCGCACACCTCGACGACCCTGCCGTCGAGCGCGCGGTCGGTGACGGGTTCGGTGCCCAGGGGGCGGTGCCGTGCGGAGTCGTAGGGGTCGCCGAACTCGACCTCGATGAGCTCGACGCCGGTGCGGCCGAGCGCCTCGGCGAGCTCGTCGCCGATCATCTGCAGCAGAGGGGCGACGTGATCGCCTCGCGGCGGGTCCAGTTCGGCGCGGCGCACCAGGTCGTAGAGCCGGTAGAGCGCGCCCCGGACGGGCTCGTGCAGCTGCTGCAGCTCGCCCCGGCGCAGGTGCTGGATCTCCCGGTGCAGCCGGTCGATGATCTCTTCACGGTGCTTGGCACGCTCGTGCTCGCGCTCCAGCCTCGCCGACAGCCCGAGCAGGGCGTCGCGCAGCTCGCCCGGCGTCACCTCGGACGCCGGGCCTTCCTCTGGAGGACCGGGCTTACTGGACACGTGGAGAAACCCTATAGGTCGGTTGACCTCCACGATAGGCCATCTTGAGGAAATGACACGAACGGGTAACAGCATTGAAACGAGCATATGGCAACATAAAGGAACGGAACGTTTACTGGAGGTGCCGATGCTTTTGCGGATCCGGGTTCGCCTTCCCGACCGTCCGGGGTCCCTGGGCAAGGTCGCCCGCACCCTGGGAGCAGCCGGGGCCGACGTGGTCCAGCTGTCCGTCCTGGAGAACGTGGCGGGCCGCGCCCTGGACGACATCACGGTCTCCTGGCCGTCCGGCGCGCCCACCGACCGCATCTCCGCGGGCCTCGACGCCGTCCCCGGCGTGCGGATCGAGGGCCTGTGGCCCACCGTCGAACCGCCGGGCCTGCACCCCGACGTCGCCCTCATCGGCCAGCTCGCAGCCCGCCCGGAGGACGGCCTGCGCATCCTCGCCGACGCCCTTCCCGGCATCCTCTCCGCCGACTGGGCGGGCGTCCTGCACGCCGGCGGGCTGGTCCACGCCAGCCCCGGCGGCGAGGCCGCCGACCCGCCGGCCGACCTGGAGCCCCTGCGCTACCGCGCCTTCCAGACCCCCGACGGCACCCAGTACGGCCTGGCGCCCCTCACGTCCGTCGAGGCCGCCGTCCTGGTGGCCCGCTCCGACGCCCCGGAATTCCACTTCTCCGAGCTGCTCCGCCTGCAGCAACTCGTCCAGGCCGCCGAATCCGTCCTGGGAGAACGGCTCTCCCTGTCCGTCTGATCGGCCCGGCCGCCATACGGAGACACTCCGACGGAGCCGAAAGCCCATTCATCCGAGTTTTCGGCTCCGTTTTGCCTTCGGCTGACTTTCATGCCGGAGAACTGCGTCGCGAACGCACCGATCCGTTCCCGGAAAGCCGTCCGGAGATCAGTGGACCATGACCGGTCCCTGCGCGGGATCCGGGCGGCCGGAGGGCAGCAGGAACACGCTCGCGATCGCCGCCGCCGCGGCGACCAGGGCGCAGGCGGTGAAGGCGGTGCCGAAGCCGCCCGCGTCCACGGGCGCGCCGTTCCCGGGTCCGGCCTCCAGGGCCGCTCCGGCGAGAGCCGCCAGCGCCGCGATGCCGAGGGCGGCCCCGAGCTCGTGGGCGGTGTTGACCAGCCCCGAGGCCAGCCCGCCGTCCTGGTGCGGCAGGCCGCTGGTCGCGGCGGTCGTGGCGCAGACGAACACCGGCCCCATGCCCAGGGAGAACAGGGTGAACCCGGGCACCAGGGAGCTCCAGGTCCCGCTGCCGGAGTCCATGCCGGTGAGCAGGAAGGCGCCCGCCGCCGTGAGGAGGAACCCGGCCGCGCCGACCGGCCGCCAGCCGAGGGACCGCACGGCCCGCGCGCCCAGGTGCGCGCCCAGGGCGACGGCGACGGCCACCGGCAGGAAGGCCAGGCCGGTCTCCAGCGCGCTCGCGTTCATGACGCGCTGGGCGTAGAAGGAGTTGAGGAAGAACGCGGAGATGAGCAGGCCGGAGGCGGCCAGCATCACCAGGCTGCCGCCGACCAGGGGGCGCCGGGTCAGCACGGTGAGGCGCACCAGCGGGTGCTTCACCGTGCGTTCGATCGCCACGAACACCGCGCAGGCCAGGACGGACGCCGCCAGGGGGAGCCAGGCGGCGGGGTCGCCGAAGCCGTGGTCGCGGGCCTGGGTGAGGCCGTAGACGAGCAGGGCGGGCGTCGCGGTGAGGGCCAGCGCGCCGGGCAGGTCCGGGCGCGCGGGCGCGGCCGGGCGCCCGGTGCCGGGCGTGCGGCCCAGCAGGGCGGTGACGGCCGCGGCGGCCAGCAGCCCCACGGGGACGTTGAGGAAGAACACCCACTCCCAGCCCGGCCCGGCCGTGAAGAGGCCGCCGAGCAGGACGCCGACCGCCGCGCCGGAGCCGCCGATCGCGGCCCAGACGCTCAGCGCCCGGTGGCGGTCGGCGCCGTGGAAGAGCGTCAGGACGAGGGCCATGGCGGCCGGCGACATCAGCGCGGCGCCGACGCCCTGCACGGAGCGGGCGGTGACGAGCACGCCGGCGCCGGAGGCCAGCCCGCAGCCGACCGAGGCGGCGGTGAAGAGGAGGAGTCCGGCCAGGAACGTCCGACGCGGCCCCACCGCGTCGGCCAGCCGCCCGCCGAGCAGCAGCAGGCTGCCGAAGAAGAGCGTGTAGGCGGTGACGGTCCAGGTGAGCGCGCCGGAGGACAGGCCGAGCTCCGCGCCGATCGTCGGCAGCGCGACGTTCACCACGGTCACGTCGGCGATGAGCATGAACTGCGCCAGGCACAGCACCGCCAGCAGCCGTCCGCGGCGGGGATGGGCCGAGGGCGCGGGGGCATGCGCGCGGGCATGGGTCGAGGGGGATTCGTGGGACACCGTACGCACTCCTAAGTTGAACACTGGTGTTAGGGATAGCGTACGCACAGATCCGGCCTAATCTGAACACCCCTGTTAAGATTGCGCCATGGAGAGCAAGCCGTCCGCAAAGCGCCGCGCCGATGCCGAGCGCAGCATCACCGCGATCGTCGAGGCCGCGCTGGAGTGCCTCCGCGCCGAACCGAACGTCGGCATGGCCGCCATCGCCCGCGCCGCACAGGTCAGCCGCGTCACCCTCTACGCGCACTTCCCCACCCGCGAAGCGGTGGTCGAAGCCGCCACCCGGCACGCCATGACCCGGGCCCGCGCGACCCTGGACACCACCGCCCTGGACGCCCTCCCCGCCGACGAGGCGCTGGCCGCCCTGACCCGCACCTCCTGGCGGATCCTCGACCACCACCTGGGCCTGTTCGCCGCGGTCTCCGCGACCCTCCCCCCGGAGACCGTCCGCGACCACCACGAACGGGCCATGGAACCGCTGCGCCGCCTGCTGCACCGGGGCCGGGAAGAAGGCACGATCCGCACCGACCAGCCCGTCGAATGGCTGGTGAGCGCCTACTACCACCTCATCCACGCCGCGGCCGCGGAAGTCCGGGCGGGCCGCCTCCCCGCCGAGGCGGCCCCGGACGCACTGGTCGGCACCCTCCTGCCCGCCCTGCGCCCCGCCCCCTGACCCCGGTTCCCCGGTCCGCCCTCCCGGGAAGGCGACGAGGCGGGACTCCCGCGTCTTCCCCTCCTAAGATCAGTGCAATGGAGGAAGTTCTGGGCATCCGGCGTTATCCGCTCAAGTCCGCCGCAGCCGAAGACCTCATCGAGGCCGAACTCGGTGAGCACGGCCTGTCCGGGGACCGGACCTGGGCGTGCCTCGACGCGGACGGCACCGTGGGCAGCGCCAAGCAGCCGCGCCTGTGGGCAGGCCTGCTGGCGGTCGGCGCCCGGCTGGAGGCGGCCCCGGACGAGGTCGCGATCACGGTCCCGGGCGCGGCGACCGTCCTCGCGGGAAGCCCGGAGGCCGACGCGGCGGTCACCGCGCTCCTCGGCCGCCCGGTGCGGCTGACCCGCACCGCGCCGCCGCGGGCCTTGCGCCACCACCGGTGGCCCGACGAGCCGGGCATGATCCCGGACTGGGCCGACGCCGCACCCGGAGGCGAGGAGACGGTGGCCGTCCGCGACGGCTCCGGCGACGGCCGGTTCTACGACTTCGGCGTCCTCCACGTCGTCACGTCCGGCGCGCTGGCGCGGCTGCGCGCGGAACACGGAGCCGAGGTCGACCCGGTCCGCTTCCGGCCCAACCTCGTCGTCGGCCTCGATGAGGATCCCGAGCCGGGGCAACGGCTCCGCATCGGATCCCATGCGGTCATCGAGGTCGCGGTGCCCACCCCCCGGTGCGTCATCCCGTCCCTCTCCCACGGCCGCGCCCCCGGGGACCGGACCCTCCTGCGGACCCTCGCCCGCCACCACCGCAGGGAGGTCCCGGGTTTCGGGCGCGCGACCTGCTTCGGCTTCTACGCCGCCGTCGTCCGCCCCGGCCCGATCAGGACCGGAGACCCGGTCGCCGCGACCGGCGATCAGAGCACGTAGACGCCCGTCTCCGCATACCACTGCCACAGGTCGGCGCGGCAGGTGACCAGGTCCAGTCCTCGCGCGGCCGCGGCGGCCGCGGTGTGCCCGACGGCGAGGGCCGCGGCCGTGCCGCGTATCTCGTGAAGGTCGTCGCCGAACAGCCGGGATGAGAGCTTCGCCGCGGTGGCGACGGTCAGGTCGTCGCTGACGCACTGCTCCCAGCGCAGCAGTTCGAACAGGGTGTTCTGGGCGGGAAGCGCGGCCTGGACGTCGTCGTGCAGCAACGCCGTCGCCAGGGCCGAGGTGGGGACGACGATCGTGGTCAGGGTGGTCCTGGCCGCGTCGACCATGACCGCGGCACGGCCGCCGAGGGCGATCGACACCAGGACGCTGTGGTCGACGACCAGTCCGGTGGCCGGTTTCACCCGCCTTCCTCGAAGAGCACGCGCAGCTCTCCTTCCGCCAGGCCGAAGATCTTCGCGACGGCGGTCCGGGTCAGGGCGAGCTCCTGCGGGCTCATCGCCGCCTCGGCCGCGCGTCGGCGCGACATGATCACATCGCGGATGCGCTCCTGCTCGTCCAGATGCTCCTTCAGCGCCTTGGCGATGACCGCCGAGGCCTCGCCTTTGCCTGCTTTGGCCTGAAGCCGTTCGGCGAGTTCGTCGGGCAACGTGATCGACAACTGCCTGCTCATGGACGCATCCTATGAAACATGTGATGCGCGGGGGAAGGAACGCCGCACCTGCGCGCAGGCGGCCTCGCCTCCCGGAGCGGATGCGGCGCGCTCCGCGTCGGGGTCAGTGGTGGCGGATGGCGTGGGCGGCCTGTTCGGCGATCTCGCGGAGGTGGGCGGCGAGTTCCGGGGGGTCGAGGAGGGTGTAGGGGACGGGGAGGAGGGTGAGGCGGTGGGCCAGGCGGCGGGGGGAGTCGGGGGCGGCGTGCAGGAGGCAGGCGGTGTCGCCGGCCGGTTCGAGGGTGCCCTGCCAGGCGGGGACGCGGGCGGCGGCCTCGGCGAAGGGGACGTGGAGGAGGAGGCGGGCGCGGACGTCGCGGGGCGGCATCGCGCGGGTCACCCAGGTCCGGGTGTCGACGCCTCCGGGGAGGTCGCGGGCGGGGAAGCGGACGCCGGTGCGGTGGACCTCGCTGACGCGGTCGGCGCGGAAGGAGCGCCAGGCGGCGCGGTCCACGTCGTAGGCGACCAGGTACCACAGGCGTTCCACGACGACCAGCCTGCGCGGTTCGACCAGGCGGCGGGCCGGGTCGCCGTGGGGCTTGGCGTAGGCGAAGCGGACCTTCTCGCGGCCGGCGCAGGCGGCGGCCAGGGCGGCGAGGACGGCGGCTTCGGCGGCGGGGCCGTCCCGCGGCGGGAGGACGACGGCCGCCGCTGACAGCGCGGACACCCGGTGGCGCAACCGGGAGGGCAGGACCTGCTCCAGTTTGGCCAGGGCGCGCAGGGCGGAGTCCTCGATGCCGGTGACCGCGGCGGTGGCGGCGGCGCTGAGGCCGACCGCGACGGCGATCGCCTCCTCGTCGTCCAGGAGGAGCGGCGGCATGGCCGTCCCGGCGGACAGCCGGTAGCCGCCGATGTTGCCCT
>NZ_BAAAHH010000004.1:0-19456 GCF_039525175.1 Actinocorallia libanotica
CTGGGCTACAACCTGTACGGTCCGACCGAGTACACGATCAACACCCTCGGGGGCGGCACCACCGACAGCGCGACCGCCACGGTCGGCCGCCCCATCTGGAACACCAGGGCCCACGTCTTGGACGAGCGGCTGCGCCGCGTCCCGGTGGGCGTCCCGGGCGAGCTGTACATCGAGGGCGTCGGCATGGCGCGCGGCTACCTCGACCGTCCCGGCCTGACCGCCGAGCGCTTCGTCGCCAATCCCTTCGGTGCCCCCGGTGAGCGCATGTACCGCACCGGCGACCTCGTCCGGTGGCGTTCGGACGGCCTGCTGGACTACCTGGGCCGCACCGACGACCAGGTCAAGATCAACGGCTACCGGGTGGAGCTCGGCGAGATCGAGACCGCGATCGCCGAACGGCACGAGATCGCCCAGGCCGCCGTCATCGTCCGGGAGCGGAACGGGGTCGAGCGGCTCGCCGCCTACCTCGTCCCCGCCGCGGGCGCGGACGTCGATCCCGGCGCGGTCCGCGCGGCGCTCGCGGCGCGGCTGCCCCGGCACATGGTCCCCGGCGCCTTCGCGGTGCTGGACCGGCTGCCGCTGACCGTCAACGGCAAGCTCGACCGCGCGGCGCTGCCCGATCCCGAGCCCGCCGCGCCCTCCCGTGAGCCGCGGACGCCGCTGGAGGAGACCCTGTGCGCGGTCTTCGCCGAGGTCCTCGGCGTCGAGCGCGTGGGCGTCGACGACGACTTCTTCGCGCTCGGCGGCCACTCGCTGCTCGCGATGCGCCTCGTCGGCCGCGTGCGCACGGTCCTGGGCGTGAAGCTCGCCGTCGGCCAGGTGCTCACCGCGCCGACCGTCGCCGCCCTCGCCGGGCTGGTCGGCGACGCGCCCGCCGACCCCGGCCGCGGCACCGGCCCCTACGACCCGGTGCTGACCCTGCGGGAGGGCACCGGCACCCCGCTCTTCTGCCTGCCCGCGACCACCGGCCTGAGCTGGACCTACACCGGTTTCGCCGAGCACCTGGCACCCGGGCGCGCGCTGTACGGGCTCCAGTCGCCGCGGCTCAGCGGAGCCGTCGTCCCGGCCGCGGCCATCAGCGACCTGGGCTCGTACTACGCAGGGCGCATCCGCGCCGTCCAGCCCGAAGGTCCCTACCACCTGGCGGGCTGGTCCTACGGCGGGCAGCTCGCCCACGCCACGGCCACGGCGCTGCGGCGGGAGGGCGCCGACGTCGCGCTGCTGGCACTGCTCGACGCCTACCCGGTGGACGAGACCGACCCGGCCGACCTCACCGAGGCCGACACGGCGCGGTTCCTCCTCCGGCTGGCCGGGCACGCCGGAGCGTCCGCCGCCGCCCTCGACGAGGCCGTCACGGTGATCCTCGCCGGAGAGGGGCCCATGTCCGGATTCGACGAGCGGACACTGCGGCGGGTCGCCGCGACCGTCCACGAGTCCCTGACCATCCCGCTGGACCTCGAGGTGTTCGACGGCGCGGCGGTCTGCTTCACCGCGACCGCCGACGCCACCCTCACCCCGGACACCTGGGCGCCGCACGTCACCGGGCCGGTCACCGAGCACCGGGTGGACTGCGCCCACGACGACATGCTCGACCCGGACCCCCTGTCCCGGATCGTGCCGATCATCGAGAACCTGATCGAAGGAGCACCATGAGCAACCCGTTCGACGACGCCGAGGGCGTCTTCCTCGTCCTGGTCAACGACGAGGGCCAGCACTCGCTGTGGCCGTCGTTCGCCGAGGTGCCCGGAGGCTGGACCACCGTCCACGGCCCGGCCCCGCGCGCCGAGTGCGTCGCCCACGTCGAGGAGAACTGGACCGACCTGCGCCCCAAGAGCCTCCTGGCGAAGGACGGGACGTGACCGATCGCCGTGCGGCGCGCGCCCTGCTGCGCCGGGCCGTCTCGGGGGAGTGGAGGGCGCTGAGCCTGGCCACGGTCAGCGGGGTGCTCCGCCAGGGCTCCCTGCTGGCCCTGCCCTGGTGCGTGCAGCACGCCCTCGACGACGGCATCGTCCCCGGCGACACCGGGGCCACGCTGCGCTGGGCCGCGATCGCGTGCGCCTTCGCGGCCCTGCAGTTCGCCGGCCTCGCGGTCTGGCAGTGGCAGGCGCAGATGGCCGGGGCGCGCTCCGCGGCGCGGCTGCGCGACGGGCTCACCGCCCACGTCGCCGGCCTCGACCGCGCCGCCCTGGCCGGGTACGGGCACGGCGACCTGGCGATGCGCGCCACCCGCGACGTCGACCAGATCCGCATGTGGGTGTTCGGGCTGCCCGTGTGGGCGGTCATCGGCACGACCCTGGCCATCGTGCTCCCGGCCGTGGCGGGGCTCGACCCGCTGATGCTGGGCGTGACGCTGGCGATGGTGCCGCTGCTGGCCGTCGTCAACATCGCCTTCCCCGGCCCGTACGAGCGGGCGGGGGAGAACCTCTCGGACGCGCACGCCGCCCGGGCCGACGCCGTCGAGGACCTGCTGTCGGCCGGCGCCGCGGTCCGCGGCATCGGCGGCGGCCCGGTCCTGGTGGAGCGGCACCGCGAACGCAGCGCCGAGGTCACGGTGATGACCGAGCGGCTGGCGCGCGTCCACTCGGCGTGGGCGGCCCTCGGCCCCGCCGTCCCCCGGATCGCGATCGCCGCGGGCGTGGCGGTCGGCGGCCACGCGGCCCTCGACGGCCGGATCACCGTCGGCGGCCTCGTCGCGTTCACCGTCTGGATGACGATCTTCACCCTGGCCATGACGGTCCTGGTGGACCGCCTCGTCGACCGGGGGAACGCCGCGGTCGCGGCGGGGCGGATCACCGAGATCCTCGCCCTGGCCCCGTCCGTCGCCGACCCGGCCGAGCCGAAGGAGGCGCGCGGCACGGCCCTGGCGGCCGAGGGAGTGGTGGTCCGCCACGACGGCGACACCGTCCTGGGCCCCTGCGACCTGGCGGCCGGCCCCGGCGAGTTCGTCGCCGTCACCGGCCCGACCGGCTGCGGCAAGTCGACGCTGCTGCGGCTGCTGGCCCGCCTGGACGACCCCGCCGAGGGCGCCGTCCTGCTCGGCGGCACCGACGTGCGGGACGTGGCGCTCGCCGAGCTGCGCTCCCGCGTGGCCTACGTGCCGCAACGACCCCTGGTGCTGTCGGGGACCGTCGCGCACAACCTGTGCCCCGGCCGCGAGGCGACGCCCGCGGAACTGCGCGCGGCCTGCGAGACGGCGCGCGTCCACGCCGAGATCGAGGCGATGCCCGAGGGCTACGCCACCGAGCTCGGTGAGGGCGGCTCCACGCTCTCCGGCGGCCAGGTCCAGCGCCTGGCCCTGGCCCGCGCGCTGCTGACCGGTGCCGAGGTGCTCCTGCTCGACGACGTCACCTCCGCCCTCGACCCGGACACCGAGCGCCTGGTCGTCGCGGAGCTGCGCGAACGCGTCCCCCGGCCGACGATCGTCTTCGTCAGCCACCGGCAGGGCGTCCTGGCCGCGGCCGACCGCGTGGTCGACCTGGCGGGGGACACCGCTCCCGCCTCGGACGGGTCCGAGGCGGACCTCGAGACCACCCCGACGGGAGGCGCGTCATGGCGGAAGTGATCCTGCTGGCCGAGCAGGCGTCCGAGAAGGGCACCTTCCGGCGGACGCTGCCGTACCTGCGGCCGCACCGGTTCGCACTGGGCGTGACGCTGGGCGTCGTCGGGCTCTGCGCGGTGGCGGCCGTCGCGCTGCCCCCGCTGGTGGGCCGCGCCGTCGACGCGATCACCGCGGGCGACCGGGCGGCGCTGACCGCCGCGGTCGTGGCGCTGTTCGCCGTCGTCGCCGCGCACATCCTCCTCACCCGTCACAGCGAGCTGCTGCTGATGCGGGCGGGCGAGAAGGTCGTGCGCGACCTGCGGGAGCGGGCGGTGGAGCGGCTCGCCGCGGCGCCGCTGCGGTTCCTGGAGGCGCACCGGACCGGCGACCTGCTGCGCCGCGCCACCGGCGAGGTGGCGGAGCTGGCGAACTTCGTGCGGCGCGACCTGCCGAACCTCGTCGTGATCGCGGCGACGCTGCTGTTCACGACGGTCATGCTGCTGGTCTACTCCTGGTTCCTCCTGCTCGTGCTCGCCGTGGTGTTCGTGCCGCCCGCCCTGTACCTGCTGCGGTCCTTCCACCGGCGGGCCGAGGCGGTCTTCGGCGGGCAGGCCGCCGCCGAGACGGCGGTCGCCGCGACGATGACCGAGACCCTCACCGCCCGCGAGCTGCTGGCCACCAGCGGGGCGCTGCCCGGCTGGCTGCGGCGGGTGCGCCGGGAGAACGACGACGTGGTCGCCGCGACCCGGCGCACGTCCTGGGCCGAGGTCCGCGTCGAGGGCGTCAGCCTCATCGAGGGACTCGCCCAGGCGGTGCTGCTGGGCCTGGGCGCCTGGCTGGCGATCGAGGGGCATGTCACCGTCGGCACCGTCGTGGTGTTCGTGCTGGCCAGCCGGACGCTCTTCGACGGGATCGGCGACGCCGCACAGCTCGTCGGGGAGTTCCAGGTGGCCCGCACCGGACTGGCCCGGCTGCTGGACCTGCTGGAGTCGCCCGGCGCCGAGCCGGCGGCGCGCGGCGGCGGCTCGGCGAAGCGGCTCCCGCCGCGCGGCGAACTCGTCCTGGAGGGCGTCGGCTACTCCTACCTGGACGGCACCGAGGTGCTGAGGTCGGTGGACCTGGCGTTCCCGCCGGGGGAGCGGGTGGCCGTCGTGGGCGCCACCGGGTCGGGCAAGACCACCCTCGGCAAGGTCGTCGCCGGGCTGTACCCGCCCGACCGCGGCCGCGTCACCTACTGCGGGACCGACCTGCGCGAGCTGCCGGGAGAGGAGCTGAGCCGCCTCATCGCCCTCGTCCCCCAGGACGTGCACATCATCACCGGCACGATCGCCGACAACCTCGCCCTGGTGCCGGGCCTCCCCGGCGAGGAGGCCGTCGCCGGGGCCGTCGAGCGGCTCGGCCTCGGCCCCTGGGTCGCCGGCCTGCCCGCCGGGCTGGCCACCGGGACCGGCGTGCGCGGCGAGCGGCTGTCGGCCGGGGAGCGCCAGATCGTGGGTCTGCTGCGCGCCGCGCTCATCGACCCGGCGGTGCTGGTGCTCGACGAGGCGACCGCCGACGTCGACCCGGAGATCGCGGGCTGGGTGGAGCGGGCGCTGGCCGAGCTGTGCGCCGAGCGCACCCTGATCGTCATCGCGCACCGGCCCGAGACCGTGGCGCTGCTGCCCCGCACCGTGCGGGTGGCCGACGGGACCGTCCGATCCGAGGGAACAGCCGTTCGACCATGAGAAGCCACGACCCCCACCCCCATCCCTACGACGGTTCGGAACGATGACACGTCGCACCACCGGACTCCTGGTCCTGATCGCGCTGCTGGCGGCCACCGCCGTCCTGAGCGTCGCGGTCGGCGCCAAGTCCATCCCGCTGCCGGACGTCTGGCAGGTCCTCCTCCACCGCGACGGCACCGACGACGCGATCGTCGTGTGGGAGCGCCGCATCCCGCGCACCCTCCTGGGCATCGCGGTCGGCGCCGCGCTCGGCCTGGCCGGCGCGCTCATGCAGGCGCTCAGCCGCAACCCGCTCGCCGACCCCGGGCTGCTGGGCGTCAACGCCGGCGCCGCGGCGGCGGTCGGCGCCACCGGACTGTTCCTGCCGCTGGCGGGCACCGTGCAGAACGCCGCGTTCGCCATCCTGGGCGCGGGCCTGGCCACGGTGCTCGTCTACACGCTGGGCCGCGGCGGGACCACCGGGAAGACCAATCCCGTCCAGCTCGTCCTGGCGGGGATGGCGGTGAGCGCGGTCCTGATCGGCTTCACCTCCGCCGTCCGCCTGATCGACACCGACTCGGCGGACCAGCTGCGGTTCTGGATGGTGGGCTCGCTGGCCGTCACCGACCCCGGCGAGATCCTGCTGGCCGTCCCCTTCCTCGCCGCCGGCGCGCTCGTCGGGCTGGCGATCAGCGGGCGCCTGGACGCGCTCGCGCTGGGCGACGACACCAGCCAGGCCCTGGGCGACAGCCCCGCGCGCACCCGCGTCCTGGCCATCGTCTCCATCACCCTCCTGTGCGGGGCGGCGACGGCGGTGGCCGGGCCGATCACGTTCCTCGGCCTGATGGTCCCGCACGCCGTCCGGCTGTTCACCGGACCCAACCAACGCTGGATTCTCCCCTTGTCCATGATCTGCGCCCCCGTCATCCTCCTCGCCGCCGACATCGTCGGCCGCGTCATCGCCCGGCCCGGCGAGCTGGAGGCCGGCGTCGTCACCGCGTTCGTCGGCGCGCCCGTCTTCATCGCGCTGGTGCGCCGCCGCCGGACGGCGGGCCTGTGACCGCGGTGGCCGTGGCCGGCCGCATGTGGCGGATGTGGCGGCTGCGCTTTCGCACCCGCGGCCCGCTGGCGGGCCTGCTCCTGTTGGCGGCGCTCGGCTGCGTCGCCGTCTACGCCCTGGGCACCGGCGACTTCGGGCTGACGCCCCGCGAGGTGATCGACACCCTGAACGGGGCGGGGCCGCCCGGCGCGCAGTTCGTGGTGCTGGAGCTGCGGCTGCCCCGGCTGCTCGTCGGCTGCGCGGTCGGCGCCGCCCTCGGCATGGCGGGCGCGGTGTTCCAGACCCTCACCCGCAACCCCCTGGGCAGTCCCGACGTCGTGGGCTTCACCGTGGGATCGGCGTCCGGCGGCATCCTGGTCATCCTGGTGTTCGGCGGGAGCACCCTCACCATCGCGACGGGCGCGGTCGGCGGCGGCCTGGCCACGGCGCTGGCGGTGTACCTCCTGGCGATGCGCGGCACCGGGGCGGCGCAGGGCACCCAGCTGATCCTCGTCGGCATCGGCATGAGCGCGATGCTGGAGGCGCTGAACGCCTACCTCCTCAGCCGCGCCTCGGTGAACGCGGCGCAGAGCGCGTCCGCGTGGCTGGTGGGCAGCCTCAACGCCCGGGGCTGGGAGCACTTCGTCCCGCTCACGGCGGCCCTGCTGCCCCTGGGCCTCCTGCTGGTCCTGCTCGTGGACGACCTGCGCATCATGGAGCTGGGCGACGACACCGCCCGGGCGCTCGGGGTCCGCGTGCGGCGCGCCAGGCTCGCGGTGATGGCCGTCGCCGTCGGCCTCACCGCGGTCGCGACCGCCACCGCGGGCCCCGTCGCCTTCATCGCGCTGACCGCCCCGCCGCTGGCCCGCTTCCTCACCCGCTCGCCCGGCCCCAACGTGCTGGCCTCCGCGCTGGCGGGCGCCCTGCTCCTGACCGTCAGCGACCTGCTGGCGCAGCGCGTCCTGGCGCCCACCATCCTGCCGGTGGGCGTCATGACGGGCGCGGTGGGCGGCGTCTACCTCTGCTTCCTCCTCTTCCGCCGCTCCCGCGTCACCTCCTACTGACGGGGCGGGAGGCGGTGCGGATCCGCCGCAGCCGGTGGAGCGCGTCGGTCTCCCGGCCGAAGTGGTCGTGGAGTTCGGTGTAGACGGCGTAGAGGGCGTCGTAGGCATCGGCCCGCCGCGGGTCGGGCAGGTAGGCGTTGCGGCGCACCTTGCCCATGGCGGCCGACGCCGCCTGCACGTCGGGGTACGCGCCTGCGGCCACGGCGGCGTGGACGGCCGAGCCGAGGGCGGGCCCCTGGGGGGAGGCGCTGACGCTCAGGGGGCGGCGGGTGATGTCGGCGTAGATCTGCATGAGGAACGGGCTGCGCAGCAGTCCGCCCGCGACGATCAGCTCACCGACGGCGACGCCGGCCCTCTCGAAGGCGTCGATGATGGTGCGGGTGCCGAAGGCGGTGGCCTCGAGCAGGGCGCGGTAGATCTCCTCGGGGCGGGTGGCCAGCGTGGCGCCGACCAGCACGCCGGACAGGTCGTGGTCGACCAGGACCGAGCGGTTGCCGTTGTGCCAGTCCAGCGCGACGAGTCCGTGCTCGCCGACCTCCTGGCGGGCGGCTTTCTCGGTGAGCAGTTCGTGCCCGCCGATGCCGCGCTCGTTCATCTCGGCCAGGTACTCCGGCGGCAGCCCGCAGCGCAGGAACCAGGCGAAGACGTCGCCGACCCCGGACTGGCCGGCCTCGTATCCCCACAGCCCGGGGACGATGCCGTCCTTGACGACGCCGCACATGCCGGGGACCTCGCCGAGCACGGCGGAGTTCATCACGTGGCAGGTGCTGGTGCCCATGACCGCGAGCATCTGTCCGGGCTCGACCGCGCGGGCGGCGACCGCGGTGACGTGCGCGTCGACGTTGCCGACCGCGACGGAGATCCCTTCGGGCAGGCCGGTGAGCGCGGCGCCGGCGGCGCTGAGCCCGCCGGCCTCCTCGCCCATCGCGCTGAGCGGGTGCTCCAGCTTGGCCAGCAGCTTCGAGAAGCCGGGGCGCAGCGCTTCGAGGTACTCCGGCGAGGGGTATCCGTCCTGGTGGATGCCCTTGTATCCGGCGGTGCACAGGTTGCGGGTCTCCCGACCGCACAGCTGCCAGACGATCCAGTCGGCGGCCTCGATCCAGCGATCGGCGCGGTCGAACGCCTCCGGGTCCTCTTCCAACACCTGCAGGGCCTTGGCGAACTGCCATTCGCTGGAGATCCTCCCGCCGTAGCGGGGCAGCCAGGGCTCGCCGCGCTCGGCGGCCAGGGCGTTGATCCGGTCCGCCTGCCCCTGGGCGGCGTGGTGCTTCCACAGCTTGGGGTAGGCGTGCGGCCGGTCCGCCCAGCCGTCGAGCTCGCACAGCGGCGTGCCGTCGGCCGCGGCGGGCAGGACGGTGCAGGCGGTGAAGTCGGTGCCGATCCCGATGACCTGGTCCGGGGCGGCCCCGGCGTCCGCGAGGGCCGCCGGGATCGTGCGGCGCAGCACCTCGCGCCAGTCCTGCGGCACCTGCAGCGCCCAGGCGTCGCCGAGCGGGGCACCGGACGGCAGGCGCTTCTCGAGGACCGCGTGCGGATACTCCAGCACCGCGCTCCCCAGCTCGGAGCCGTCCTCCACCGCGACCACGACGGCCCGGCCCGACAGCGTGCCGAAGTCCACGCCGATCACTACCCGCTGGTTCACCGGTGTCCTCCTTGCGGCTGGGGTGAGCCCTGATTGTTAGCGTTACCAAACCAGTCCGTCAATGCTGACTTTTCTCGTTACGAAGGAGGCGAAGGGTTGACAGCAGAATCGGTTAGCGCAAACATTCGTGACACACGCCACAGAAGGAAGGGGGCGGGAGTGGACGAGGGCAGGAACGGGGGGCGCCCCGGCGACCGGCGTTCGGCGGTCATGGAGGACGTGGCCGAACTCGCCGGCGTCTCGGCCATGACGGTCTCCCGGGTGCTCAACAGCCCCGAGCGGGTGCGGCCGGCGACGCGGTCCCGCGTGCTGGCGGCGATGCGGGAACTGGACTACCGGCCCAACCTCGCCGCGCGCGTCCTGGCGACCGGCCGGTCCGGGGTGCTGGGCGTGGTCAGCTTCGACACCACGCTCTACGGCCCCGCCTCGACCCTGTACGGGATCGAGCGCGCCGCCCGCGCGCACGACTACCTGATCAGCATCGTCAGCCTCAGCGAGCTCAACCGCAGGACGATCGGCGAGGGCGTGGACCGGCTGCGCGGCCAGAACGTCGACGGCGTCATCATCGTGGCGCCGCACGAGTCGGCCGCCGAGGGACTGCGCGACCTGCCTCCCGAGCTGCCCCTGGTGGTGGTCGGCGCGGCCGAGCACCTGCCCTTCCCGCTGGCCTCGGTCGACCAGCGCCTGGGCGCGGTCCGGGCCGTCCGCCACCTGCTCAGCCTGGGCCACGAGACCGTCTGGCACCTGTCGGGGCCGGCCAGCTGGGTCGACGCCAACGGCCGGGCGGCCGGCTGGCGGGCGACCCTGGAGGAGGCGGGACGTGCGGCGCCCGAGGTCCTGGTGGGCGACTGGTCCGCCCGGTCCGGCTACCGGCTGGGCCAGCGGCTCGCCCGGGACCCGTCCGTCACCGCGGTGTTCGCCGCCAACGACGCCATGGCCCTGGGCCTGCTGCGCGCGCTGCGCGAGGCGGGCCGCCGGGTCCCCGAGGACGTGAGCGTCGTCGGTTTCGACGACGTCCCCGAGTCCCCCTACTTCTCACCCCCGCTCACCACCGTCCACCAGAACTTCGGCGAGGTGGGCACCAGCGCCTTCGCCCTGATGCTCGACCGCATCGGCGACGGCTCGGACGGGGGCTCGGGCCCGCGCCGCATCGTGGAGCCCGAACTCGTCGTCAGGGAGAGCACCGGCGCATCCCGCTGACCGCCCGGGCGAGGGCCTCCTCGCCTCTCCACCCCCGGAATGTTATCGCTAACATTATGAGGTCGATATGACAGAGGACGCATACGCGCAGCTCAGGAAGGAGCTCGCGGATCTGCACCAGGTCCTGGTCGAGGCGGCGCTGGTCGTCTGGACGGCCGGCAACGTCTCGGCCAGGACCGGCGACGGGCACTTCCTGATCAAGCCCAGCGGCGTGCCCTACGACGCCCTGACCCCCGAGGCCATGGTCCTGTGCGACCTGGACGGCCGCCCGGTCGGCGACGGGCTCAAGCCCTCCAGCGACGTGTTCGCCCACGCCTACGTCTACCGGCACCGCCCGGACGTCGGGGGAGTGGTGCACACCCACTCCGCCTACGCCACGGCCTGGGCGGCACGCGACGAGCCGATTCCCTGCGTACTGACCGCGATGGCCGACGAATTCGGCGGTGAGATCCCGGTCGGACCGTTTGCCTTGATAGGTGGCGCGGACATCGGCAAAGGTGTCGTCGACACGCTCGCCGGTCACCGCAGCCCGGCCGTGCTGATGCGCAACCACGGGGTCTTCACCATCGGCGGCGCCCCCCGCTCGGCGGTGAAGGCGGCGGTGATGTGCGAGGACGTCGCCCGCACCGTCCACCTGTCCCGCCAGCTCGGTGAGCCCCTGCCCATGGAGCAGAGCCATGTCGACGCCTTGTACGACCGCTACCAGAACGCCTACGGCCAGTGAACGTCACCATTCCCAGGAGATCCCCGATGAGTTCCACCGACCGTGAGGTGTGGTTCCTGACCGGCAGCCAAGGGCTGTACGGCGAGGACACGCTGCGGCAGGTCGCCGAGCAGTCCCAGGCCATCGCCGAACGGCTCGGCGACGGCCTGCCGGCGCGGGTGAAGTGGCTCCCGGTCCTGACCGACGCCGCCGCGATCCGCCGGGTGTGCCTGGAGGCCAACGCCGACGACTCCTGCGTCGGGCTGATCGCCTGGATGCACACCTTCTCCCCGGCGAAGATGTGGATCGCCGGCATGGACGCCCTGGCCAAGCCCCTGCTGCACCTGCACACCCAGGCGAACGTCGGCCTGCCGTGGGGCACGATCGACATGGACTTCATGAACCTCAACCAGGCCGCCCACGGCGACCGGGAGTTCGGGTTCATCCAGACCCGTCTGGGCGTGGCCCGCAAGACCGTGGCGGGCCACGTCTCGGACCCGTCGGTGCGCGTCCGGGTGGCGGCCTGGATGCGGGCGGCCACCGGCGCCGCCGAGCTGCGCACGCTGCGCCTGGCCCGCTTCGGCGACAACATGCGCGACGTCGCCGTCACCGAGGGCGACAAGGTCGAAGCCCAGCTCCGCTTCGGCGTCAGCGTCAACACCTACGGCGTCAACGACCTGGTCGAGGCGGTCGACGCCGCCGGCGACGCGGAGATCGACGGGCTGGTCACCGAGTACGAGGACACCTACACCGTCGCGCCCGAGCTGCGGCGCGGCGGGGAGCGGCACGAGTCGCTGCGCTACGGCGCCCGCATCGAGCTGGGTCTGCGCACGTTCCTGGACGAGGGCGGCTTCGGCGCGTTCACCACCAACTTCGAGGACCTGGGCGGGCTGCGGCAGCTGCCCGGCCTGGCCGTCCAGCGGCTGATGGCCGACGGCCACGGCTTCGGCGGCGAGGGCGACTGGAAGACCGCCGCCCTGCTGCGCACCCTCAAGGCCGCCGCCGCCGACCTCGAGGGCGGCACCTCCTTCATGGAGGACTACACCTACCACCTGTCCCCGGGACAGCAGGTCGTCCTGGGCGCGCACATGCTGGAGGTCTGCCCGAGCATCGCCGACGCCCGCCCGTCCCTGGAGATCCACCCTCTGGGCATCGGGGGCCGGGAGGACCCGGTACGGCTCGTCTTCGACGCCGCGCCCGGGCCCGCCCACGTCGTCGGCCTGGCCGACATGGGCGAGCGGTTCCGCCTGGTGGCCAACGAGATCGAGATCGTCCCGCCGCTGGAACCCCTGCCGAGCCTGCCGGTCGCCCGCGCGGTGTGGCGGCCGCTGCCCGACCTGGCCACCTCGGCCGAGGCCTGGCTCACCGCGGGAGCCCCCCACCACACGGTGCTCACCGCCGCCCTGGGCGCGGAGGAGCTCGGCGACCTCGCCGAGATGCTCGGCGTGGAGCTCCTGACCATCGACGCCGGCACCGATCTGCGGCAGTTCACCAAGGAGATCCGCTGGAACCAGGCCTACCACCGCCTGGCCCAGGGGTTCTGATCCGTCCTTCCCCTCCCTTTCGCCCGGCACGCCGGGCCCTCCCCCCGAAAGAAGAAGGTCACCATGTTCAGAAGGCTCATCGCCCTGGCGGCCGGCGCGTCGCTGGCCCTGACCGCGCTCACCGCCTGCGGATCGGACTCCGGCTCGGACTCCGAGGGCTCGATCACGCTCGGCTTCTCCCAGGTCGGCGCGGAGAGCGGCTGGCGCACCGCGAACACCAAGTCGATCCAGGACTCGGCGAAGAAGGCCGGGATCGAGCTGAAGTTCTCCGACGCCCAGCAGAAGCAGGAGAACCAGATCGCGGCGATCCGCTCGTTCATCAAGCAGAAGGTCGACGTCATCGGCTTCTCCCCGGTCGTGGTGACCGGCTGGGACGCCGTCCTCAAGGAGGCCAAGGCCGCGGACATCCCGGTCGTCCTCACCGACCGCGCCGTGGACTCCGACCCCTCCCTGTACGTGACCTTCCTCGGCTCGGACTTCGTGGAGGAGGGCCGCAAGGCCGGCCAGTGGCTGGTCGACCAGTACAAGGACGGAGCCGACCCGGTGAACATCGTCCAGCTCGAGGGCACCGTCGGCTCCGCGCCGGCGATCGACCGCAAGAAGGGCTTCGAGGAGGTCATCGGCGCGAACCCGAACCTCAAGGTCATCGCCTCCCAGTCCGGCGACTTCACCCGCGCCAAGGGCAAGGAGGTCATGCAGGCGCTGCTCAAGGCGCACAAGGACATCGACGTGCTGTTCGCGCACAACGACGACATGGGCCTGGGCGCGATGCAGGCGGTCGAGGAGGCCGGGCTCAAGCCGGGCGAGGACATCAAGATCGTCACGATCGACGCCGTCAAGGACGGCATGCAGGCGCTGGCCGACGGCAGGTTCAACTTCATCGTCGAGTGCAGCCCGCTGCTGGGCGACCAGCTCATGGACGTCGCGAAGAAGATCGACGCCGGCGAGGACGTGGACAAGCGCATCGTCACCGTCGAGACCGTCTTCGACCAGGCCGCCGCCAAGGAGGCCCTCCCCACCCGCCAGTACTGATCCGGCCGCCCGCCGCGGCCGCGACCGGCCGCGGCGGGCCCACGAGGAGGAGGACGGCATGACACGGCCCGTCCTGGAGGTGTCCGGCATCTCCAAGGGTTTCCCCGGCGTCCAGGCGCTCGACGACGTGGCCTTCCGGCTGCTCCCCGGCGAGGTGCACGCCCTGATGGGCGAGAACGGCGCCGGGAAGTCCACCCTGATCAAGGTTCTGACCGGCGTCTACGAGGCGGACGCCGGGACCGTGGTCATCGACGGCGCGAAGGCGGTGACCAAGGGCCCGCTGCACGCCCAGCGGCTCGGCATCAGCACCGTCTACCAGGAGGTCAACCTCTGCCCCAACCTGTCGGTGGCGGAGAACATCTTCATCGGCCGCGAGCCGCGCCGGTTCGGCCGCATCGACTGGAAGACCGTGCGGCGGCGCTCCGCGGAGCTGCTGGCCCGCCTCGACCTCGACCTCGACGTCACCGCGCAGCTCGGTTCCCACTCCCTGGCCGTCCAGCAGCTGGTGGCCATCGTGCGCGCGGTGGACCTGGAGGCCAAGGTCCTCATCCTGGACGAGCCGACCTCCAGCCTCGACCGGGGCGAGGTCGCCCGGCTGTTCGCCGTGATGCGCCGCCTCAAGGAGGACGGCGTGGCGATCCTCTTCGTCTCGCACTTCCTGGAGCAGATCTACGAGATCTGCGACCGGGTGACCGTGCTGCGGGGCGGCAGGCTCGTCGGCGAGTACCCGATCGGCGAGCTGAGCCGCTTCGAGCTGGTCGCCAAGATGACCGGGCAGGAGCTGGCCGCGCTGGAGGAACTCGACGAGGAGTCCCCGGAGGCGGTCAGGGGCGAGCGGCTGTTCGCGCTCGAGGGGGTCGGCCGCTCCGGCGCCATCGCCCCCGTGGACCTCGACCTGTACGCCGGAGAGGTCGTCGGCCTGGCCGGGCTGCTCGGTTCGGGCCGCTCGGAGCTGGCCCGGCTGATCTTCGGCGCGGACGGCGCCGACAGCGGCCGCGTGCGCTGCGGCGACGAGGTGGTCTCCCTGAGGACGCCGCGGGCGGCGATCGAGAGGGGCGTGGCGTTCTGCCCCGAGGACCGCAAGGGGGACGGGCTGGTCATGGACCTGACCGTCGAGGAGAACATCATCCTCGCGCTGCAGGCCGCGCGCGGCTGGACCAGGCCGCTCGGCCCGAGGCGGCGCCAGGAGCTCGTCGAGGAGTACATCAAGGCGCTGCGCATCCACCCGCCGCACCCCCACGCCCTGGTGAAGAACCTCTCGGGCGGCAACCAGCAGAAGGTGCTGCTGGCCCGGTGGCTCATCACGCGGCCGAAGCTGCTCATCCTGGACGAGCCGACCCGCGGCATCGACATCGGCGCCAAGACCGAGATCCAGCGGCTCGTCGTCTCCCTGGCGGGCGGGGGCATGGGCGTGGTGTTCATCTCGGCCGAGCTGGAGGAGGTCCTGCGCATCTCCCACAAGGTCGAGGTGCTGCGCGACCGCCGGCTGGTGACCGAACTCGCCAACGACGGCACCCTCACCCCCGAACGCATCCTGCAGACCATCGCGAACGGAGCCGCGGACCGATGAACCGCGTCGCAGCACTCACCAGGCACACGCTCTTCTGGCCGGTCGCGGTCTGGGTCGTCCTGCTCCTGGCCAACGTGGCCTTCACCCCCGGATTCCTGTCCCTGCGGATCAGGGAGGGGCACCTGTACGGCAGCCTCATCGACATCCTGCTGTTCGGCGCCCCGCTGATCCTCGTCGCGCTCGGCATGACCGTGGTGATCGCCACCGGCGGCATCGACCTGTCGGTGGGCGCGACCGTCGCCATCAGCGGCGCGCTCGCCTGCCACCTGATCGCCGGCGGGCACGGCCTGATCGTCGCGCTGCCGGCGGCGGTCGGCGCGTCCCTGCTGCTGGGCCTGTGGAACGGGCTGCTGGTGACGCGGCTGGGCATCCAGCCGATCATCGCCACGCTCATCCTCATGGTCGCCGGACGGGGCATCGCCCAGCTCATCACCGGCGGCCAGATCATCACCGTCGACAGCGGCGCCTACAAGATGATCGGCGGCGGCTACTGGCTGGGCCTTCCGTTCTCGATCCTGCTCGTCGCGGCGGCGCTGGCCGCCACCCTGCTGCTGACCCGGCGGACCGCGCTCGGCCTGCTGCTGGAGTCGGTCGGCGGCAACGCCGAGGCCTCCCGGCTGGTCGGCATCCGCTCGTCGGGGCTGATCGTGCTCGCCTACGTGTTCTGCGGGCTGTGCGCCGGGATCGCCGGACTGATGATCAGCTCCAACACGCTGTCGGCGGACGGCAACCAGGCCGGCCTGTGGATCGAGCTCGACGCCATCCTCGCCGTCGTCCTGGGCGGCACGGCCCTGACCGGCGGCCGGTTCTCCCTGAGCGGCACCGTGGTCGGAGCCCTGATCATCCAGACGCTCGACACCACCATCTACACCGCGGGCATCCCGCCGCGCACGACGCTCGTGTTCTCGGCCGCCGTCGTGACGGTCGTGTGCCTGCTCCAGTCCCCGGCCTTCCGCGCCAAGTTCCGCCGCAGACCGCCGGCGCTCCCCGCGTCCGCTTCTGCCGAGCAGGAGGTCACCGCATGACCACCGCCCTCTCCGGCCTCGCACGCAGGGCGCCGTTCGCCCTCCGGAGCAGGCATGTGCCCGTCCTGGTCACCCTCGGACTGTTCCTGCTGGCCTTCCTCACCGGTGCGCTGCGCTACGAGAACTTCGGCACCGGCCAGGTCTTCCTCGACCTGTTCATCGACAACGCCTTCCTCATCGTCGTCGCCGTCGGCATGACGTTCGTGATCCTCACCGGGGGCATCGACCTGTCGGTCGGCTCGGTCGTCGCCCTGTCGGGCATGCTGTGCGCGATCGGGACCATGCGGCTCGGACTGCCCGCGCCGCTGGTCGTCCTGCTCGTCCTGCTCATCGGCACGGGGTTCGGCGCGGTGATGGGGTACATGATCCACGCCTTCGAGATCCAGCCGTTCATCGCCACGCTCGCGGGCATGTTCCTCGCCCGCGGCGTGTGCCTGACCATCAGCGAGAACCAGGTCTCCATCGACGACGCGCTCTTCGACGCGGTCGCGCTCAACTCCCTCACCCTGCCCGGGGGCCTGCGCCTGTCCTACGGTTCGGTCATCGCCCTGGCGGTGGTCGTCGTCGCGCTCTACACGCTGCAGTGGACGCGCGCCGGCCGCAACGTCTATGCGGTCGGCGGCAGCGAGCAGTCATCGGTGCTGATGGGGCTGCCCGCGGGCCGCACCAAGATCCAGGTCTACGCGATCAGCGGATTCTGCTCGGCGCTCGGCGGCGTCCTCTTCGCGCTGTACACCCTCTCCGGCGACCCCACCCACGCCATCGGCATGGAGCTGGACGCCATCGCCGCCGTCGTCATCGGCGGCACCGTGCTCACCGGGGGGTCCGGCTACCTCATCGGCAGCGTGCTCGGCGTGCTCGTCCTGGGCGTCATCAAGACCATCCTCAGCTTCGAGGGGACCCTCAGCTCCTGGTGGACCCGGATCGCCATCGGCGTCCTCCTCTTCGGGTTCATCGCCCTCCAGCGCCTCATCGGCACCCGCCGAGGGCCTCGCGCGGTGTGAACCAGCCCCCGCCCCGAGAGAAGTGATCTTCTTTTCCGTCTCGTGTACCCGGGCGGGGGCGCGGGCGCGGAGCTCTTTAACAAGGGCTTATTACGGTCCATGAGGTGGGAGAGATACGGATCGTCGCCACCGCGTGGCCGGTGCGGCAGAGGACCGGCGGCCTGGGCGCGGTGCTGCTGGCGGGAATGGTGGCCGCGCAGGTCGCTTCGGGGCTGAACCCGGAGTCGGTCGGACTGGTCGGACTGGTCGTCCTGCTGCTGGCGGGAAGCGCGGTGGCGCTCACCGCCGCGGCGGCGTCCTGG
Organism: Actinocorallia libanotica; assembly: GCF_039525175.1. Lineage (NCBI taxonomy): Bacteria > Bacillati > Actinomycetota > Actinomycetes > Streptosporangiales > Thermomonosporaceae > Actinocorallia > Actinocorallia libanotica. Next base: position 17,367 of record NZ_BAAAHH010000004.1, read on the forward strand.
AGCACCGCTCTCGCGGCGTTCCTCGCCGTGGCGGGCGTGGGCCTCGTGGCGGAATGGGTCGGGACGAGGACGGGGTTCCCGTTCGGCGACTACGCGTACACGGACGTCCTGTGGCCGCAGATCGGCGGCGTCCCGGTGCTCGTGGCGCTGGCGTGGGCGGGGATGGGGCTGGCCGCGTACGCGGTCGCGCCGGGCGGGGGAGCGGTGCGGGTGGCGACGGGCGCGCTCGCGCTGACCGCGTGGGACCTGTTCCTCGATCCGCAGATGCTGCGCCTGGGCGCGTGGTCGTGGGCCGGGGACGGGGTCTACCGGGACGTCCCGTCGAGCAACTTCGCGGGCTGGCTGCTGGTGTCGGCGGTGGTGATGGCGGTGATCCACACCATCGTCGGGCGGAGCGCCTCCGGTGCCACCGGCCTGGTCGGCCTGTACACGGTCATGGCCGTCATGGAGACCATCGGTTTCGCGGCGGTCTTCGATCCCCCGGATCCATGGGTCGCGCTGACAGGAGGAACCGCCATGGGCGTCTTCACGGTACTGGCATGGAAGCGCTGGAGCGGAGGCGGCCGTGGCTGAGGCGGTCGTGGTCGGCGGGGGCGTGGGCGGCATGGTCGCGGCGCTGCTCCTGGCGAGGCAAGGACACGAGGTCCGCCTGTACGAGCGCCTGCCGAACCTGGGCGGCAAGCTCGCCGAGTACCGGCGCGACGGCTTCACCTTCTCCCTGGGCCCTTCGCTGCTGACCTTCCCCGAGGTCTTCGCCGACCTCGGAATCACCCGCGAACTCGTGGAGCCCGAACTGCTCTGCAACTACCGCTTCGCCGACGGCTCATGGCTGCCCGCCCACAGGGACCCCGCGCGGATGGCCGCCGAGGTGGAGCGGCTCGCGCCCGGCGAAGGAGAACGCTGGCGCGCCTTCCACCAGTGGGCGCGCGGCTGCATGGACGCCTCGCAGCGCACGTTCTTCTCCGGCCCGCTGTTCGGCCGGCCGCGGGCCGGAGCCAAGATCTCCGACGTGCTGGCGGTCGCACCGGGACGGACGCTCGCCGGACTGGCGCGCAAGTACTTCCGCGACCCCAGGATGCGGCAGTACGTCGGCCGCTACGCCACCTACGCCGGATCGAACCCCTACCGGGCGCCCGCCGCGCTGGGCTGCATCCCGGCGCTCGAGCACGACCAGGGCGGCTGGTACGTCCCCGGAGGGCTGCCGCGCCTGGCCGAGGACCTGGCGGCGCTGCTGAAGGAGGCGGGGGTCGAGGTCCACCTCTCCGCCGAGGTCGACGCGATCCTCGCCGACGAGGAGAAGGTCCGCGGTGTGCAGCTGGCGGGCGGCGAGACCGTGCACGCGGACGTCGTCGTCGCCAACACCGACGCGGCGGTGCTGTACGCGCGGCTGCTGCCGGACCGCCGGCGGCTGCGCCGCGCCGACACCCTCACCCCGTCCTCGTCGGCGTTCCTGCTGCTGGCCGGTGTGGAGGGCCGCACCGAGGGCCTGGCGCACCACACGGTCACCTTCTCCGCCGACCAGCGCATGGAGTTCACCGACATCTTCAAACGCGGGCGCCCGCCCGCGGACCCGACCATCTACATCGGCTGCTCCGCCGTGGACGACGCCTCCCAGGCGCCCGCCGGCACGGAGAACTGGACGATGCTGGTCAACGTCCCCGCGCACGACCCCGCCCGCTGGCCGATGCGCCCCGAGTCCTACCGGGACCTGGTGCTGGACCGGCTCGCCGCCCGCGGCCACGACCTGGCGGGACGGCTCAGGTTCGTGGAGATCTTCACTCCCGCCGACCTGCGCGAACGCTATGGCGGCTGGACCGGCGCGATCTACGGCCCCGCCTACGACGGGCCGATGGCGCCGCTGCGCCGGCCCGGAAACCGCGGCCCCCGGCGAGGCCTGTACCTGGTGGGCGGCTCGGTCCATCCCGGCGGCGGCCTGCCCCTGGTCGCGATGGGCGGCCGCATCGTCGCCTCCCTGGTCGGCGAGGACTTCCCGCGTGCGGGACGGTCCGGGTGAGGCCGCCGCGGGGCGTCTCGCCGGTCACCGCCGCGCAGGCGGGGGGCGCCGCGGGGGTGTGGCGGGGGGGGCGGGC